>CAJBVW010000488.1 GCA_903959175.1 uncultured Pseudomonadota bacterium
GTAAAGCGGCACCACCTGGGTGGGCCGCTCTACAACGACTACAACTTCGGCGGCTACCTGCTCTGGCAGGCGCCCGAGCTGCCGGTTTTCGTGGACGGCCGGATCGAGGTCTACCAAGGGAAGGTCCTCGACGATCACCTCCGGATCTCCCGCGCCGAGCCGGGCTGGGAGGCGCTCCTCGACCAGTACGGGGTCAACCTCGTCATCGTGCGGCCCGAGCGCGCCATCGCGGACGCGCTCCTCCAGGATTCGAGCTGGGACCTGCTCTACTTCGACTACAACGCGGTGGTCTTCATCCGCGACAGCCGCAACCCCGGCGTCCGCACCCTCCACGTCATCTCCCCGAAGGACAACCGCGACAAGACGGATGTCAACGGCGGCATCGCCGAGATCCGGTACCTCCTCGGCGAGAACCCGGACTTCTTCGGGGGCCACAAGATCCTGGCGTTCCTGCTCTACACGCGGGGAGACCTCCCCGGGGCCGCCGCGTCGTTGAAGCGGTACCTGAAGCTCCATCCCGAGGGGCGAACGGTCGCGTGCTCGCGTCCGTCGGCGCTGTGGTCGGCACGGTCCCGTTCAGCAGCCTCTGCGCCTCTCCCGAATGGCTCCGGGCGGACGTCGCCCGCGCCTTCCTGCGCGCGTACCGCAAGGGGCGGCACCACGCGCGGGAAGCCCCCGCCGAGCAGGTGGCCGCGCTCGTTGCGGAGCTCCTCCCCGACATCGATCGCGGCGCGCTCACGCGCACCGTCGCGGACTACCAGCCCATCGGATGCTGGCGTGGGGACATCGCGATCTCCCGCGAGAGAGCGTAAAGTCGCGGGACCGTGGGAGGATCCGTGGGCGAGGATGGGTTCATTTTTCGGCACCGATCAAATGTCGCCTCCGGTCGCGTACACATCGTCTCGACGCGCATGCGCTCTCCCGCGCGCGCGGGACTCGCGACGTGATGGCGACAAGGGTATCCGGCCAGGCGGTCAGGCCGCGGGCGCGCCCTGGCTCGGCGGGTAGCCGAGGAACGTGAGCCAATCCGGCACGACCTCTCCCGTGAGGACCTCGTGGGCCGAGGTCCCCTTGTGGCGCCCCCATTCCCGGTTGCGCGTGTTCCAGTAGAACCGGAACAGGTTGAGGAAGCCCTGCTGCGCGTGCTTCTGGACGGCGAGGTAGGGCCGTAGGACCGAGTTGAGGTTCTCGATGTTGCTCGAGGCGCGATGGCGCGCGACCAGGATGGGCAGGACGAGGGCCAACACGCTTTGGAGCCGTTGGGGATCGTGCGCAGTGGCGTCGAGCAGGTGACGCGTCGCCGCCTTCAGCTCGTCGCGCCGTGCCTTGTGGTCCCAGCACGGCCCTCCCTGGTGGACCTCCAGGCTCGCCTGGTACGCACGAACGGCGGCCGCCGTGGCCACGGAGCCGCCGGCTGCCTCGGCCGCGGCGTCGAGCCTTTGTTGGAGGGCGTCGAGATATCGTCCCAGGCCCGCCGCTCGGTTGCGGAGGTACGTCGCGATCTTGAGGACGCGGCGTCCACCGAGCGCCAGCATCTCGTCCGCGACGATGGTGAGCGCCTCGGTCACCTCGGAGGAGCTGCGAAGCTCGCCGCTCCCTCGCTCGGTGAGCGCGAGCATACGCCGGACCTGGCGCCGGAGGGCCTCGTAGCGGTCGTAGCGGTCGATGCTCTGGGTCATCCGTTCGTGCGCCTGGGCGAGCTCCGTCTCGAGCGCCGTGCACTTTGCCTCGGTCGTCGTCCGCCGTAGCCGCTTTCCCAGGTCCTCGACCGTTCCGATCGCCTTGTACGCGCGCCGCTCCAGATGAGCGGCCTCCAGTCCGACTTGGTACACCGCGTGGAAGAGGTCGTCACGCTCCTCGGCATCGGGCCAGGCCGCACTGACTCCGGCGGCAAGCCCCGAACCGGCGTCCTTGACCACGACGGACGGCGACAGGCGCTGGCCGTGGCCGAGCGCGCCCAGCACCTCGGCCCACTCCGCGCCACTCCGGCTGGGGCACACATCCAGCAGCAGCAGGTAGCCGCTGTCCAGGTCGATCCCCCCGAACACAGGGCGTCCCTGGCTGAACATTTCATCCAAAGCCACGCTCTCGACCGAGGAGAGGTCCACCTGCCGAAGGCGGTTCGCCGCCTCCTGCTCTGCCTCCACCAAGGTGGCCTGGATCTTTCCGTAGCTCCACCCCGTTCCGTAGATGATGGGGAGGAGGGCCACCTCGTCTCGGATGGAGGACGGCGTTGCCACCCGCAACGCGATCACCGTGCGGGCGATGTCTGCGTCATTGAAGGACAGCGTACGCGTGCCCCGAGCGGGCGTCCCGCGCGCCACGAAGGCCTCCGCGACGGCACTCCGGGCCCGTTCGCGAACCTCGTAGATCTTCTCGCGGCGAACGCCGTATTCACGGGCGAGGGCGGCCACAC
>CAJBVW010000489.1 GCA_903959175.1 uncultured Pseudomonadota bacterium
AGAGAGCACCTCGGCCCAGCGGATGCGCCCGGTCAACTGCATCAGCGCGAAGAGCGTGCCGATGCCGAGGACCGTGATCGTCAGGCCGGTGAAGCCGTCCCAGAAGTGCGCGAGCGCGAAGCCGACCTGGTAGAGCACCTGCGCCAGGCCGGCCTCGACGAACGCGAAGCGGCTCCCGACGGCGAGCCGCAGGTAGGAGACGACGAGGCCCACGCTCACGAAGCTGGCGAGGCCGAAGGCCACCTCGACGGGGAGGTGGTCGGCGGTGTAGGCGAAGAGCAGGTCGAAGGCGAAGAAGGCGCCGGCGATGAAGACGTAGTTGATGGGGTGGATCTCGACGCCGCGGAGCAGACCGAGGGCGTAGATCCACAGGAAGAACAGGCCGAGCGAGAAGGGCGCGGAGAAGGAGAGGTCTGCCGCGAGCTCACCGGGCTGGACGCGCTGGGGCATGACCATGCCGATGCCGGTGCCGCTGACGAGGCTCTCGTTGACCCACTCGAGGCGCCACCCGTCCGCTGTCGGGGTGCGGGTGTTGGGCGAGCGCGTCATCCGCGGGTAGTCGATGTCGGCGAAGTCCGTCGTCATCACGAGCGCGAAATCGTCGACGCGGCCGACGCCCTCGGTGGGCTGGAACGTCCACTCGGTCGAGCCGCGGCTCTCGTAGCCGAGGTCGAGCGTGACCACCTGCCCCGTCGTGACGGGGATCACCCAGCTCATGGCGCCGCCCTGGGGCCGCACGTCCGCGGCGCGATCGACGCCGTCGACCACGAAGCGGAAGTCGTCGTAGGATCCGTCCGTGTCGGGGAAGGCGAAGGCGACGCGCAGATCGCGGGCGGGGCCGGCGTGCGTGTAGGTCCAGGTGCCGGCGAAGCCAACGTCGTAGAGCGGGTACCAGAGGAGGCCCTTGCGACGCTGGTCGAGGTGGAGGTCTACCTCGAGGCGGGAGCGGGAGGGGTCGACCCGCTGGGACTGCGGGACGCGCTCGACCTTCTGCACCACGGAGACGAGCCCCGTGCGCGGGTCGGTGACGTTCTCGGTGGAGGCGACCTCGACCGTCCACTCCTCGGTGAAGGTGGGGGCGAGCTGCACCTGCGGGCGGCCCCAGAGGTCGGAGACGCGGCCGTCGAGCGCGAACGACTGCTCGCTGGTGCGGGAGGTGACGACGCCGCCGAGGACGAGCCACGCGGCGGCGGTGATGAGGAAGACGGCGAAGATGCCGAGCAGACGGACGATGGGATGCACGGGCGCTCCTTGGGGATGGGGTGCGGGCCCCTCGAACGTAGGCGGCCGCCGTGCGGGCCCCGACGCGCGGACGTGGCGAGGCGGGGGCGTGTTCGTGCAGGAGGCGTGCAGGCGCGGCGTTCGTTGACGGCCCCTGTCCCCTGCGCTAGCCTGCTCCTCCGTGGGAGACCCGATGAAGCGCTCGCTCGAACAGGCCAGGGTCGATCAGGCCAGGGTCGAGCAGGCCGCGAGCGAGCACCGCAACGTGCCGCGCGCGCACGGCACCCTCGTGTTCCGTTACCACCGCGCCCCCGACGGCGAGGGCGACGTGCCCGCGTGGCTCGCCGGGGGGGCCCCGCGCGGCGCCGAGCGCGCCCCGGACCCGACGATGAACTTCAGCCACGTCGGCGTCGCCTTCGACGACGTCGCCGCCTGCGCCGACGGGGACGTGCTCCTCTTCGAGGTCGGCATCCCCGGCCACGACGGGCGGTGGCGCGGCGGCGCGCACGTCCTGCGCGTGTCCCCCATCCCGATCGACGAGCGCGACGAGTTCGTCGTCGCCACCCACCGGATCGCCGTCCTGCTGACCGTGCTGCCTGACGAGGCCAGGAGCGCGCTCCAGGACTACACGACCCGCGTCCGGCAGGCTAACGGACGCGTCCGATAGCCGTACGCCGAGGAGCCCCCGCATGATCCGCGACCGCATCAAGTCCACGGCCAAGAAGGCCGCCCTGAAGTTCTTCGGCATGGAGTGGGACGCGAGCGTCCGCCCCGTGGACGTGAAGAAGGGCGTCGCCTCGACCGCGGCCTTCGATCCCAGCCTCATCCCCCGCGTGGTGGACGGCTCGGGCGACACCCCGGGGCCGAAGCACCGCGACGACATCGGCCGCACCTGGCTCGCCTCGCAGGTGATCAGCAGCGTGTCGCCGTACCTCATCGACATGCGGCACCCCAACGAGTGCGGCGCCGGCCTCATCCAGGGCGCGCGGCTCCTGCCCGGCAGCCAGATCAAGTCCCGCCTCGACCTCCTCCCCGAGAAGGAGATGCGCGTGACGGTCTACGATCAGCTCGGCAGTGACGACGCCTCCGCGCTCGCCGAGTGGCTGCGCGACCAGGGCTGGCACCTCGCGCGCCGCCTCCGCGGCGGGTACGCCGAGTGGATCGAGCACGGCGAGCCCATCACGATCCCCGCCCCCCCCGAGGGCGCGGCGTACGTGGTCGGGCAGCAGGTCGAGCGCAAGAACGGCGGCCGCTACTGGGTGCAGGAGGCCGGCCCCGGCGCCGTCTACACGCTCTGGTCGGAGGACGGCAGCTTCCAGATCGGGGTGCGCGAGGATGAGCTTCGTCGTTAGCGCATGGCTAAGCTGGGGAATCGGGCTCGCGCTCGCCGCCTCCCCTCCCCCGGCCGGCACCGTCCTCGCCTCCGCGCCCCCGGTGCCACCGGGCCGCGTCGCGCCGAACCCGCCGGACCTCCTTCAGGCGGCGATCGAGCGGCGCACGCAGGGAGATCCGCGCGCGGCCGCCTGGTACTACGACGCGTGGCTCGCCCAGAAGGGCGGCAGCGGGCGCACGCGCGCCGCGGTCCAGCTCGCGCTCGGCCTGACGTGGCTCGACCTCGAGGAGCCCAACCTCGCGAGCGGGTTGTTCTCGAAGGTCCGCGCGAGCGGCGCGCCCGTGGCGCCCTACGGCGCCTGGTACGAGGCCTATGCGGACCACCTGCGCGGCCGCCACAGCGTCGCGGCGCGCGAGTGTCAGGCCTACCGCACGAACTGGCCCGACGGCGAGCACGCCGACGAGTGCCTGGTCCTCATCGGGGACGCCTGGGTGGCCGCCGGAGAGCGGGGCGCCGCCATCGCTTCCTACAACGCCTACCTCGAGAAGCACCCCGACACCCCGCGCGAGGAGACGCTCCGGCTCGGCATCGCGCTCGCGGTGACCAACGGGAGCCCCGCCCAGGGCATCCCGATGCTCCAGCACCTCGTGCTCGACCACGCGTACCACTCCACCGGAGAGACCGCGCAGGCCCGGCTCGACGCGCTCGCGAAGGACGGCATCCCCACCGCCCTGCCCGACACCACGGCGACCGAGTGCCGCCTCGCCTCGGAGCGCAAGCGCTGCGGCTACGAGACCGAGGCCTGGGAGCGCTTCCAGAAGCTCTCCGCGCGCGCGTCCGAGGATCCGCAGCTCGCGACGTGGGTGGACCAGCAGCAGGAGCGGTTCGCCTGGAGCACGAAGCAGTACGACGTCGTCGCGGCGCAGCTCGCGGAGCAGTACGCGAAGAAGCCCGACGCCGAGACCGCGTGGCAGCGCTACCGCGCCCTCTCGCGCGGCGGCCAGTGGGCGCTCGCGGTCGACCAACTCGAGGCCGGCCAGAAGGTCCACGGCGGCAGCAGCCGCTTCCGCTCCGTCCGCACGGAGGTCGCGCGCGCCCAGCTCCTCGCGGGCCGCTACACCGACGCCGTCGTGACCTGGACCGAGCTCGCCCGCTCCGGCGGCGCCTTCGGCAAGGAGGCGAAGTGGCTCGCGGCCTACGCGTCCTTCCGCGCCGGTACCCTCGAGGACGCCCTGACCCGGCTGGACGCCATCGTCGCGAGCGGCGCGGAGGAGGCCCTCGCGGCCCGCTACTACCGCTCCCGCACGCTCGACGCGTTGGGCCGCACCGCCGAGGCCGAGGCCGAGCGCGAGGCCATCCGCGCGCGCGAGCCGATGAGCTGGTACGCCGTGCTGACCCGCGGCATCGGCAACGGCGGCGCCGACACCTGGACCGACCGCAACGGCCGCTGGTTCGGGCCCGCGGCCCCCGCCCTCCCCGTCGCCGCGCGCGTGGGCACCGCAGGCGCGCCCGTCGCCGTCGTGGACGTGTCCACCGCCGCGCCGACCGGCCGCGTGAATTGGTCGGCGCTCGCGTGGAACGCCGCCGCGGCCGCGATCCCCGGGGGCGTTGCGGGGGCGGGAGCCCCTGCACGAGGGGCCGGGCGCGAAGCGGCCGGGCCCGCCCAGGACGTCACCGCCGGCACGAGCGTCGCGGCGATCGCCCCCACCGCGCCGTCCTACGAGGCCCGGCCCGACGGATACCGGCCGAGCTTCCTCTACGATCCCGTGGCCGCCGACAAGCTCCTGGCCGAGCTGGCGACCGACCACGGCGTCGAGCTCCCGTGGGCCGCCGCCGCCGCCGACCTCGCGCGGGCCGGCGTCTATCGGCATTCGGCGCCGTTGATCGCGCGGATGTACGAGGAGATCGAGGCCGCGCAGACCGGCACCGACGCGCGGGCGCTCGCGCTGCGGCCGGTGTCGTTCACCATCCCGGAGTGGAGGAACATCTTCCTCTTCACGCGGGACGACCACCACGCGGCGCGCTTCTCGTGGGGGACGACCAGGCTCGCGTCCAATGAAGACCAGCGGCTCCAGGCCCTCCGCTACGCCTTCCCGACCGCCTACGTGGACGCGCTATATCGCCACGGATCGAGGTACAACGTCGATCCGCTGCTCGCGCTCGGGCTGATGCGCCAGGAGAGCGTGTACCGGCAGTGGGCGCTCTCGCCCGTCGGCGCGATCGGGCTGATGCAGGTGATGCCGCGCACCGGCGCCCGGGTCGCGGCCCTGATGGGGGATCCCCACTACTCGCCGGAGCAACTCGAAGATCCCTCGACCAACGTTCGGTACGGCGTGTGGTACCTCTCGCGCCTGCTCGACCGCTTCGGCGGCGCGTTCCCACTGGCGGTGGGCTCCTACAACGGCGGCCCGCACAACATCGGCTCGTGGCTGCGCCCCTGGGGGGACACCATCCGGATGGACGACTACGTCGAGCAGATCCCCTACCCGGAGACGCGCGACTACGTGAAGAAGGTGACAGGGTACTACGCCACGTATCTCGCGTTATACGGGCCGCCGGGCGCGCGGGTGGTGGTCCCGGAGCGCATCACGAAGGACGATCCATCGGTGATCAACTTCTGAGTCCTGGGGCGGGGGCCCGCCCCCGCAACGCCCCGAAGCCACGCAATGGATTAGTCTCCGCGCCATGCGCGCCCTCCGTTACGTCGCCGTCGCCTGCCTCCCCGTCGCGGCCATCGGCATCGCCCTCGCCCGCGGTCGCAAGGGCCAGGAGCCCGCCCCGCCGCCCCCTCCCGCGGAGGAGGCCGCCGCGCCCGCCCCCGAGGCCCCGCCCGCGCCACCAGCGCCGGCGCTGTTCGCGGGGGGATTGCCCGTCACGATCGCGACGCTCCCGAACGGGCTCGCGTCGCTCTCGGCGCAGGGGTGCAACGCGTGTCACTGGGCCGCGCACGACACCTGGTCCGGCTCCGCGCACGCGAAGGCGTGGTCGGACGAGGTGTTCCAGACCGCGCTCAAGAGCGCTGGCGGCTCGACCACCTGCACGAGCTGTCACCTCCCGCTGGCGAGCCAACACGACCAACTGGCCGCCGGCTACGTCGACGGGGACCTCACGCGCCCGCGCCTCCAGGCCAACGCCGCCTTCGACCTGACGTTGCGCGGCGAGGGTGTCACCTGCGCGGCGTGCCACGTCCGCGAGGGCACCATCGTCGGCACGCGCCCCGCACCGGACGCCCCGCACCCCGTCGCGGTGAGCGCGGAGCTGTCCGATCCCGCCATGTGCGCGACGTGTCACCAACTCTCGTGGCCCGACGGAGACCGCCCCTTCTACGACACGTACGGCGAGTGGAAGGGCTCCGCCTACGCGACCGCCGGGGTGACCTGCCAGGACTGTCACATGGCGCCGACCACCGGCGCGACCGTGCCCGGCAGCGACGGCACCCTCCCCTCCCACGCGCTCGGGGCCGACCCGCGGCGGGCGATCTCCGCGCTGCTGTCGATGCCGAAGGCCTCCGTGGTGCGCGGCCAGCCGGTGGACGTGAGCCTGACGCTCCAGAACACGGGCGCGGGCCACTCCTTCCCCACGGGCAACCCGTTCAAGCAGTACCGCGTCGAGGTCGTGCTGTTGGACGCGGCGAACAAGGAGCTCGCGCCTGCCTTCTCGACGGTGCTGGCGCGCACGGTCGAGACCAAGGCCCCGTACCGCACCACGGCGGACACCCGCCTCGCGCCGGGCGCCCAACGCACGGTCACCCACGCCTTCACGCCCAACGTGAAGGGCGTGCCGGGCCGCGGCGCGGTCGAGGTGCGGCTCGTGCGCGACAAGGAGGTCCTCGTGCTCCAGCGCGTGATGGTGGACATCACCTGACGCCGGGCAGCGTACGGGTAGCGGTCAACCAGCATTTCTCGCTTGGGTGAGCCCCGCCACGGGGCCCGCTCCGCCCGCCGCGGAGGCCCCCTCGCGGTGCGTACGGCCCTCTTGTGCCGCTCGTCGGCAAGGAGGAGACCGTGATGCTTCGCGCGTTGTCGCTGGTTGTGCTGATCGCCGCCGGGTGCCGCCCCGCCGGAAACGAACGGAATGAGCCGGGGACGCCGGCCCCCACGCCGGGTGAGGCGCCGAGCGCGGCGCCGAGCGGGACGCCCAGCGGGACCAACGGGGAGCGGGGCACGGACGGGGAGCGCGGCACCGACGACGCCATGGGGAGCCGCGGGACCGACGGCACGACACCCGCCACGCCGCCGGCCGGAGAGGCCACGCCGGGCACGGGGAGCACGCCCGGGACGACGGGCACGCCCGGCACCGGGCAGGCCCCCGCGGTGGACGCGATGGCCGCCGCCGCCCAGACCCTCGGGGACCTGCACCAGCTGCACGTCCACGAGCTCGCGCTCGCCACCCTGGCGACCGAGAAGTCGACCGACCCGGGCGTGCGCTCCTACGCCGAGCAGGAGTCGAGGGACCACATGCAGGCCGACGCCGACCTCGTGAAGCTGGCGAGCAGCAAGGGCATCACCTGGGGCCAGGCCGACGCGGCGCGCTACCAGGAACAGACCGCGGTGATGGAGAAGCTGCGCGGGCTCGACGGAGTGGCGTTCGACCAGGCCTATCTGCAGGAGACGGTCCAGGACCATGACCGGGGCTACACCCTGGTCGAGTCCTCGCTCACGACCATCCAGGACCCGGAGATCAAGGCCCAGCTCACGCAGCTGCAGCCCATCCTCCAGGCCCACCGCGACCGCGCGCGGCAGATCCGGCCGGGCCAGCAGGGCACCTGATCAGCGGCGCCGGCGGACCAGCAGGAGGGCCGCGAGCATCCCGGTGAGCGCGGCCGCCGCCGGGGGGGTCGCCGCGCATCCGCAGCCGGGCGGGCCCTCCGCCGGGGCGCCGGTGTCCAGGTCCGGGGCGCCGGTGTCCTCGGCGGGGGCGCACTCGTCGGGGTCGACGAAGGCGGGGAGCCCGTCGCGGTCGGCGTCGGAGAGGCCGTCCGCCGCGCGGCCGTCGGGGCAGCCGTCATCGTCCGAGTCGAGGTCGAGGTGGTTGGGGGTGCCGTCGGCGTCGGCGTCCTCGGCGGGGCGATCGGGGACGTCGGGGGCGAGCTCCACGGCGGTGAGCAGGCCGTCGCCGTCGTCGTCGGGATCCTCCGCGTTGCTGTACCCGTCGCGGTCGGCGTCGAGCAGGCCCTCGCGGCTGTCCTCCACCGTGTCGCCGTCCGAGTCGAGGTCGAGGTGGTCGGGCGTGCTGTCCCCGTCGACGTCGTCGGGGAGCGACGCGGGATCCGTGGGGTCGTAGGCGCCGATCTCGGCGAAGGTGGTCAGGCGGTCGCCGTCGTCGTCGGCGTCGAGGGGGTCGAGGGCGCCGTCCGCGTCGGCGTCGGGCGGGGCGGAGGGATCGGGGACCTCGTCGCCGTCCCAGAGGCCGTCGCCGTCGCTGTCGGCCTGGGCGGGATCGGTGCCGATGGTCACCTCGTCGTCGTCGGAGAGGCCGTCGTCGTCGGAGTCGACGAACTCGGCGCGGCCGTCGCAGTTGTCGTCGTGACCATTCTCACGCTCGGTCGCGCCGGGGAACACGTCCTCGTCCGTGTCGTCGCAGTCCGTTCCCTCGGCGGAGGCGCCGGCGACGGGGTCACACGCGCCGACGGTCACAGAGGGGTCCCCGTAGCCGTCCCCGTCGGCATCGGCGTAGTACACGGTGTAGCTGGCGGGATCGACCGACGGGTCGGCGCCGTCTACCGCGCCGTCGCAGTCCTCGTCGGCGTCCGCGGCGTCACACACCTCGGGCGCGTCGGGGGAGACGGTGGGGTCGGCGTCGTCGCAGTCGTCGGCGGCGGACACGAAGCCCGCGGGCGCGACGCAGGCGGAGACGGCGACGGTGGGGTCCCCGTGGGCATCGGCGTCGGTGTCCGCGTACCACGGCACCGGCTCGCACCCGGCCTCGCACACGTAGGCCAACGCTTGGGTGACACAATTCTTGTCGTTCCAGCCCGCCGCGCCGTCGTCCGCCCAGGCCCCGCAGTCCTCGGCGCCGGCGTAGTCGTTGGGCTCGCCGGGGCGCCACGCGGTGTAGGCCGACGGGCTGCCGCCCTCCCACACGAAGGCCCCCTCCGTGGCGCCGTCGGAGAGGCCCATCCACCAGCCCGTCGTGGCGTCGGCGGCCTCGGCCTCGGCCCAGATCCACTCGTTCTCGGCGGCGTCCCGCACGTCGACGAGGTGGTAGCCGAGGCCCTCGCACGCGGCGCGCGCGGTGTCCCAGCTCCCGCGCGTGGTGACGAAGAGGTAGGTGTGGCCGTCGTATGTCGAGACGGGCACGGCGCACGCCCCGACGCCCGCGGTGCTGTCCACCGCGCCGTCGCAGTCGTCATCGGCGGCGTCGCAGGCCTCCTCCGCGCCGGGGAACGTGGTGGCGTCGGTGTCGTCGCAGTCGGCGCCGCCGCGGTCCGCGGCGTCCACGCCGTCGGCGTCGGCGTCGGAGCCACCGGAGCAGTCCCCGTCGACGCCGTCGTACCAGACCTCCACCGCGCCGGCGTACACGGCGGGATCGGCGTCGTCGCAGTCGTCCGCGGAGGCGGCGTACCCGACCGGGGCGCCGCAGTCCTCCAGGGGGGAGGCGGGATCGCCGTGGCTGTCCCCGTCGGTGTCGGCGTACCAGGTGCAGCCGTCCGCGCCGTCACAGTCCTGGTCGACGCCGTCCGCCGGGCGATCGGGCGCGCCGGGGGCGAAGGCTGCGTCCGTGTCGTCACAGTCGGCGTTGTCCGCCACGTAGCCGACGGGGCCGACACACGCGCTCACCGCGGCGCCCGCGCCATAGCCGTCGCTGTCCGCGTCCGCGTACCAGTCGGTGAGGGAGGCGGCGCTCACGCTCGGGTCGGCGTCGTCCACGGCGCCGTCGCAGTCCTCGTCGCCACCGCCGCAGACCTCGACGCCGTCGGGCGCGACGGCGGGATCGGCGTCGTCGCAGTCGGTCGCGTCCGCCACGGTGTCGACCGGGGCGTCACAGGCGCGGGTGAGCGCGGCGGGGTCCCCGAAGCCGTCGGCGTCGACGTCGGCGTACCAGCTCGACCACAGGCAGCCCGCCTCACACACGTACGGGAGGGTGGTGGAGCACGCCTTGTCGTTCCACGCGCCCGCGCCGTTGTCGGCGAAGCCCCCGCAGTCTTCCGCGCCGGCGTAGTCGTTCGGCTCGCCCGGGCGCCAATCCGTGTAGGTCGTGCTCGCGCCGCCGTCCCACGCCCAGGCGCCCTCGGTCGCGGCGTCGTTCAGGCCGGACCACCAGCCGAAGTCCGGCTCCAGGCCCTCGGCCACGCCCCAGATCCACGCGCCCTCGGCGGCGTCCTCCACGTCGGCGAGGTGGTGGCCCGACGCCGCGCACGCGGCCTGCGCGTCCGCCCAGGAGACGCGCGTGGTGCAGAAGCGGAAGGTGTGGTCCCCGTCGGTGTCGTCCACGCAGCCCGACGTGCCGAGCGTCTTCGCGGTGGCGATGCCACCCCCCGGGGCGCCCTCCGCCCCCTCCGGCGCGCACGCGGCGAGGCTGAACACGAGCGGCCCGAGGAGCGACAACATGGGGCCAACGTAGCCGACGCGGCGCCCGGGTGGATAGGTCTTCCCATGCGCGCTCTCCACCTCGGCCCCACCGGCCCCGCCCTCGTCGACAAGCCCCTCGTCGTCCGCCCCGGCGAGGCCCGGGTGCGCGTGCGCCTCGCGGGGGTGTGCGCGACCGACCTCGAGTTGGTCAAAGGGTACATGGGCTTCGAGGGCACCCTCGGCCACGAGTGGGTGGGCGAGGTGGAGGACGCGCCCGACGCCGCCTGGGTCGGCAAGCGCGTGGTGGGTGACATCAACTGCGCGTGCGGCGCCTGTGTCATGTGTCACGCCGGCCGCCCCACCCACTGTGCCAACCGCACCGTGCTCGGCATCGTCAACCGCGACGGCGCCTTCGCCACCCACCTCTCGCTGCCGGTGGCCAACCTCCACGCCGTGCCCGACGCCGTCTCCGACGACGCCGCCGTCTTCGTCGAGCCGCTCGCCGCCGCCTGCCAGATCGCGGAGCAGCTCCATGTGCGCCCCTCCGACCGCGTGGTCGTGCTCGGCACCGGCCGCCTCGGCCAGCTCTGCGCGCGGGTGCTCGCGCTCACCGGCGCCGACGTCGCCGCGGTCGGCCGCAACCCGCGCACCCTCGCCCTCCTCCCGGCCGGGATCCGGGCCGTCCCCCTCGCGGACGCCGCCCGCGAAGCCGGCGCCGACATCGTGGTGGACTGCACCGGCAACCCCGACGGCCTCGCGCTCGCCACCTCGCTGCTGCGCCCGCGCGGCACCCTCGTCCTCAAGACCACCGTGCACGACGTCGGCCGCATCGAGCCGAACCGCTGGGTCATCGACGAGATGACGATCGTGGGCTCCCGCTGCGGCCCGTTCGCGCCCGCCCTGCGCCTGCTCGCCTCGGGCGCCGTCGACCCGCGCCCCCTCCTCACCGCCCGGCTCCCGCTCTCGCGCGGCGTCGAGGCCCTCGCCCGCGCCGAACGCGAGGTGAAGGTGGTCCTCGAGCCGGGATAGGCTCGGCGCCGAGGGCCCCCGTGCACATCGAGCTCGTCCCCTTCTCTCCCGAGTATCTTCCTCTGTTCTTCCGCTGGCGCCAGCAGGAGTCGACGCGGCGCCACAACCCGCTGGACGCCCTCGACCTCGCCGCCCTGCACGCCCGCCTCACCGCCGAGCCGACCGCCCCCGCGCCGGACGTCCCCGGGTGTCGGTGGTTCGTTCGGGTAGACGGCGCCGTGGTCGGGAGCGTGTCGCACAAGAACGTCAACACGACGATGGGCTACGCCGAGATCGCGTACGGCTTCTGCGAGACGGTGCACGGGCGCGGCGTCGGCACCGCCGCCGTGCGCCAGATGGTGGACCGCGTGTTCGCCGAGACGACGCTCCGCCGGCTGGTCGCGTACGTCCACGACACGAACGTGGCCTCGTGTCGCCTCCTGGAGCGCCTCGGGTTCACCCGCGAGGGGCTGCTCCGGGAGCACTTCGTGATCCAGGGCGAGCCGGCGAACGAGGTTGCGTACGGACTCTTACGCCGCGAGTGGCCGGCCCCTAAATCAAAAAATCCACACCCGTGAGCTTCACCGACGCGTCCCACAATTTTTGCGCCGCCACCGAATCGTGCGACGCCGCGTTGCTGGTGACCTTCTTCGGGTAGCCCCAGACCTCGAACAGGCCGTCCGGCCCGTAGTAGTCGCCGCTGGCCACGCCCGGGGCGGCCGCCGCGTAGATCGTCGGGAGCGCGCCACGCTCGGCGGGCTGCGCGAACATCGCGTTTCCGGCGCTCATCATCCACGCGCCGAAGGCGGATCCCTCCTGCTTCGGCCCGACGGCCTGGAGGTTGGTGCTGGAGTAGCCGGGGTGGGCCCCCGCCGCGAGGACCTCGATGCCGCGGGCCTGGAGGCGGCGGTGCAGCTCGTAGACGAACAGCAGGTTCGCCAGCTTGCTCTTGGCGTAGGCGCTCCACTTCTGGTAGCGACGGGCGCCCATCAGATCGTCGAAGTCCATGCGGCCGAGGGTGTGGGCGATGCTCGACACGCTTACGACGCGCGGGGCCGGGGCGCGGCGCAGGCTGTCGAACAGCAGGCCGGTGAGCGCGAAGTGGCCGAAGTGGTTGGTGCCGATCTGGACCTCGAAGCCGTCCTCCGTGAGGGTGCGGGGCACCGCCATGATGCCGGCGTTGTTGACCAGCACGTCGATGACGGGGAAGCGCGCCTGGAGATCGGCCGCGCAGGCCCGGATGGAGGCGAGGCTGCCGAGGTCGAGCTTCGTGAGCTCGAGCCGCGCCGTCGGGAGCCCGGCCTGGATGGAGGCCATCGCGTCTCGCCCCTTCTCCTGGTTGCGGCAGGCCATCACGACGCGGGCACCGCGGGTGGCGAGCATCCGCGTGGTCTCCAGGCCGAGGCCGCTGTTCGCGCCTGTGACGACGAAGGTGCGGTCGGAGAGATCGGGGAGGTCGGCGGCGGTCCAGGGCATGCGTGCGTCCGTGCGGACGGACTCGTTAAACACCGACCGGCGGATCGGCGACCGCCCGCGACGTCAATCGAAGCGCGTTTCGGCGTACTCCACGAGCATCCCGCAGACCAGATCGACCCCGCCCTCGGCCGCGAGCGCGTGACGTGTGCCGACGGCGCTCACGATCTCGTCCCCCGGGAGGTAGACTCGACCGTCGTCTGCGACGACGCGTCCCTGGAGCACGAGGATCCGCTCCAGGCCGAGTTGCTCGTGCGTGGGAACGCGGGTCCCGGAGGCCATCCGGAGGAAGCCCATCACGTGGCCGGCAGGGGCGTTGGGGAGCAGCCGCTGGTCGACGCTGGGCAGGCGCGAGGCCTCCCACCCCCCGGCGTCGTCCACGCCGTCGAGCGCGATGCGGGCGCCGTGGGCGTCGAGCCCGAAGAGCGCCGAGACGTGGCCGGAGAAGCGGTAGAGGCGGCCCGCCGCGGCGGTGTGGGGGACGCCGACGCGCACGGCCGGGTCGGCCTGGACCGGGCCGAGGGTGAGCGCGAGGGAGCCGAGGATCTCCCGGTAGCTGGTGTAGACCGCCGCGCAGTCGAGGCAGGTGTGGAGGTGGTCGGACACGGCCTTGGCCTCGGCGGCGTCCAACGTTCCCTTCATCCACGCGAACAGCGAATCGACGATGTGGCCGCTCATTTCCTATCTCCACGCGAGGCGGCCCGAAGCTCCCCGCAGGAAGCGGCCGTCCTGAACGGCACCATACCCAGGCGCACGAATTCCGTCACGGCCATCCCCGAAGAAGACAGCTGGCCGAAATACGCGAATTCTCCAACCTGGCGGCGACGCGCGCCCGCGCGCATCAGGCGCTGAACAGCTCGCGGAGCCAATCCACGATGGCCTGCGCCTCGGTGTCGGTCACCTCGATGGCGGGCATCTCCTCCTTGCCGTCCTGCATGATGCGGATGAGCTGGGAGTCGGAGAGGCCCATCTCGCGCTCGAGGCCGGGCGCGGTGCGGGTGCCCTCGGCGCTCTCGCCGTGGCAGCTGGCGCAGTTGGCGGAGAAGAGCGCGGCGCCGTCGGGCGCGGTGTCCGTGTCGGTGTCGGCGGCCTCGGCGGTGTCCGCCTTGTCGGACGTGCCGGTGCAGGCGAGGAGGCTGAGCGGGAGCACGGCGGCGAGGAGGAGGGTACGCATGAGGCAGCCTGGGAAGCGGCACGCACTTTAGCGTCGGGAATTGCGTTTGTCGCGTTCCGCATTCGGGACGCTGCGGAGGCTCTCGCGGTGCGACCGCGTTAGCCGACGTTGGTTGGAGGGGCTCCCCATGCCGAAGGACGAGCGCGGCGGCGATTCTCCGTGGGAAGGCACGCTCCAGGCGCTCGACGAGGCGCTGCTGACCAGCCCCACCGAGCGGGCCGGCGTCGCGATCACCTGGAGGCTCTCCGTGAGCGACCCCGCGGGCATCGAGGTGGCGCCGGCGCTCCACAAGATTGGAAAGAGCGGACAACCGGGCGTGGGAACCGTCGTGACACGACGGCGCTTGCTCGTGGAGCACGGCGCCAAGCTCGCCCCGGAGGACGCGCGGATCACCGCCCTCCTCCCCGAGGACGACGGCTTCGCCTCCCGCGCCGCGCTCGACGCGCTCGTGGACCACCCGCGCCTGTTCCTCCAGGAGCACCCCGACCGTTGGGTCCGCGTGGAGCGCGCCCCGGTGGGCCTCGTGGCGGAGGCCCGCGGCGCCTCCGTGCGTGTCACCGCGGGCGTCGACGGCGCGCCCCTCCCGCCCGACCTCCTCGACCGGGTCCGCCGATCCCGCCCGGAGGACGTGCTCTTCCTCTGGGACGGCCGTCGCGTCACGCTGCTCGACGTAAAACCCGAGCTGCGCGCGGTGCTCGCCGTGCTCAAGAAGGAGGGGGACCTCTTCCCGCCCGAGAGCCGCCCCGCGCTCCTCGCCGCCCTGACGCGGTGGGCCGCGCACTTGCCCGTCGCGATGCCACGCAGCGTGCTCGGCGAGTCGGTCGCCGCCCAGCTCCTCTTGGTGCTCCGCCTCGAAGCCGTCGCGGGCGGGGCCGTGGTCGCCGAGCTCCGCGTGCGCCCCCTCCCCGACACCGCCTCCTGCGCGCCCGGCCAGGGCCCGCGCGACGTGCACGTGCGCCG
>CAJBVW010000490.1 GCA_903959175.1 uncultured Pseudomonadota bacterium
CCCGTCCTCGCGTGGATGTGGCTCGGCGGCAAGTGCCGGGCGTGCAAGCTCCCGATCTCGGCCCTCTACCCCGCGGTCGAGGCCCTCTTCGGCGTCCTCTCCGTCCTCCTTTTCCGCCGCGTCATCCCCGACGAGTTCAGCCTCTACTCGGTGCCCGTCGGCGTCGCGGGCGCCGCCCTCCTCGGCTGGCTCGGGTACACCGGCGCCCCCACCTGGCAGGGCTCCGTGGTCGGCGCGCTCGTCGGCGGCGGCCTGCTCGGCTCGGTGAGCGGCCTCTACTGGCTCGTGCGGCGCGAGGTCGGCATGGGCATGGGCGACGTAAAACTCCTCGCCCTCTTCGGCGCGTTCTTCGGCGCCGCGGCGTCCATCACCATCCTCTTCATCGCGGCGTGCCTCGGCAGCGTCGTCGGCGTCGCTGCCATCGCCCTGCGCGGCGGCTCCCTCAAGCTCGCGCTGCCCTTCGGGCCCTTCCTCGCGCTCGGCGCCGGCGTGTGTGGCTCTACGCGGGGCCCGCGCTCGAGCCCCACGTCGTGATGCGCGTGAGCAATTTCGTCGACGTGGTGCGGTGGATGGCGGGCGGCGGGGCCTGAGGCGGTCGGGGCGGCGGGGCGCGACCCCGCCGCGGACGGCGGGGTCGGCGGCCTGCGGGCTCGGCGCGTGCGCCTCGGTCGGCCGCCTCCGGGCGGCCGGACGCCCACGGGCGGTCGATCGTTGGGAGGTCGTGGGTAGGGCGCGCGCCCGCGGGCCCCTTCGGACGCCTCGCGCGGGGGGGAATTCTTGGGCGGGGGTTGACCGTCCGCCGGTGACGGAAGTCGTCCGCCAGCCTGACGGCCGTCCGACACATCGACGGCGCCCGGGCACGGACGAACGCGCCAGCCTGCGCATCCTCGACGTCCTCCGCCGCGCGACCGGCCCACCTGGGCTCGATGCCGTGGGCGACGACCGGAGGGCGTGAACACGCGGGACCGGGGGGCGGAGCCGTGTGCGAGGCGAGGAGAAAGCGATTTTTCGGGCTCCGTTCACCGGGTGGCCGCACTCCGACGGGAGGGGCATCGGGGTTCACGGGGGGGAGGGTCAGGAGCGAGGATGTCGGGATGCGGGGTTCATTTTTCCTATCCGTTTGGTGCCATCTTTCCTATCCGTCAAGGGACTGGGGGCAACCCGCTCTGGGGTTGTCCCAGCGGCTTGTGAGCGGTTGGGGGCAACCCGCTCTGGGGTTGTCCGCATCCGTCCACAGGACGCGGCAGGCCCGGCAGGCCGGCGCGCACGCCGTCCGTCGGTATCGCGGAATCGTTTGACTCATAGAACTTCTCGTCTCGTTCTCTGATCCGCCTTGACAGGTTCCGGTGCTTCCGGCACCCTCCGCAGCGGAGGGACATATGCTCATCCTGCTTCTCACCGCCTGCGGCGTCATCCCGGGACCCTGCGAACAGCTCTCCGTCGAAATCTGCGACGCCTGCCCGCTCGACGACTACAGCGAGGCCACCTGCACCTGCATCGAGGAAGGCGACCTCACCCCCGCGGACTTCCCGGACGGCTACGACCTCTCCGAGGACGAGGCGTCCTATCAGTGCGAGTCGACGCTCCTGAACCTTCGCAACACCTCGGACGACGCGCGCGCGTTCTGTCAGACCGAGCTGAAGCTGATCCGCGACTTCCCGAAGCTCGCCTGCGAGGACATGGGCTACTCCGACGACGACACGACGACCTACTTCGACGACGACTCGACGACCTACTGAGGCTACAAAGCGCGTCTGGAGTGACGGGACCTCGGCCGTTGTTTTCTCCCTGTCCGAGCTCGTCGATCGCCTCGTCGCCCTGGTCCCCCCGCCTCGGGCAAACCAAGTGATCTATCGGGGAGTTGTCGCAGCGAACTCCGCGTGGCGCGCCGAGGTGGTCCCGAGCCCCCCGAGACGGCCAAGGCGCGTCGCACCAAGCGCCTCACGCGGCACCCTCGCATGCGGCTCGCGGGGGAGCGGCCGAGCTGGACCGACCTGTTGGAGCGGGTGTTCCGGGTAGATGCAGCTGGCGCGCGCCGTGGAGTCCGAGTCGCCCGATCTTCACTACCAGCCGCTGGTGGAGCTCCGGACGGGGCGCGGCGCGCGCTCCTCGCGTTGCGCGCCGCGGGGATGGCGTCGGCCCCTCTGTTGGCGTCGATGGTCGATCTGGGGCACGCGCTCCGCCTCGAGGCGGTGGCCGAGGGTGTCGAGACGGCGGAGCAGCTCGCGCTCCTCCGGCGCGTCCGATGCGACCTGGACCAGGGCTACGGGCTCCATCGGCCGGTGGACCGCGTCGGGATCGCGCAGCTGCTCGCGGCCCAGCCTCCGCTTCGCCTGGATCCTCCCGTCCTCGCGTCGCCACTCCTCTCTGAAGTGGGCTGAGCGGATCACGGATCGGGCGGCGCCGGGGAAGGCATGACGGGGGGCGTCGGCGCGGGCGGAGCGGGGGGCGTTGGGCCGGCCGGGAGGTACCGAGCGAGCCGCGCCGCCGTCCAGGCTTCTTCGGACGCCCGCCCCACCTGCTCGGGTGCGCCGAGCGCCAGGAAGATCGCGCGCGGGGAGACGGCGACACAGGCGCCGAGCTCGATCGGGGATCGGGGGTCGCGGGGCGCCGTGACCGGCTCCGCCGGGGATCGGAAGTCGCTCAGCCAGGTGCCGTCCGCGCGACGCACACGGAGGGCGGTGCAGGGATCCGCAGGCCCGGGAGCGGGGGCCGGCTCCGGACGCAGCCTCGTTCGGACCGGACTGCGCACGGCCTGCCGATCGGACGGCGTTGGGGCGAGCGTCGTCGGATCCAGGGCCACCCAGCCGGCTCCATTGGGTGCGTTCCACTCCAAGGCGAGCGCTTCCGCTGGAGCGGACGTGCCGGCGGCGCCCGCGGGCGGTGACAGCCACAGCCCCGCCAGGAGGGCGATCCTTCGGAGTCGTCCGCTGGCGCGCACCCCTGTCATGTGGTGACCCGCCGAGCGGGGCGGGCTCACTCCTCCGCCTCGGGGAGCTCCTCCTCGGGGAGCTCCTCTTCGGGGAGCCCCTCTTCGGGGAGCCCCTCTTCGGGGTCGGCCTGATCGTCCGATCGTTTACCGGAGCCGGATTTCTTCTGCCCGCCCGCCCGCTTCTTGACGTTCCGTGGCTCGTCCTCCTCGCCCTCTTCTCCGAAGTCCGGCACCTCCTCGGTGTCGGTCTCCTCTGGCTGGGGCTTCTCCTCCTCCTCGGAGTCCTCCTCCTCGAAGTCCGGCTCGTCCTTGCGATCGGGCTCGTCCTCGGAGTCGGGCTCTTCCTCCCGGACGGGGCGCTCCTCGCGTGTGGGCTTCGGGCGTGGCTTCTCCTCGTCATAGGACGATTTTTCAACGGGGCTGGCCCCGCCGTAAGATCGGTACTGCACGTTGGGGCCGCCGCCCTCGGTCTCTCCCATGTCTTGGGGCGAGACCGGCGACCGGAGGGCGTCCTCGAATTCGGCGCGCGCGTCGCGTACCTGGGCCCGGCCCTTCCCACCGAGCCCGAACTCCCACACGCCCGCGAAGCCGATGGCCACCCCGCTCGCGATGATCGACCCGATGCCGACGCTGCGGGCGCCCGTCCAGGTGGCCACCAGCTGATTGTAGTCCTCGCGGCTGCTGGAATCGGCCAGTATCCGGTCATAGGCCGCCTGAGACAATCCGAATTCGATCGCGGACACGAGGAGCGCCCCTGCCCCTACGCCCAAGCCCCCAAGGCTCACGATGGAGTGCGCGCGCCGCTTTCCTTGAGCCTTGCCCAGCTCCTCGCGCAGCGGAAGGGCAGGATGAAGCCCCGGATCGACGGTCCACGACACGATGGTTCCGGGCCCGGCGCGCACCGATGCGGCGAGGGGCGCCGTGACTGCCGGCCGGAGTGGGACTTGCAGCTCGGCCTCCACGAGGAGGGGCGCTCCGGGCTCGGCGAGGAACGCGATGGGCTCGGCCTCCCCGATGCTCAAGAGGGCGGCCGTGGGCAGCGGGAACGTCGCGTCGGTTTGCACCGTGACGGGGCCCCCCGCGGGGGCCCTTCCCGACACGATATCCGATAGCGCGGCGTCTACAGCCGCGTTCTCCTCGGCCTGAAGCTTCCAGCGGACGGACTTACCCGCGAACGAGGCGACGGCCTCAGCGGGGCCGAGCGGCAGGGAGACGGTCCCCCCGCTTTGGACCACCATCGGGGCGTCCGCCTGCGGGGTCACCCGGATGGTCAGCCGCGTATCGAAGGGGCCGACCGTGAACTCCACGCGGATCCGCCCCCGCGCCTCGTCCCGGAGCTCCTGCTCCCGAGCCGCCTTCGCGAGCCGGCGCTCCTCCTCTTGGGCGGCGCGCTCGGCCGAGACGGCCTCGTCCGCTTCGCGCTTTGCGGCGTCGCGCGCCTCTCTCTTGCGTGTTTCCTCCTCCCGCGCGCGGGCGCCGGCCTCCGCCTTCGCACGGCCCGCCTCCTCTGCGGCCAGCCGCTTCGCCTCGGCAGCCGCGGCCTTCTGCCGGACGGCCTCCTCCGCAGCGAGCCGCTTGGCTTCGGCCTTCTCGCGCGCGACTTCTTCCGCGAGGATCCGCGCGACCTCGGCGTCCTCCAGCCGCTTGCGGGCGTCCTCTTCGGCGAGGATCCGCGCGACCTCGGCGTCCTCCAGCCGCTTGCGGGCGATGCCCTCGGCCTGGCGGCGCCGATCGGCCTCGACTTCGGCGCGCTTCTTGGCGGCGTCCTCAGCGAGGATCCGCGCGACCTCGGCGTCCTCCTGGCGCTTGCGGGCGTCCTCTTCGGCGAGGATCCGCGCGACCTCGGCGTCCTCCAGCCGCTTGCGTGCGATGTCCTCGGCCTGGCGGCGCCGATCGGCCTCGACTTCGGCGCGCTTCTTGGCGGCGTCCTCGGTCGTTATTTTTGCGACTTCGCCCTCTTCGAGCCGTTTTTGCACCGCGGCCTCGGCCGCACGTCGTCGCTCCTCGTCGACCCACGTGAGCTTCCCGTACCCATCGTTCCAGTCGAACGAGAGCGTGCCGGAGGGCTCGCTCCCGACGTCGACGAACTCGACGACGGACATCATGTCGTCCACGCTCTGGCGCACCTCGATCTTGTGGGTGCCGGCCCCGAGGTCGACCACGACGGGGGTCTGGCCCCGCAGTTGGCCGTCGACGTGTACGTACAGCGGCTCCACCGTGCTCGTGATGCGGAGCGACGCCGCCTCGGCCTCGTCGGAGAGGAGGACGGCTGAGATCAGCAGGGAGGAGATCAGCAGGGTAGCTCCGGCGGGGCCCGCGACCGGGAGCCGCCGACCCTCGTTTAACGAGAGGTTCGGAGAGAGAGGTTCACTTTGCCGCCTACGGGATGGGCAGGCCGCCGAGCACTTCACCGACCTTCTGGCGCTTCCGCGGGCTCGCTTCCTGGCCCGTGCCCCGGTCGTTGCCAGGGGCGCCCATCAGCCGGAAAAGGGCGTTGGACGGCACTTCGTCGGGCATGGCTTCCTCTACGTAGCCGGCCCATACTACAAGGCCGGTGTCGACCTCGACGATGCGCAGGTGCAGCACGACGTTGGCGTGGCGGCGGATCAGGCCTCCGCCGAGGGACTGGTTGCGGATGGAGACGTCGATGACGCGGTACTCGAGCTGCTTCGTCGCGGTCTGCACCTTGTTGACCAGCCGGGGCTCGTTGGGCGGGCCGACGCGGGTCACGCGGTCATCGCCGCCGTCCGGGCCGAGCTCCATGAGATCCGTGCCCTCGGGCACCTCGACCAGATACTCGCCGTCGACGAGGTAGCGCTGCCCGGGGACCTGGCGGCGGGCGTCCATCAGCTCGGCGTCGACCACGAGGGGCTGGGCGGGGTTGGGCGAATAGCCCTTGACCCCGTAGCTGATGTCACCGCCGGAACCCTCTTGGGCCAGGAAACGGAGGCCTTCGCTGTCGCGCTCGACCACGCGCGCGCCGGTGCTCACCACGGCGTTGATCAGCGCATCCTCGAGGAGCCCCACGACGGACTCATCTTCGAGGAGCACCGAGGTGAGGTTCACGATCACGATGCGATCGTCCTTCTTGATGGCCTCGACACCGCGGATCTCCTTCTGGAGGATATCGTTCGCGGACAACGCGAGGTGCGAGTGGTTCGTGAGGTAGTTGCCCTTGACCGCGCAGCCGCTCGTGGCGAGGCCGGCGACTACGACGAGCGGAAGGGCGAAAAACGTGCAAAGTGTGCGCATTGGGGCTCCGGGCGGGCCGGGGTAACTGTTCTGAGCGCGCGTGCAAGTACGGATAGGAACAATGAACCCCGCATCCCGACATGCTCGCTCCTGACCCTCCCCCCCGTCAACCCCGCTGCCCCTCCCGTCGGAGTGCGGCTACCCGGCGGACGGCGCCCGAAAAGGCAGTTTCTCCGCGCCTCGCCCACGGCTCCGCCCCCGGTCCCGCGGCGTCAGGCCTTCCGGTCGTCGCCCACGGCGCCGGGACCAGGCGGCCCCGGTGGCACGGCGAAGCCCGTCGAGCATGCGTCGCGTTGCCGGGAGGGGGGGGGGCCACTACGCAGCGGAGCGTGAGCGGGCCGCCGCAGCCTTCCACTTCATCTTCCTCGACGGGATTTACACCCGTGGTGCCGACGACCGTCTCTCCTTCCGCCGCGTGGTGCCCCACACCGAGGACATCGAGCGCCTCGTCGACGCCCAGTCCGTGATCCAACAGGCCTCCCTCCTCGGGCAGGCGGCCCTCGGTGATCGCGCGGGCAAGCGCGCCCGACGCGTGCAGGTGCTCGGTGGGAGGGAGCTCCCGCTGCCCCCGCGGTGCGCGAGCTTCGCGGGGTACAGCCTGCACGCCGGCGTGGGCTTCAAGGCGACCGACCGCGCCGGCCTCGAGCGGCTGTGTCGGTACATCCTCCGCCCCCCGCTCGCGAAGGACCGTCTCCAGCGCCGCGAGGACG
>CAJBVW010000491.1 GCA_903959175.1 uncultured Pseudomonadota bacterium
CCACCGAGATCTACACGTACTGACACACTCTTTCCCTACACGACGCTCTTCCGATCTCCGAAGCCCGCCCCCGCCCCCCTCAACGGCAACGGCCACGGCGCCATCCCCGCCCCCATCGCCGCGCGCATGCCGCCGGCCCCCGGCGAGAAGGCCCTCGCCTCCCCCGCCGTGCGCCACGCCGCCCGCTCCGCTGGCCTCGACGTGAACGCCGTCCCCGGCTCCGGCAAGTCCGGCCGCGTCACCCGCGCCGACATCGACGCCTTCGTGGCCCACCCGAGCGCCGTGGTCGCTCCTCCGGGCCTCCAGGCCCCGGCCCCCCGCGAGGGCGACGAGCGCATCAAGATCATCGGCCTCCGCCGCAAGATCGCCGAGAAGATGGTGCAGGCCTACCGCACCGCGCCCCACTTCACCTACGTGGACGAGGTCGACTGCAGCAAGCTCGTCGCCCTCCGCAAGGCCATCAACCCGATGGCCGAGGCGCGCGGCGCCAAGCTCTCGTACCTCCCGTTCATCTTCAAGGCCCTCGCGATCACCTTCCGCGAGTTCCCCACGGTCAACGCCACGATGGACGAAGAGGACTTCGCCCTCATCCTCCGCCGCGACGTGAACATCGGCATCGCCACCGACACCGACGCCGGCCTCTACGTCCCCGTGCTCAAGCACGTCGACCAGATGTCCCTCGTCGAGATCGCCCTCGGCATCGCCGACCTCACCGCCCGCACCCGCGCGAACAAGGTCCGGGTGGACGAGCTCTCCGGCGGCACCTTCACCGTCACCTCGGTCGGCAACATCGGCGGGCGCTTCGCGACCCCGATCCTGAACCACCCCGAGGTCGCCATCCTCGGCGTGAACCAGATCCACGACCGCCCCGTCGCCATCGACGGCAAGGTCGAGGTCCGCCCGATGATGTACCTCTCGCCGAGCTTCGACCACCGCGTCATCGACGGCGCCGTGGCCGCCCGCTTCGTGAGCGCGCTCAAGCGCCTCCTCGAGCAGCCCGAGGCGCTGCTCCTGGACCTGCGGTGAGCGCCGTGTCGCCCGTCGCGGCCGCCGCCGCCCTCCCCTCCGCCGATCCGCTCGCCGCCGCGCTCGTCGCGGTGCGGGCGCACACCGCCGCCGATCCCGCCGTCGTGAGCGGCCGCGGGCTCGAGGCCCTCATCGCCGGCGTCGGCGTCGGCGCCCCCCGCAAGGCGTGGATCCTGCCCGGCCGTCGCGAGCGCGCCGTCGCCGTCGTGCGCGGTTGCACCGCCGACCGCCTGGACGAAGCACGCCCCTTCCGCGTCGTGCCCCCCGGCGACAGCCCCGCCGCCCGCGCGCTCTACGCCGTGGGCCTCGCCCTCTCGGGTGACCCCGCCGTCGTCTTCGTCGGCACCGGCACCGCCGGCTACGGCGCCTTCCACGAGGCCCTCCAGCTCGCCGCCGCCCACGCGGCGCCGGTGACCTTCGTGGTCGCCTGGTACGCCAACCCCGGCCCCTTCGCGGCGCCGCTGGCCGTGGCCCCCTCGGTGCTCGCCAAGGCGCTCGGCTTCACGACGTTCGTGGTCGACGGCACCGACGCCGCCGCCGTGCGCGACGCCGTCGCCGCCGCGGACGGCCCGACCCTCATCGAGGCGCGGCTGGTCGGTCGGGGGTAGTCCGGGCTGCCACCGCTCCTGCCCGTGGTCGGCGCGTCCGCGCGCCGGGACCCACGGGCGTGGCGGTTCGAGGCCCCCGCCGCCTCTCCCTCCGCCGCCGTCGCCGCCGCGTTAGAGCCGTCGGCTTCCCGGAGACCTCATGGAGACCATCAAGTACACGGCGATCGTCCTCGGCGCCGGCCCCGGCGGCTACCCCGCGGGCATCCGCCTCGGCCAGCTCGGCGTCAAGACCCTGGTCATCGAGCGCGAGTACTGGGGCGGCGTGTGCCTCAACGTCGGATGCATCCCGTCCAAGGCGCTCATCACCGCGGCCAAGCGCCTCGAAGAGGTGACGCACGCCGAGTCCATGGGCATCGAGCTCACGGGCACCGCGACGATGAACATGACCAAGTTGCAGGCCTGGAAGGGCACGGTCGTCAACCGGCTCACCGGCGGCGTGCGGACGCTCCTCAAGGGCAACAAGGTCGACATGGCGCAGGGCGAGGCGAAGTTCGTCGGGCCGCGCACGCTCGAGCTCACCAAGGCCGACGGCACCGTGACCCGCTACGAGGCCGACCACGTCGTCATCGCGACCGGCAGCCGCCCCATCGAGATCCCCGGCTTCTCCTTCAAGGATGCCCGGGTCCTCGACTCCACGAAGGGCCTCGCCCTCCCCGAGATCCCGAAGTCGATGGCGGTCATCGGCGGCGGCTACATCGGGCTCGAGCTCGGCGGCGTCTACGCGAAGCTCGGCACCAAGGTCACCGTCATCGAGATGGGCGATCAGCTCCTCCCCGGCTTCGACCCGGACGTCGTCAAGCTGATCGACCGCAAGCTCCGCAAGGCCGGCGTCGACATCCAGCTCAAGTCGCAGGCGCAGGGCTGGGAGGACACGGGCACCTCCGCCCTCCTCCGCTACAAGACCCCCGACGGCGACAAGACGTTGGAGGCCGACTACATCCTTGTGACCGTCGGCCGCCGCCCCAACACGGACGCCATCGGCCTCGAGAACGTCACCGACAACGGCGCCGCGCTCGCGATGGAGGGCCGCTTCATCCGGACGGACGGCCAGCTCAAGACCTCGGTGCCCGGCGTCTACGCCATCGGCGACTGCACCACCGGCCTCATGCTCGCCCACAAGGCGACGCACGAGGGCGAGGTCGTCGCCGAAGTGATCGCGGGTCACGACGTCTACAACGACGTGAAGACCGTCCCCGCCGTGGTCTTCACCGACCCCGAGATCGCCACCGCCGGCCTCATGGAGCATGAGGCCAAGGCCAAGGGCTACACGGTCAAGGTGGGCAAGGTGCCCTACGCCGCCATCGGCCGCGCGCTCACGACGAACGAGACCGACGGCTTCGTCAAGGTCATCGCGGACGCCGCCGACAACCGCATCCTCGGCGTCACCATCGTCGGCTCCCACGCGAGCGATCTGATCTCCGAGTGCGTCCTCGCCATCGAGATGGACTGCGAGCTGATGGACGTGTCCCTCTCCATCCACCCCCACCCGACGTTGGGCGAGGGCGTGATGGAGGCCGCGAAGGCGGCGTTGGGCGAGGCCGTCCACATCATGAACGGCTAGCTCCGGGTCGGGGCGGCCCGTGCGCAATGGAGGGGGTTCGACCCCATCATGTACGACCGGTCCTCCCGCGAGTTGTCCATACCTATTGACTAGTCAATGGACAACCTGAAGGCGATCGGAGGGGAGTGCGAGAGAGCGCACCTTCGGCCTCGTGAAGACGCGGATGGGACAACTGTGGAGAACGTGGGCCCGCGGCGCGCCGATCCACGGAGGATCGCCGGGGATCCCGCGATGGGATAGTGCCGGGCCGGGAGCGTACCCGTGGCGGAGATCGGCGATCGCATCGGCCCCTTCGAGCTTGTCGAGCGGCTGGCCGCCGGTCGGCTCACGTCGTTGTACCGGGGCGTCCGCGTGGACGGGTCGTCGCGGCAGCCCCGCGAGGTCACGTTGCGCGTCGCGGCGGGTGGGGCCGAGGGGCCGGACGCGGCGGCGGCGGGCGCCGTGCGCGCCGAGTACGACGTGCTGCGGCTCCTCCAGGACGAGCGGATCCCCCAAGCCGTGGCGTTGTACGCCGGGCATGGTGCGGCCGCGTCGACGTGGGTGCAGGGCGCGTCGCTCCGGGACACGTTGCGCCTGGTGGACGGCGGGCGGGTGGACCTCGACGCCGCCACGTCGCTCGACATCCTCGTGGAGCTCGCCTACGCGCTGCGCCACGCGCACGCGCTCACCCGCGACGAAGGCCGGATCGTGCACGGCGCGATCGCGCCCGAGGTCGTGTGGCTGGCGGCGGACGGCAAGGTCATCCTCGTGGGCTGCGGGGACCCCGAGCCCGGCCATCCGCGCCCGCTCGCGCCCGAGCAGCAGCAGGGCGTGCAGGAGCCGCGCACCGACCAATGGCTGCTCGGCGCGCTGGGCATCGAGCTCCTGCGCCACGCGCCCGAGGTGCTCAAGGACGCCCGCGGCGCCTCGATCGAGGTGGCGTACGGGCTGCTCCAGGCGCAGTGGCCGGCGGCGACGCGGGTGCTCGCGCGCATGCTCGCCGAGTCGCCCGCAGACCGCTACGAGTCCGAGGAGCGGCTGATCAAGGACCTCCTCGCGCTCTCGCGCCACCTGGGCGGGGTGTCGCGCCGCGCCGAGGTGGGGGCGCGCACGGTCCAGCTCGTCGCCGCGCAGCACGGGGGTCGACGCGCCGCCGGTGCCCGCCGCCGCGCTCCAACAGCAGCGCCGCGAGGGTTCGCCCGCCATCCAGAGCGGCGCGCCGCCTGCGCGCCCCGGCGCCGCGCCCCTCGCCCCCCCGGTGCGCTCGCTCCCCTCGGCGGCCATGCCCGTGCGCGCCGCCCCGCCCGCCGACGCGCCCGCG
>CAJBVW010000492.1 GCA_903959175.1 uncultured Pseudomonadota bacterium
CGGGCCTGCCAGGCCTCGCATGCCTCCGCGATGCGGACGACGAGGCGCTCGATGTCCGGTCTTCGGGGCGCCGGCCGCCGCCGCGTACCACCGCTCGATGGTCCGGAGCGCGACGGTGTGGACGCCGCGTGCCAGCTCCGGGCGCCGCGCTACCAGCCACGGGCGCTTCCACAGCACTCTCACCACCCATTGTCGCGTCGCGACGTGGGGGAGCACGCGGTCGATCCACCAGGCCGAGGTCGCCGCCATTCGGCGGCCGCCGCACCGCGGGCAGAAGCCGCGGCCCTTGCAGGCGAAGGTCACGAGGCGATGGTGGTCGCAGCCCGCACAATGCAGCCACGCGAAGCCGTTGGCCGGGTCACCGCAGCCGAGGAACCCCTCCAGCTCCTTCTGGACGTGCCGCGGCAGCGCTCGGCCCACGGCCGCGAGGGCCCCGCGCAGTGTGGCGAGGCCCTCCCGCACCACTGGGTGGAGCAGGTCGGTGGCGGCACCCCGGAGCTCGACGACGCAGGACACGACGCCCGGCCGCTCGCACACGCCGCGCCGCGACGTTCGCGGCGTTCGTCCGTGCTCGGGCGCCGTCGGGGTGGCGGACGGCCGTCACCCGGGCGGCGGACTTCCGTCACCGGCGGCGCGTCAACCCCCGTCGGAGAATTACCCTCGGTGGCGAGCGGGCGGCGGGCTGCCGCTGAAGGGCTCGGTCAGACTCCCCTCTCCAAAACCTGCATCTGCACCCGTGTTTCCGCGCTCGGCCTGAAGCAGATAGTTCGAACTCCATCCACGAAGGGGACCGTTCGTGGAGGCGCCCGGGGCTCTCTACTCGACCGGGCGGCTACGACAGCCCGAGCCCTCGGCCTGCCCACCCGCTCGCACGCCCACCAGCCACAGTTTCGCGGGCAAGCACCCGACGGCGGGCCGGCCCCCCGCCCCAAGAACCCGGCGTTGATCCCTAACTGAACTGGTACCCCGGGCCAATGCCCACCTCGCGGGCGTACACCACGGCCGGGCGCGCGGGGCGCCACCCGGGGCGCAGGCGTTCCACGCGGACAACGCCGCGACCGGTGGCGATCTCGAGGGCGTCTTCGGCGCGGACAATCACGCCGGGGTCGAAGCCGGGCGGTGTTTCGCTCGCGACGAGCCGGGCGTCGAGCAGGAAGACGGCGGCCTCGCCGACGTGCGTGCGGGCGCCGCCGTAGGGGCCGGCGCAGGCGCGGATGCGCGCGACGAGGCGCTCGGCGGGCTGCTCCCACACGAGGTACGACTCGCCGGCGCGGAACCGCCCGCGGACGAGCGGGCGCGGGAGGGGATCGACCGGGGCGCCGGCCACCATGGCTTCCCACCCGTCGTCGAGGGCTTCCACGGCGCGGGTGGTGGCGAGGTCGAGGAGCGCGTCGGCGTCGAGCGCGGCGACCTCCGCGGGGTCGAGCGGGCGGGTGCCCCAGGCCCCGGCGCCGTCGGCGGAGGTGAAGACCATGGACCAGGCGCCTCCCGTGAGGAGGGCGCGGTTGAGGTCGGGCGAGGCGGCCCCCGCGGGTGCCAGGACCCGAAGCATGGGCGCGTCGCCGACGGTGGGGCGGGCGTCGGGATCGCAATGATGCCCACCTCGATGTACGGCATCACCAAGGTCGCGGGCGAGCTCCTCGGCGCCTACGCCGCCGCCAAGCAGAACGTCGACTTCCGCGGCCTCCGCTTCCCCGGCCTGCTCAACACGGCGCCCCCGGGCGGCGGCTCCTCCGACTTCGCGAACCTCATGTACTTCGCCGCGGCCGCCGGTAAGCACGAGGTCGAGGTCTTCTGCCGTCCCGACACGCGCATCCCCTTCATGTACATGCCGGACGCCGTGAAGGCCATCATCGAGGTCGCCCAGGCCCCGGCGGCGCGCCTCACCCGCCGCACCTACAACGTGGCCGCCATGTCGCCCTCCGCCGCCGACATCGCCTCCGCCCTCCGCGCGCGCGTCGGCCGCTTCGACGTGAAGTACGTCCCCGACTTCCGCCAGGCCATCCTCGACTCCTGGCCCCGCGCCCTCGAGGACTCCCCCGCGCGCGCCGACTGGGACTGGAAGCCGACGTGGGACCTCGAGTCCATGACCGACGATCTGTTGGCGCAGCTCGGGTGGGAGAAGTCGGCGTAGCAGCTCCTCCGGCGAGATACTGCGCGCGTGCGCGCTCGCCGCAAGGAAGATGCTAGTTGGCCAGGGACAGCAGCGTGAAGTGTGTGTCCGAGTCCTCCTCGGACCAGTCGATTTCGCCGCTGGCCACACAATCGACGGTGCCAGCGGCAACTCCGCAGCTCATGTGGAGGATGAGGAGGGTCCCGTCGGCCCAGCCCTGGAGGAGCGGGTCTGCGTCGGTCTCCTCGACGGACAGGATGATCTCCAGCTCTCCGTTGGCCTCCGTCAGGACCATGGAGCCGACGCCCGTCTCTCGGAGCTCGACCTGCCCGGACCAACCGTCTTCGAGCTCGGTGTCGGCGAGGCGCAGGTCGCTCACGGACCACTCGCCGTAGATGCTCTCGGAGGTGTCCGCCTCGTCCGTGGAGGCGCAGGCGAGCAGGGCAAAAAGGATCACGGTCGGCCTCTGGCGTGGGCGCCGGTAACACCGCCGGGGCTGGCTCGAAAGAGCGCGGGCTCGTCGGGGTGGCCTGGCTCGGAGAGTGCCTTCTGCGCCAGCCTCTCAGCCCCTCAGGAGATGTCCCCGACCGCCCCGAGCACCTGCGTCGCGGCCAGGGCGTCCCCGCGCGTGTCCTCCCAGTGCGGATCGTTCACGACGACGATGCCCGGGTTCCGCTCGTACCAGCCGCGCAGGCGGGGTGTGAAGAGGCCGGGCGGGCGGTTGTCGTTCATCAGGAGCCACCACATCTCGGGCGGACGGATAGGAAAAATGAACCCCGCATCCCGTCATCCTCGCACCTGCCCCGCCCCTCCGTCAACCCCTCCGCCCGGCCCGTCGGGGCACGCCTAGCCGGTCGCCGGAGCCCGAAACCGCGCCTTCTCCGTGCCTCGCGCACG
>CAJBVW010000493.1 GCA_903959175.1 uncultured Pseudomonadota bacterium
CGCGCCGCTCGAGAGTGAGGCGGATCGGGCCGATCGCGCCTTCGCCACGCCTTCGAACAGGAGGGATGCGGCGGTCGGCCCCCCTCGCCCACGCTCCTTCTTCCGGCCGGCCAGCTTCGCCACGCGCACGGAGCGCCCCCAGCTCCTGCGCTACGCCCCCAAGCGAAAGAGTGTCCTGCCCGGCCGGGCGACGGTTGAGCTCCTCTCGGCCGCGGCCACGTCCTTCGACGCCTCCCTCGACGGCGCTCTGCTCTCCGCCTTCACCGCGGAGAGCCCCCTCCTGGTGCGGTCTGAAGGGAGAAGCGACGACCCCGAGCAACCCGGTGGCTTCGGCTTCGCCATCTGCAAGGCCTGCGGTCGGGCGGCGCCGGAGGTGAAGTGGGCGGGAAACGCTGGGACTCCTGTGCCCGGCGCGCTGGGGCGGCACCGGCCGCTCCGCTTTTCCGGGAACCAGTCGTGTCAAGGTCCTTTCTGGCGAAACGCGGTGCTCGGTGTCATCCGCTCGGTAGACGCCCTGCGTCTCCGCCTCGATGGTCCCCTGGCCCTGCCTACGTCTCCTGGCGCGCGGCAGCAGTCTGCTGCCGTCGCGTTCACGCTGGCTGCGCTCCTCGTGCCGGCCGTGGCCGAGGTGCTTCAGATCGACGCGCGCGTCTTGACTCCGGCCGTGTGCCGTTACCGACAGCCGGACGGGAGCGTCTGCTTCGAGGCGGCGGTGTACGAGGACTCGGCCAGCGGCCAGCTCGCTCGGGTGGCGCCCATGGCGGCAGACCTGCTGCGCCGCGTCGTAGCGCTGGCGGAGAGCGGCAGCTGGGTCGACCTCGTGCGGTTCGACAACCAATTCAGTCTCGCGGAGGGAGAGCTGGATCTCGCCGCTTTCCGGGCACACTTCGAGGCGTCGACGCGTAGCGGCCTTCCTGCGGCCCCGACGCTGGCCGACACGGAGGAGGTGCGCGGCCGGACGCCGCGTGAGCGGCTCGCCGCGATCCTCGCCGAGCCTCGCGGGCGGTTTCAGCCCCTCGTCGTGGCGTCGGGCATTGGGTCGGATGCAGAGTCCCTTCGCGGCGACCCTCTCCGCCTCCTGCGGGCCTCCGCCCTCGAGCGGGATGGCGCGCGGGTGCTCCTGCTCAATGGACTCCCGGATCGGCTGGAGGGGCGAATGGGAGGGGCCCGGCTGCTCCGGCTGATCGAGGACGGCGTCGAGGTGCGCGTGGCGGCGCCCGGAGCCCTCGTGGGACGGCCGTGGCGCATGCTGGGCAAGTTCCTGGGAGAACGAGCGGTCTTCGGGGCCATCGCCCCGTCGGGGACAAGCACGGAGCCGATTGTTCCGGCCCAGGACGAGCTGGGCCCTGGCTGGCTCGAGGGGCACCGGCTGCTGCGGCCGATCGCCGCGCGCAACGACGAAGCCGCCGCGGAGATGGAAGCTGCGTGGGCTCGCGCCGAGGTCATCGCTGTCGACGCGCTGCGCGACCGCGTCGGCGCGCGGCTTGCCCGCATCTCTCCACGGAGCCCGATCGCCCCGGGGTCGATCCTCGGGCACTTCCTGGCTCCGCTCCTCGGTGTGGCCTCACTCGCCGCGCTGGGGCCAATCGCCTCGGTCGTGTACGAGGACGTGTACGTCGCTCGCCGCCCACGCACGCTCGCCGCGTTCGAACGGCTGCTTGCCGAGCTCAATCTGGCGGCGGACGCCGTGGTGCGGGTCCGCCACGGCAGCGGGACCACGGGCGAGCACCCCGATCCCGGGTCGCTTTGGACCGTGCCGGCGTGCGAGACCGAGCTGTCGAGCGCTGACGCGCGAAAGCTCGAGCACCGCATGTTCCTTCGATGGGAGAAGAGGATCGACCTCGCCTTCGCCCACGTTCGTCAGGATGGGGAACTCGACGGCGGGCCCGTTCCCGGGGACGCAGCGGCGGTCGTGCGGGGACGGATCCACCACTTCCGCCGCCTCTGGATGCGTACGGTGGGGGGGCGAGAGATCGAGGTGTTCCTCGACAAGGGGCTGGACTGGGCGCGCCCGGTCAGAGGCGACGACGCGGACCTGGTGAACGGGACCTGGACCACCACGGCGGAGACGTTTGCGCTGGTGGCGAGGGACGGGGACGCCACAAGGGCCTGAAGCCACACACGTCGTCACGAGCGGCGGCTCCGGCCCCGCTCGCAACGACTGCCCGGCTCGAGCCTGGGCTTGGAAACCCGCACGACTGGGTGCGCGGCGCCGCCCGATTCGCCGTCCGATCGCGCACGACGGCCACGTCACCCCGAGCATGACCATGCGAATCATCCTCCGTGCCTCGCCCCCCTCCGTTCGAGCCCTCCTCGCCGAGGTCCTCGAACCGCTTACACCCGAGCTTACCCTGCTCGACACGCCCGTCTTCGCGGCGGGGATCCGCTGCGGCAGCGCGGTGTCTCGCGCCACACGAGACGCGATCGAGACCCGGCTGTCCCCGCTCGGGCTCACCTGCAGCGAAGACGCGAGCATCGACGCCGAGACGGTGGACATCGCGGTGGTGGCGCCCGCCGGCCTGGCGCAGGTGAACGTCCATGTGCACACCGACTGTCCGGTGCTCGCTCGACGCATCTCGGCCGCGCTGGCGCCCTTCTGCCGTTTGACACCCGCCGTGAAGGTCCCCTTGGGAACGAGGGACATCGGGGTGCAGTACGGCGGAGCGCCGAGCTTTCTACGCGGGCTGGCGCGGCTGGCGGGCGGGACCGGGAAGACGCCCCTCCCCGAGAAGAAGGCATGGGGCGAGAGCGACATGGATATCTCCATCTACGCTCGCTCTGCCTCGCGTCCGGTCCTCCCCATCGAACTGTTGACGGACGACGTCGAGCGCGCCGAAGGGCTCGCGCGCGACCTGCGCTCCGCGGGCTTCCCCGACGTCCGGGTGGCCCCGATGGACGAAGCCGAGCGGGAGGCAAATATGTTCGCCATCCTGCCTGGCGCGCTGATTTCGCGTCCGGAAGAGGACACCCTGGGCAGGGTGCAGTTCCTCACCACCCAGGCGTTGACCGCCGCGGGGGTGGACCCGGATCTGTGGCCGCTCAAGGTCGCCGGCCCGGGTACCCTGCCAGTGGCCCTCAGGGCCGCGCTGGGGCGCCGACTGCACACGCCCGAGTTCCTCCACGTGCGCGTTATCCTGCCCTTCGCCGCGTGTGCGCGCGGCGCGCTTCGGCCCTACCACGGCGCCGCGCGGGCCCGGTTCGCGGTGACCGTGCGCTCGGACGATGCGTCCGTGGCCGAAGGGACGGTGAACGCGCTGCGGGAGGCCGGGTTCCCGGACGTTACGGCGTCGCCGCTCACCGAGGACGACTACGAGATGAGCCTCCAGATGGAGTACCTCTCGTCGGAGAGCGAGGCGCTGGAGCACGTGCACGCGACGCTGGCTCGGGTGCTGCCCGAGGGCCATACCCCGGTGGACCGCGCGGTTGTCGGACTCGAACACAAGGTCATCGTCGTGCTCCCGATGCACCTGACCGAGGCCGACCTCGCGGCTCGGGCCCGCGCCCGACGCGGCGCGTGCAACGTGTACGTGCTGAGCTCGCGCGGAGAGATGAACCCGCTTGCCCAGCAGGTGAGAGCGGACCTCAAGGAGGCCGGCTTCCGCCGCATTCGGGTGAGGTCCGAAGCCGAGGGCCCCGTCGGAGTGATCCACTACGGCGGGGCGGACGTCGACGCGATCGCGGCGCTCATGGCCATCCTCGCGCGCCGCGGCGTTCCGGTCGAGGAGGCGGAGCGGGTGTGGGGGCCCGGGGACATGGACATCTCTGTGCGCGTCCCCGACGGCGCCCCGGAGCGCGCCGCCCGAGCCGCGCCCACGACGGATCCGTTCGCCGACTGGGAAGGACGTCCGGAGCGCTCTCGCGCTCGGGTCCCGTTCATCGACGTCGGCCAGCTCCGGTTGACCGTCGGCGGAACGCGGCTCCGTTACGCGGACGGCGGCGCGTCGTCCACGCCGGCCGGCTTCGAGTCGTACGTGACGGACGCGACGACCGCGACGACCCTCGCCCACCTTGCCGTGTCGGTGCAGCGGCGCGAGCCCGTGCTCCTCGAGGGGCCGACCTGCACGTCGAAGACCAGCGTGATCCTCTACCTCGCGGCGCTGCTCGGCCAGGGCGTGGTCCGGATCAACCTCTCCGCGCAGACCGACACCTCGGAGCTGCTCGGGCGCTACCTCCCCACCGGCGGAGACGGGCGGGCGGCGTGGCGGTGGCAGGACGGGCGGGTCGTTCGCGCCCTGCGGGAGGGGGCCTGGGTCATCTTCGACGAGATCAACCTCGCGGAGCCGGCGGTCCTGGAACGGCTGAACCCGCTCCTGGAGGCCATCCCGGGGCTCGTCCTGACCGAGCACGACGGGGAGGTGTTCGGCCCCGACGGCACCGCGATCCACCCGTCCTTCCGCGTATTCGCGACGATGAACCCGGTGAGCTACGCCGGTCGCTGCGCGCTCTCCCCCGCGCTCCGGGACCGCTTCCTGGGCTACCGGAGCGTGTCCGTCCCGACCGAGGCCGACGTGCGCCAGATGCTCGAGCGGGTCGTGCTCGGCGCCGGGCACAGCATCGCCGTCGAGGGCCGGGAGTGGGCCGCCCCGGGCGGGCCGCCGGTGACCCCCTGGAGCGCGGAGGGCGAGCCCGTCCACCGCGTGCTCCGCCGCCTGGCGCGGCTCTGGACCTCGCTCTCGGGGATGGGGCCGGGGGACGGCGTGGCCGGTGGAGAGGGCGCCGTGTACACCCGGCGGGGCCTGCTCGCCATCGTCCAGGCCGTCGGCGCGGCCACCCAGGCCGGCGAGCCGCTCGAAGACGCCCTGCGCGCGGCGCTGCGGCGCTACGTCGTGGGTCGGGTCACGGCGCCCACCGAGCGGGTCGCGCTCGCCCATGTGCTCGACGCGTGCGGGCTCGGCCCCGGACAATGGAGGCCCTTCGGCGCCCCGGAGCCCGTCCGACCGGCCAATGACGACGTGGCCGCGGACGTGGACGTGGACGTGGACGAGGACGAGGAATGAGCGCCGAGACGCCTTCCTCGTTCGGCGCGCTGACGCTCCTGGCCCGAGCGCTCTGCGAGGATGCGCGGATCGGGCTGGTCGCGTCCACCCGCGGATGGGCCTGGGATCCCGCTCGCCGCACCATCCTCGTGGACTGTAACGACCTCGAGCGCTCCGGGCTGCACGTTGCCGCCGGCGTCATCGCGCACGAGGTCGGGCACGCCCGCGTCTCGCGGATGACGTTGGCCGGCGGGGCCGATCTCCCCGCGCCGCTGGCCCACCTGCTCCTCAACGCGCTGGAGGACCGACGCTGCGAGGCGTTCATCGCCGACCGCTACCCCGGCACGGCCAGCTGGCTGGCGGCGGCGCGCGACGCCCACCGAGAGGACCTCGACGACTCTCCGCTCCACGTACAGTTCCTCCTGGGCGCCGCGGACTCGGGCAGCCTCGACGGCGAGGTGCCCGTGGCCATGGACGACCGCGTCCGGGCAGCGCTGGCGCGCACCCGCGCCGATCGCCTCGCCTTTCGGGACACGCGCCCCGACGCCGAGCTGAGCGGATGGGCGGAGCCCGGCGCGACGCCCAAGGCTGGCAGCGCGCAAACCTGGCACGACGAGGGCGGCGAGGCCGGCGTGCTCGCGGCGGCCGCGGCCTCGGTAGACCTCGCCGAGCGCCGCGTGCGGCCCGTGTACGCCTCCCTCGTCGCGGAAGACGCCATGACGCTCGCCCTGGCGTGGCGGCAGAACGCCCAGGAGGCGCTGAAGGCCCTCCGCTCCTCGAGCTGGCCCGCGGTGCGCGCGTTGGCCGCGGGAGGGGGTACGCCCACCTGGGACGAGGCCGCCCGTGCCCTCGGGATGCTCGGCCGGGCCACCGGCGCGCGGTCGGAGACGCTCGGCCCTGCCCGCCTGCACCCCGGTGCGGGCGGCACCACCGCGTCGTCGGCGGGCCGTGCCGACGACGACGCGGGCGAGGCGCGGGCGCCGGCCGTCCGGCGGGCGCCCGCGGCGGGTGCCCCAAGCGCGGAGACCGAGCGCGCCGAGCGGGTCCGGGAGCATGTGGCTCGGCTCGCCATCGGGCTCGAAGCTGCGTTCCCACGGCGTCGCCCCTCCTGGGGCCGCGGGGTGCACGAGTCCGGCGGGCGCCCGTCCCTCGCCGCGGTGCTCCGCCTCGAAGCCAACCCCCGCTCCTCCCCCCGGGTCTGGGAGCGGCGCACGAGCCCCCACCGGCGCAGCGCCGCCGTGCTCCTCCTCGTCGACCTCTCCGGGAGCATGGGCGGCGCGAAGATCAAGGCCACGCTCGACGCGGTCCAGATGCTCGTCTCCGCGCTCGGGCGTCTGTCCATCCCGCTGGCGGTGTTCGGGTTCCAGGACGAGCTGATCCCGGTCCTGCCGTTTGCCGCGCCCCTCCCCGACGCCCGGTCGACCACCGAGCGGATCGACCGCATGGCCGACGAGGTGCTTGGCCGGGCCGAAGGCGGACACAACCGCCCCCGCCACAACGACGATGGACCCTGCCTCGACGCCGCCGCGCGCATCCTGGCGGGCCAGGCCGCCACGGACCGACTCCTGCTCGTGCTCAGCGACGGAGCGCCGGAAGGCGCCCACTCGGGTCCGGACGATCTGCACGCGGCCGTCCGGCGGTGGAGCGCGCCCACCAGCCCCGTCCGCATCGTGGGCATCGGCATCGCCAGCGGCGCGGTGTCCACCTACTACCCGGACTGCGTGGCCGGGGTCTCGCCCGAAGACCTCCCGGCCGCGCTGGGCAAGGTGCTGGCGGTGCGGCTCGCGGGCGTCCGCTCTCCCTGAACCCGCGCGTCTTCGCACCCCTGCCCGAAGCGCACCACACCCTCGCCGCCCATCCCTGTCACGAGGTCGAACGCGGCGCGAACGGCGACGCGTAGCCCAGCCACACGATCCCCAGGATCCCCCATCCAATTTCCGGAGGTCCAATGTTCCTGCTCGCGCTCGTGTCCCTTGCCACCGCCCAAACGCCCCCGCCCAGAGTGCCCTACGCGCCCTACCGGCCCGTGGCAGGGCTGGTGTTTGCCGACGTGTCGGAGCCGAAGACCTACAGCTACTTCCACAACATCGAGTTCACCTTCCAGCTGCACCGCCCGGCGCAATCCGGATACCCAGACGGGTTCATCCATCGCGCAATGTTTTCCTCCACGCTGGCCAGTTTTCGGGCGATCGAGGAGCTGGGGGCGATCGATCGGGCCTGCCATCGGGACGTTCGACTCGACATCTACGAGGTGCCCGTCGCCGTCCTCAACGACGTGGCGCGCTTCCCGGCGGAGTTCGTGGAGAACGCCGCCCGGGGCCAACCCGCGCTGTCGGGCTATTTCGACCCGCGCAACGACGCCCGGGCGGTGAACGCCATCGTCGTCACGCCGCACTACGAGGCCGAGAACTACCGCATCATCGTGCACGAGATCGCGCACTACTGGTACCTGACGTTCTGTCTGGATCGCTACACGAAGCAGACCTCCGAGGAGTTCGCGGTGCAGATTCAGATGGGGGAAGCCTACTGATCGTGGCGGGGTGGTGACCCGGACAGCGCCTCGGCTTCCTGCACCGACACGCGGCGGTTGCCGTGGTGGAGGTGGAGGAGGGCGAGGTGCTTGTCGCAACGGGCGACGACGGCCCCATCGGGTAGGAGGTGGTCGGTGCTCCAGTCGCCGTCGGTGTGCCAGGGGGTGGGGTGCCCGGCGTGCCAGAGGGCGAGGCCGCCGAGGTTGCCTTCGGCAGCGGTGCGGTGAACGACGGTTTCAGGTGCTTCGACGCTGCGCCGTGCGAGTTGGAGATCGGGGTGGGTGTGGCGGAAGTGCCGTTGCCGGATGCACGCGAGCGGCGCGCCGGCTCCGTCCCACAGTCGCAGTGTGCCGTCCCTTGACCACGAGAGCAGCCGACCGTCCGGCAGCGGCGTAGCGCCTTCGACCGCCTTCGTGTGTCCCTTGAGCACCGATATGGGCGCGCCGTCGCCATCCCAAAGGCGGAGCGTGTAGTCCATCGACCAGGAGAGCAGCCGCCCGTCCGGCAGCGGCGTGGCGCCTACCACCGGCCCCGTGTGCCCCGTTAGACCCGAGATGGGCACACCATTTCTATCCCACAATTGGAGCGAGTCGCCGGTCGCCGATGGCAAGCGATTCGCCAACCATGACAGCAGTCGCCCGTCCAAGAGTTGTGTTGCCCTAATATCTCCTCCAAGTCGAGTTGCGTTCCCGAATACCGCAATCGCCTTGCCGGCGAGGTCCCATAAACGTATGGTGCCGTCCTTTGCCCAAGAAAGTAGCCGCCCGTCCTGAAGTAACTTGACACCTTCCACTCTCTGGGTGTGCCCTTTTAGGGTCGTTAGCGGCGCGCCATCTGCGTCCCAAAGCCGGAGCGCGCCGTCGGCCGACCATGAGAGCAGTCGCCCGTCTGGGAGCGGCTTGGCGCCCACCACAAAGCTCGTGTGCCCCTGCAAGCGCGCGATCAGTGTACCGTCTCCGGCCCAAAGCCGGAGATTGCGGTCCCGCGACCACGAGAGCAGCCGCCCGTCTCGGAGTTGCTTGATACCCTCCAATGGCCTCCGGTCGCCGTTCGGCGCTGCGTTTCTCGCGTAATGCATCGTAGTCCCGTCCCACAACCGTAGCGTACGGTCGCCCGACCAAGAGACCAGCCGCCCGTTCGTGAGCGGTGTCGCGCCGTCCACCGGCTTCGTGTGACCTTCCAGCACCGCAAGCTCGTCGCCGTCGCCGCCCCACAGTCGCAGCGCCCCGTCCTCCGACCACGAGAGAATCCGTCCATCCGGGAGCAGCATGGCTCCGTTCACACGTGTGGCGTGTCCCGCCAAGACCGCTGTTAGCGCGCCAGCGCTGTCCCACAGGCGCAGCTTGCCGTCAGAGGACCACGAAAGCAGACGCCCGTCTGGGAGCGGCGTGGCGCCCTCCACCGACTGCTTGTGCCCGTCCAGCAGGGCGATTGAGGCTCCGGCACCGTCCCATAGCCGCAGCGTGCCATCCTCCGACCACGAGAGCAGCCGCCCGTCCGGGAGCGGCACGGCGCCATACACTCCCGCCGTGTGCCCCTTTAGAGCCCTGATCGGTGCACCGGTGCGGTCCCAAAGCCGCAGCGTGCGGTCGAGCGACCACGACACTACCCGCCCGTCCAGAAGGGGCGTGGCGCCGAACACCGGACCCGTGTGCCCCACCAGCACGGCGAGCTGCCCGCCGATGTCGTCCCACAACCGCAGCGTGCCGTCCCACGACCACGAGAGCAGCTGCCCGTCCGGGAGCGGCGTGGCGCCCACCACCTCCTCCGTGTGCCCCTCCAGCACGGCAATGGGCGCGCCATCACCGGCCCACAGCCGAAGCGTGCCGTCACTTGACCACGAGAGCAGCCGCCCGTCTGGTAGCGCCGTGACGCCATTCACCGAGCCTTTGTGCCCCGCCAGCACGGCGAGCGGCGCCCCGTCCCCGCCCCACAGCCGCAGCGTCTTGTCATTAGACCACGAGAGCAGCCGCCCGTCCGGTAGCACCGTGGCGCCGCTCACCCGATGCGTGTGCCCCTTCAGCACCGCGAGCGGCGCCCCGTCCTCTGACCACAACCGAAGCGTCACATCACGGGACCAAGACAACAGCCTTCCATCCGCCAACTCCAGCGCCCCTGTTACCGCTGCCCGATGCCCCTCCAAAACCGCAATCAACCCCGTGCTCCGCACCGTCTTCGGCCGCTGCCCCTTCGCCCGTCTCAACCACACCCAATCGCACGCCCCCGTCTCCAGCCACGACTCCGCGGCCTTCGTGACCGGGCTCTCGTCCGCATGCTCGACCGCCAGCTGCAGCAGGATGCGGTTGGCCGGCCATTCGGCGTCTCCACGGCGAAGCAGGTGCACGCTCTCCCCGAAGAAGTCTGCCCACGCGCGAAGGTCCCCGTGTCGCGGGTCGCCCGCGAACATCGCCGCCAGCTCCCCGTACTCCGGCGCCAACGCTGCACACTCCGCCGCGGGGAGGACGGCCGTGCGCGCCTGGAGGTACGCAAAGTCGGTCAGGCGAGCGCGTGCGGATTCGCGGCCTACGGCACCGCCCCACCGCAGGCAGTAGGCCGTGCCCCAGCGGAACAGGTGGTTGCGGATGGCCAGCAGGTCCGGTGAGGTCTGGGTGCCCCAGCCGGCGGTGGCGCCCACCAGCGACTGCTCCGCCTCCCACACGCTGGTCGCGAGCGTGTTCGTACGGCCGACGTAGTCCCGGAAGCTCTGGTGGTACAGCGCCCAGCCGTCGCTCGTGTCGGGCCCGGGCGCGCGGCGCAGCAGCATCGCCCCGGCGCGCAGGGCCCCCTCTACCGCTGCGAGGTACCGGTTCGTGTGCTCCGGGCGTCCGCTTGCCAGCAACAGCGCCAGCCCCGGGGCATCGAGGGGGTCCTCGGCGCGGGCGAGCAGCGCCACGATCTTGGTGAGGTAATGCTTGGCGTCGCTGGTGCCGATCCGCTCCAGGATGGCGTCGTAGTAGGCGTTCAAGCCGTCGGGCAGGCGCGCCTCGCTCCGCACGTCGAAGTGTCCGGCGCCCAGGTCCTCGAGCAGCAGGTGCACGTAGAGCGGGAGTCCCTGCGCACGAGCGGCGACGGCGTCCACGAACGGGTTCTTCACGTCTTCGCCGACGTCTTCGTCGCGGGCCAGCAGCGCGTAGCGCCCGCCGTCGAGGCCCGCCATCAGCATGGCGCGGATGTCGCCCGCGTGCATGAGCGGCAGGCCGCCCGCGAAGACGGCCTCGCAGTCCGGTGTCGCGAAGGCGAGGTCGAGCCCATGCTCGGGCCGGCCCGCCACGAGCCACACCGTGCCCGGGAGCGCCAGCTTCCGAAGCAGCTCGGGCAGGCCGCGGTCCGCTCCAGCGGCCTCGTCCAGCCCGTCCACGAACACCCAGAAGGCGGGCGGCATGGAGCGCGGGTTGGAAGCTGTCAGCCCGGCGATGGCGTCCAGGCGCTTGAGCACGTCCGCTTCGAGCTTCGTTCCGCCGTCGGCGTCTTCCGCGGGAGGCGCGGTCACCGCCGCGAGCGGCGCCCACGCCAGCAGCGATGCCTGCAACAGGCGCAGGAACGAGCGCCGGTCATTGCGCCCGTCGCCGCCCCGGAAGCGGTGGTAATAAATGCCCTTGTCCGTACCCTTGACGTAATCGGCGACGAGCCGCGCCATCAGCATCGACTTGCCGACGCCGGGCCCGGCGGAGATCCAGCCCACGCGCGGCGCCAGGCCGCGCGGATCGCGACTCTTGAGCCACTCCTTGGCCTGCGCTATTTCGTGAGTACGACCGATGAGGTGCCTGGCCTGCTGCCGGGCGTCCTGCACGAAGTCGTCCCACACGAAGCCACCGACGGCATTCGGATCTCGCGCTCGGGTGCCGCGCGCACGATCGAGCTGGAAGAGCGCGCGGAAGGCGTTCACATCGAAGCGGTCGGAGTGCGAGGCGTCCGTGCCGAGGGTCGTGTAGCGCAGGCGGTCGCGGCTGCCGCGGGTGTACACTTGGGGAGCGGAGCCGCCGGCCTGGGGGTGCAGCGCGCCATCGGGCCCGACCCGGAGCACAGGCCCGTAGTGGACCAGCGGTTCGAGGGGAAGCACGCCCGCCTCACCGACCAGCCAGGGCCCCGGCCCGGGCACCGATGTGGCGGTCGGGGCCGGCCGGGTGCCCACGAGCTGCGCGCCGTCAGCCACGAGGATGGCGCCGCCGAGCGTGTCGCGCACGCCAGCCAACAGCGCCACCAGCGTGGGCAGGTGCGCGTCCACCAGCACCCGCGCACGCTCTCGGCCGATGCCCCCGCCGTGCGCCACATGACTGCGAAGCTCCAGCAGGGACGTCTCGACCGATCCTCCCCGCTCCTCCGCCTTGAAGCACGGCGCGAGCGTCTCCCGGGCCCACGGGAAGAGCGTGGGCGTGAGCAGCGGCGCCTCGGGCGCCACGCCGACGAGCGTGCGCAGGATGAGGAGCCAGCGCCCCAGCGTCGGGCTCTCGACGTGCTCGGCGATGGCGTCGGTCACCGGTGCCGGCAACGTGCCCGCGTGCGCGTGGACCACCTCCGCCAGGGCGACCGCGGCCGTCCACCGGACGACGAGCTCCGCGGTGTCCACCAGCCAGTGCAGGCGGACGCGCGGGTGACTCTCGGCGCACAGCGCGGCCCACGGGTGCGCCAGCCAGGTGGGCAAGGTGGCCGGGTCGAGGTCGCCGGGCCACTTGGGATGCGTCGGCGCCGCGTTCCCGCCCTCGGACAGGCGGGGCAGCTGGTCGTAGGAGAAAACGTTCTCCCCGCACTCCTCGCAGTACCAGCCCTTCTTTTCGGGTTTGAGACCGGTGGCGGGATGGCTCGGACAGGTGGGCATGGCGATGTCCGTAATCGGCCGCGAGGGGCAACGGCACGTTGAGCCGAACAAAGGGCGCCGTCAGTACACGACGCTCGCCGGCCTGCCGTGTGCCTCCTCGACGAGGCCGTCCACCAGGATGTGGTGAGCCGGGTCCGCGCCCTCCGCGAGCGAGCGGAGCTCCGCGACGCAGGCTTCCCATTGGGCGGTCGCGCCGGTGGCCAGGAGAGCCACCGCCCGCGCTCGTAGAAAACCCATCCGCGGCCACCAGCCGCCAGCCTGGCCCTCGACGCGCAGGGCCTGATCGACCGAGGCGAGGGCGTCGCCAGGGCGGCCGAGCGCCAGCAAAATGCGGGCGCGCTCGTACCGTAGGTACATCAGCGTCTGGTCGTGGTAGCTGCGGCTGAAGCTCAACGTGTGCTCACGAAGCTCGGCCTCCCCGAGCTCCAGCTGCGCGAGCGCGCCCTCCGGGGCCCCGGACATGCGCAGCGCCATCGCCAGGTACACGCGCGAACGGCCGCGCTCGTAGGGGGGCGATGCGTCGACGGACTCACGCAGCAGGGGGATCGCTGTGTCCACCCGGTGGCGGTGCAGGTGGAACCGACCCCGCGTGCCCACCGCCTGCGCACGCATCGGGCCCACCGGCTCCGCGGCGACGAGGACGGCCAGTTGGTCGTCCATTGCGTCCTCGCCCGCCGCCGGAACGTCGATCAGGTTGTTGAGGCGCATCAGCGCCGCGAGCAGCGCGCGTCGGGGATCCGACGCCTGCACGCCCTGCAGCATGTCCTCGGCCTCGTGCGAGCGCGTCCCGTGGATGTACGCGAGCGCGCACCACAAGCGGGCGTCGTCCAGCTCCTCGGGCGCGCCGGGCGCCCCCACCAGCGACTCGATGAGCAGACGCATGCGGTCGGCGAGGAGCACCCACGGCCCCGCGCCGTCGATGGAGGGGGCACGGTCGAGCTTCTGCTCGCGCACGTCGTGACAGCAGTCCTCCAGCGCGCGCGTGCGCGTCTTCACGTCGCCCAGGAGCGACGGGGGGGCGACCGCCGCCTGCGTGACACCGAGCACGGCGAGCGCGCCCGCGAGGGAGATACAGCGGGTCGCCCACGCATGTGGGGTGGCCTGGTCGGGGATGAGCACCCGGGCCTTCGCAGATGGGAATTGGTTGTGCCAGGCGTGCAGCTTGGCATCCAGCCCCGTGTCGTCTACCGGGCGGACGTCGCCACCCCGCGTGATCTGCCCCGTGGCCCCGACGTTACGCGGGAGGGGAGTCCCGGTCCACAGGGAGTAGAAGGCGAGCGCGGCGGGGAGGCCGAGCGAGGGCCCGTCGATCGTCGCCTCGGAGTCGATGTCGATCTCGAGGGTGTAGCCCGCGAGCGTATCGGGGGCGCGTCCTCCGGGTAGCAGGGCGGCGGCGGCGTAGTAGGCATCGCGCACGGCGTTCCACGCCACGCTCCCCCAACGGGCATCGGCTCCCCACAGGTTTCCGTTCACGCTCTGCTTGACCGTGAGACGGGTCACGAACCCCGCGTTCGACTCTTTGTTCCAGAGGAGCAAGCGCACCTCCCCCGGGCTTCCGACTGCCGGGGCGCCCGCGGCCGCGAGGGCAATGGGCGGCTCGGCCACGTCACCACCCTGGGCCGCCCGCTCCAGCAGCTCGGGCAGACGATCCGGGGAGAGCAGGCCGCACCACAGCGGCCCGCCGAAGGGATCGGTGAACAGCTCGCGCTCGAGGGCATCGGCCCGCACCGCGGCCTCGATCCGCCAACGGGTCTCGTCGTCGAGCCCCGCCGTCACGAGGCGGGCGACCTGGAGCAGCAGGCCGCCATGGCGGAGCGCCCGCGGCGCGCGCTCAAACGAGAGCGCGGCGGCCGCCGCCAGGGAGATCGCGTCATCGGCTTCGTCGAGCACTTCGAGGCGCTCGGCGGCCACATGCGGATCGCCGTGCCACGCGAGCCGTCGCGCCAGTTGGGCTCGCCGGTCCTCGTCGGAGCCGGCGGCGTCGGGCTCGGGGCTCGGGGCGTCGGGGGCGTTGCTAAGGGCAGCGAGGCGCGCGCGACCGACGGCGGCGCGGAGGGAGGCCTCCGCCTCACCGACCAGGGCCTGCGCGGGGCGCCACGCGACCTCGAGCGTCCGCCTGGCGTCCACGAGGGCGTCTTCGAGCTCCGCGTGCAGGTCGGAGTGGCGTTGGCCGTCGCTCTCGGCGTCGGGCTCGCCCCCGAGAGCCCGCACGGCCTCGAGGTAGCGATGGATGCGCCCCGCCGCGGCCGAGAGCGCACGTCGCCGCGCAAGGGCCCCAGCGTCCCTCGTCCCGGCGAAGGCGTCGTGACGAACCTCAGGGCCGAGGGCCTGCACGCGCTCCGCATAGGGGAGCAGGGTGAGCGGGTTCATGGGTTTCTCCGCAGGGCGCCCGCCAGTTGTTGCGTCGTGTCCGCCCCGGCCGGGAGGCGGCGAAGCAGGTGGGTCTCGAGTCTCACAAGGTCGGACAAGGTCCATCCTCCTGATCGGGTAGATGCGTGCGCCCGCATCTTTCGGACAGCGCCCAGCACCGCATCGGGGCCGGTACGCGGGTTTTCGATAGGGCGGAATCCGGTCTTCGCCACGCGCTCTCCTGCGGTGCGCTGGACGGCGGCGACGAACACGCCGCCCGGCCCGGTTCCGCACAGCCCCTGGGAACCGTCCGACTCCGGGTAGTACACGAGCAGTCCGCGCGCCTCGGCGAAGGCCCAATCCTTGTCGACGAGCGCACGATACGCCCCCGACGCCTCTTGGTGGATGGGCTCACACGCCGCATCGGCAGGGCACCGATCTCGGTGCTCGGCGTACCGGCACTGCACCTCGTCGGCGCCGCGCCGCCACGCATCCCACTGCGCGGGGGGCGCGCCTCCGAGGTCCCGCCACCCCTCGGCGATTTCGCCCAGGTAGTGCTTCGCGGTGTGGCCGATCAGATTTGTGGGGTCCCAAGAGAGTGGCATCAGGGCTCCAGCAGGATGCAGAGGCGCTGGAGCTGCGCCTTGACGAGAGGCATGATTTTTTCTTCGATTCGCGAAACGCGCCGTTGAAGGGTGTTGAAGTCGGCGCCCACGACGGCGTGGGGGGCATGTTCGCCGGTCCAGAGCGCGATCTCGGGCCAGGTCGGGAAGCCGTCTCGCTGGTCGTGGGCCGTCGCCGCGGCGTCGAGTCCCTCGCGGACGGAGAGGCCCGTTTGGAGGGGCCGCGGGGCTTCGGCGCCCCAGTACACGGCAAGCGCCGCCGCGCGCTCGGGCGTGAGCCCGGGCCCCACCCGCGCGTCCACGCTGGCGACCAGCCACTCGGCGAGCGCGCTCCGCGCGGAGCTTCCGACCGGGGGCCAGGCGTGATCGGGGAACAGCTTGCGCAAGGCGTAGGCGGCCGAACCGGGGCCGGCGTCATCCCCCCGGAGGTACTCCAGCAGTCCGGTGAGCGCGTCACCGTACATGTTCCGCGCCTCCCGACAGAACCCTCCGCAGGCCGGGTCGGCGGCGAGCAGGTGGTCGAGCTGCTGGGCTACCTGATGTTGCGCCCCGCGGCCGGTGGGAGCGCGATCCTGCACGGGCCCCCTGTCGCCACCCAGCCGCGTTTGGCTCATCACCTGCCGGAACACATGGAAGGCGTAGAACGCCACCGGCGACTCCGGCTGCTTCTCCGCGAGCTTGGCCCAGTTTTTCGGGGCTTCGAAGGCATTCGCCGCGCGTATCAGCAACTCCTGCGGGGGCCAACGGCCCTCGGCCGACTCGTCGAAGCGCATTCCATCGTCGAGGTCTCCGCGCTCCTCCTCTTCCTCTTCCTCCGGCCTGGCGGCGAACCGGATCGGGTTTCCGTTCTCAGCCGCGAGCAGCGCTCTCGTCTTGCCGGCCGCCTGCTTGAAGTGACGCGTCATGCAGGCGAACATCACCGCATCCCTGAACTTGCCGTAGGTGGTCGGCTGATGCGTCATGGCGTGCCGGAGCACATCCCGACCGAGATCCTCCCCTGTGCGGCCGCCTGCGTCTTCGATGGCCTTTTTGAGGAGGGTACGGACTTCGCTGGACAGGGTGGGGGGCATTCGCACGCAGTTAAGCGGGCCGCTGGTAGACTGCCAGGGTAGCAGTTCCGCTATCGGTGAGGGAGAGGGGCGAAAGCTGCGCGAACGCCGGTCGGCCTTCGGCCTCCCGTGTCAGAAGGCCTCCCGTGTCAGAAGGCCTCCCGCCCACAACGGAGCTCCGCGCTGATCATGCAGCTCTCGATCGTCGCTTCCGTCTCCTCGACGACGATGTCGGCCTCCCCCCGCGACAGCCCCCGCGCGCGGAGGTGCTTCACCAACCGGCGGCGCCACGCGGCGCTGGTCTGGACGGCCGCGAGATAGCGATCTCGCGCCTCCACGTCCCCGTCGAGGGCCTCGAGCAGCTCGGTGCGTGTCTCTTCGCGCATGGCACGGCGCTCGTTCAGCTCCGGGAGCCGGGAGCGCGGCAGGTACCAGGCACGAAACGGCGCGACGAAGGCGCTTCGGCGCTCCGCGAACGAAAGCGTGCCGCAGAAGCCGTTGATCGGGCCGAGCATCCGGTGTGCGGTATCGGTGTGTGCGATCGCCCAGTCGCCGTCGAGCGGCGGGTCGCACTGTGGCAGGTAGCCGTCGCGCGAGTTGCCGTGAAGGGCGTCGAAGGCGCCCACCCAGGCCTCGGGCCAGCGGCGGGCAATCCAGCACGGGACCTCGCGGGAATCGGGTACGTCCTCTCCCAAGAGCCGCACCGCGACGAGCGCCTCCTCGGCCGTCAGCGAGACCGTGGGCTCGACTACCCCGGCGGCTCGCATCGCGGCGTGCGCGTCTTCCAAGAGCGCGATGGCGCGGGCAACCGCCGCCGGGTCCTCCGGGTGGCGCGCCACCAGCAGGAAGCCCGCCCAGGCCCTGGCCCACGGCAGCCGCATCGCCGCCAGGGCCTCGATGCTCGCCGTGGGACTCCGCTCCGCGCGGACCAACAGCTGCGAGGTCGCGTGCACCTCGGCGGGATCGAACTCCATGCGCTCCGGGACGCTGGCGGGCGGGTCTGCCACGGCGGGCGGGTCTGCTGCGGCGGGCGGTGCGGCCGCGGCAGGCGCGACGTGGCCCTCGGCGGCTTCGGGCGCGCTCGCCACGTCGGCCGTGCCCGCGGACAGGCGCTCCTGCACGAGCAGGTACAGACCGGCGGAGACCAGCAGGCCCGCGAGGAGCGGGGAGAGGAGTGCGCGCGCCCGCGGGTAGCCGCGTCGGGAAGGGCGGGCGCCCTGAGGGTCGCGTTGGTGAGTGTGTGTCATGGTGTGGAAGGACGCGCCCGCGGGGCTGGTCCGGACAGGCTTGTACCGCTTCGCCGTTCGGGGGCGCGCCGGCCTCTTCGCCCCTCCCCTCCCCCGCAGCGCGTCTCCTCGCCTGCCTGTCCGGTGCGCGCCACAGGAGGCGTCCACATGGCATGAACCCCACCGCCCCCCTCGCCTCCCTCCTCGCCTCTGTCACCGCCACCCTCGCGGCGCACCGCTTCACCGTGACAGACACCGTCCTGGAGCCGGCGCGCGAACCCGTGCTCCTGCCGGTGCCGCGCCAGCTCGCCGCGGAGGCGCGCGCCGCGGTGGAGGCGGCCCATCCCGCGGGCATCTACCGGCACCAGGCCGTCGCCCTCGAGGCGCTGCACGCGGGCGAGGATGTGGTCCTCACGACGTCGACGGCGTCCGGCAAGTCGTTGGTGTTCCGCGCCGCCGCGATCGACGCCCTTGCGCGCGACCCCAGGGCGCGCGTGCTGGCGCTCTTCCCCACCCGCGCGCTGGCACAGGACCAGGCGGCCGGCTGGGCCAGGTTCGGCGTGTCCGCCGCGCTCATCGACGGCGGCATCCCGGTCGCTCAGCGCGCCGGCATCCTGGCCCATCACCGCGTCATCCTCTCGACGCCCGACGTGGCGCACACCTGGCTCCTCGGCGCGCAGGCCCCCGAAAATCGGTCCTTCCTCGACCACCTCGCCCTGCTGGTGCTGGACGAGGCACACACCTACGACGGCGTGTTCGGCACCAACATGGCGTACTTCCTTCGTCGCCTCACCGCCGCCGCTCCGCGGCATCGCCTCGTCGCCGCCTCGGCTACCTTGGAGCGCGCCGAGGACTTCCTGTGCCGCCTGACGGGGCGAACCGTGCGCGAGGTCGGCGCCGACGTCGACGGGACGGGCTCGCCCGGCCGGGCGATCGTGCGGGTGACACACCCCGAGGGCCGCCGGTCGCGCGCGTCGCTCGTCGGTGCGCTCGCCACCCTCGAAGACGGCGGGCGTCCCCTCAGCTTCCTCGCCTTCGTGGACGGACGCCAGGAGGCCGATCGGCTCGCGCGGCCCGCGGCGGGGGTTCACGCCTACCGCGCCGGCTTCGAGCAGGCAGACCGCACGGAGATCCAGAACGCCCTCGCGTCCAGGGCGTGCCGCGGCGTCGTGTCCACATGCGCGCTCGAGGTGGGGGTGGACATCGGCTCGCTCGACGTTGTCGCCCTACTGGGCGCGCCATACGGAGCGAAGGCTCTCCGCCAGCGGGTGGGGCGGTGCGGGCGCGCGCGTCCGGGAGTGTGTGTCGTGCTCGACGACCGAAACGTCGTCAGCGCGGTGGACGGCGGATTCGCGGCCTGGCTGGCCCGA
>CAJBVW010000494.1 GCA_903959175.1 uncultured Pseudomonadota bacterium
ACGGTGGCATGGAATGCCTGCTCGAGCCTTCGATGGTGGTCAGTGTGGGCAGCCCGGTCGACGGCGTGCTGGACCAAGTGGCCGTGAACCGTGGCGACCCTGTGCGCAAGGGGCAGGTGGTGGCCCGTCTGCAGTCGGGCGTGGAGACAGCGGCCGTCACGCTGTCGCGCGCCCGGGTGGACTTCGGCCGGCGCAAGATGGAGCGCAGCGAGACCCTGGCCCAGAAGCAGCTGATCTCGACCCAGGAGAAGGATGAACGGGATGGTCGACCGGGGCGAGGATGTACGCTGGGAGCGCGGGGGTGGCCTACCTGTTGCTGGGCGCACCGCGCTGATCGCGGCCGCGCATCCCACGGGGGCGAAACCGGGGCCTGACACAAGTTCCGCCTGTATTCCCCGCCGACGTCGTACAACGCCCGCCAGCGTACCCTCCGCGCTCGCGCGCACAAGCCCGGCGTTCACCCTTCATAGACGCCGTTGAGGTGAACGATGTGGAAGTGCACGTTGAGGTTGAGCGCTGAGCCGCTCGAAGCGGGCGGAGCAGCGGCTGACTTGGGCCGAGTTGTTACCGAGGGTGTTCCGCGTGGACGGTTGGGAATGTCCGCATTGCAGGAAGCAAATGAGCTTGAGGACGGTAGTGATCGGGATGCCGGCGTGCACCCGGATCTTGACCGGGCGAGGGGTGACGGTCGAGGTCCAGGAGGCGTAGCGTCGCAGTCCGCAACGGGCGGGCTGTTACTAACACGCGGGGCTGGAGGCCGGAGGCGTGGGCGGGGAGCGGGGGGACGCGCGGATCTTGGGGTGACGACAGGCGTTTTAGAGGCGGGCGGGGCTTGCGGACGAGGGCCGGCAGGGTGTAGACTCCGGCGGGGCTTCAAGAACAAGGCCGTTCAGGCTGCTTCTATCCCCCCCCCGTATGCCGTCATTCTGGCGCCGATTAAAGATAGGTTGGTCTGAGGCAAAAACTCAGGTTTGACGTGGATCGCGCCTCCCGAAAAAGCACACACCACACTAGTGGTGGGGCTCGGCCCTTGCTGATCGCCGGGCCGGCCCCCGTGCCAGGTCAATACGGCTGAGAAACCGCTCGGCCCACGGAGAGCCAGGCGCGCCGCGTGTTCGGGGCTGATACCAACTGAGCGTGATTACCCCTCGCAAAGGTGTTCCGTTGGCCACCAGTGGTACTTGGTCAGCGCTCGGACTTGGTCGCGGTTGTTTTCCATGTGGTCGCACCGCGACTCGATCACCTTCATGAGCTCAGCGAGGGTCCGGAAGGTTCGGTTCGCGACGCCCTCGTTGATGATCGGCCAGAGTCGTTCAGCGGGCTGTAGCTCCGGGGAGTAGGCCGGAAGTTTCGCGAGGTGCACGCCCTCGGGGACAACGAGGCCACGAGCGGTGTGCCAACCCGCGCCGTCGAGTACGACAACCGCTCTGCGTTTCGGGCCCAGTCCAGCGGCCTCTGCGAAGTCCCGAAGCACTGCGCTCATGATCGCGGATGAAACGGTTGAACCTATGAAGTTGACGGTCTCGCCCGAGCTGGGTCGGACGAAGGAGAAAAGGTAAGCCCACTCGTAGCGGCGACGCGAGGACGCCACAGGGCGCTGGCCCTTCTTCGCCCAAACTCGGCGGTAGCTCGGGATCAGCCCGAACCGCCCTTCGTCCTCCGCCCAGACCTGGACTTCCGCGTCGGGGTGGGCTCGAACGACGTCTCGAACACAACTTTGAAGCCCCCTTTTTTGAAGGCCTCCTGGGCCTCGAGATCTGCGTCGGGGTGCTTCGGTCTCGGCACCTGCCGGCGGTGGCCGGTGCGAACCATGTACGCCCACGCGGTGTGCTCGCTCACCACGAGACCGTGATGTTCTTCGATCCACGTGGACACCTTGGGGCTCGTCCAGAGACCACCGTCCGGCGGAGGCTGCAGCAAGGCGGCCGAGAGCTGCTCGCAGGCAGCGACGCCGAGGACCCGTTCGCGCCCGTTGTCGCGTCGCCCGTCCTCGAGCGCTTCGGGCCCACCGTCGTTGTACACGTGCACCGTGCGGCGAACCCAATCCTCGCGGCGCTTGCAGATGTCGGAGATCGCCTTCGCCGACCAGCCCTCGCTCTTGAGCATGACGGCCTGCAGGCGCAGGCGCTCGCCTGCGTTCTTGCACCACTTGAACCGCTCGACGAGCGCCTCGGGGGTCAGGTGGGGGTGAACCTGTAGGATGAAGGGCATGAATTCCTCTTCCTGCGGTTTACCATCGCGATCTTGATTTGTCTAGCTTGGGCCGCGATCTTTTTTATCGACCGTTGGTATGAGTTGCTCGCTGCCATCCACGCGACGTTCGCCTTCAGGAATACCCATGATGTACCCGGCAAGCTCCCCGAACCGCCGGTGAGTTGGAGCGCTCGGTACGCTCAAATGGCCGCGGAGGACGGCCTCGTATGGCGCGCCCTGCCCGAGCTGCTGGGCGCTGTCCGGGCCTTCATCGACCCGGTGCTCGCGGGTGAAACCGGTGTCTGGGACGCGGCAGCGCAGACGTGGCGCGTTTCGATGTGACGTTTGGCGTCGCCGCTGGCTTGTGGTCCGGTGAGGGGAGCCAGTCCCCGCGGTGGGGCCCGTGGAAGACGTTGATGCTGGACCCCGACGGCGGTCCGGCATTGTTCGTGGATTTGACGCGCCAGCGCTGAAGGGCAGCGGGCGAGGGGGTGCTGAAGGGCGGGCCGCCCGGACTTCACAGGGTATAGGCGCCAAACATTGGAGGATG
>CAJBVW010000495.1 GCA_903959175.1 uncultured Pseudomonadota bacterium
CCCGGCCGCCCGTCGCCTGGACGAGGTCTGCCTGGGTCATGAGGTACTGCGCCGAGGGAATGCTCGGCCGATCGAGGCACTGGAGCAGGTCGATCGGGGCGCCTTCGCGGGCGAGCGCGCGGCGCAAGCGACGGGGCTCGCAGCCGAACTGGCGCGCGAGCGCGCGCAGCGAGCCCTGCGGGCGTGCGCGGACGAACTCCGGCCACCACGGTGCGTCCTGGGCGGGCCCACCCGGATCCGACTCGATCAACGCCTGTAAGGCTGCGTCAGGGGGGACGCGGTAACGGGCGGCGAGTGCGGCGAGGGGCCGCGTCTCGAGGTCGGAGACGAAGTCCCGCCACCAACTGGCGGTGAGCAACGACATCCTTGTCACTCCTGCGGGGAGCGACGGTAACACGAGCGGGGCGTATAGAATTGTTTTCGACGGAGCAGCGCCCGCGGTTCCCAGGAGGACGAAGAGCGTCGATGGCCGCGACCGAAACCGAAATCCGGGAGCTGTACGAACGGTATGCCCCGGTCCTCCACTACCGCGCGCGGTCGATCCTCGGCACCGACGAGGACGCCGCCGACGCCGTACAGGAGACCTTCGCCCGCGCCATTCGCGGCTGGGACCACTTCCAACAGGAGTCGTCTCCGTTGACGTGGATGTATCAGATCTCCACCAACTATTGCCTCAATCGCCTGCGCGACCGCAAGGGCCACGCGCAGAAGCACGTCGACCGACGCGAGGCGATCGTGGGGGACGGGTACGCGCCCGCTCACGACGGAGACGGCCTCGACATCGACACGATCCGGACGCTGCTCGCGGACGAGGACGACGAGACGCGTCGCATCGTCGTCCACCTCTACTTCGACGACATGACACGGGAAGAGACGGCGGTGCAGGTCGGCATCTCCGTACCCACGCTCCGCAAGCGCGTGGACGCGTTCTTCAAGCGGGCCCGCCGCACGCTCGGCGTCGTGATCCCGGCCGCGCTCGCCCTCTACCTCCTCCTCTCCCTCCTCGAACGGGGCCTCACGTGATCAACCCCGGCACCCGTCCCTCCCGCCTCGTCCTCGCCCGTCACGCGACCGGCGAGCTGCCCGGCGGCGAACCCGATCCAACCGACACCGCCGGGGCCGCGGAGGCGCGTGCGTGGCGCGCGGGCCTCGACGCGACGCGCGACCGAATCGAGCCCTTCGACTTCGAGGTGCTGCGTGCCCGCTCGGAGCGGCTGGCCGACACCCCCGTCGCCGCGCTGCGTGCGCCGGTCTGGCGCCGGTGGATGCTGCTCGCGCCGGTCCTGGCGATGGCGATGGCGGTGTTCCTCGCCGTGCGCACCGGGCCCACCAACCGGGTGAAGGGCGTCGCGGACCTCGGCTTCTACGTGCTCCGTGGCGACGAGGTCTATCCGGGTGACCCCGACGCCACCTTCCGCGCCGGCGACCGCCTCCAGTTCACCTACCGCGCGGCGTACGATCGCCTCGTGCTGCTCTCCATCGACGGCGACGGCCGCCTCACCCGCTACTTCCCCGAGGCCGGGCAGCTCGGCGTGGCCATCGTCCCCGGCGACCGCCATGTGCTCGACCGCTCCATCCTCCTCGACGACGCCCCGGGCCCCGAGGTCTTCGTCGGCTTCTTCGGGGACGCGTGGAGCGTGGAGCAGGCGAGCGCGCTCGCCGAGCGCACCTACGCGGACGGCGGCGCCGACGCCCTCGTCGCCCTCTCGGCGGGCGATCCCTCCATCGCGACGCTCCTCCTGGACAAGGAGTGATCCCCCTCCTCCTCGCATCGGTCGCGCTCGCGGAGGTCCAGCGGTGGGCCGTCATCGTCGGCAACAACGAGGGCTTCACCAACACCCACCCGCTCTACTTCGCCGAGCAGGACGCCAGGAAGATGCGGTCCATCTTCACGTCCCTCGGCGACGTGGGCGACGGCGACGTGCGCCTGCTCCTCGGCCGCAACCGCGCCGAGCTGCTCACGACGCTCGGCACGCTGCGCACCCCCATCGCCGAGGCAAAAGCGAGGGGCGACCAGACGGTCCTCTACTTCTACTACTCCGGCCACGGCGACGCGACCCAGCTCCAGCTCGGCCGGACGTGGCTCACGTACCCGGAGCTCGAGGATCTCCTGGAGCGCAGCGGCGCGGACGTGCGCCTCGCCTTCGTGGACGCGTGTCAGAGCGGCGCGCTCACCCGCAACAAGGGCGGCACGATGGCGCCCCCCTTCCTCGTGGACCTCTCCGAGCGGCTCGACAGCAAGGGCTCGTTCATCATCACGTCGTCGACCGGGGACGAGGCGAGCCAGGAGAGCGACGAGATCGGCGGGAGCTACTTCACCCACTTCCTCGCGAGCGCGCTCTCCGGCACGGGGGACGCCGACGGCGACGGGCGGGTCACCCTCCGGGAGACCTACCAACACGTCTACCACGAGACCCTCTACCGGACGGCGGGCACGCGCGGCGGCCCCCAACACCCGACCTACGGGTCGAGCCTCTCCGGCACCGGCGACCTCGTCCTCACCGAGCTCGACCGCACCGGCGCGACGCTCGTGTTCTCCGGTGAGCACACCGGCTCCTTCGCGGTCTTCGACGTGGATCGCCGCATGTTCCTCGCCGAGGTCGACATCACGGGGGCGGATCGGCAGCTCTCCGTGCGCCCCGGCCGCTACCTCGTCCAGCGCCGCTACCCCACCCACCTCGCCGTCGCGGACGTGTCGCTCGCCCGCGGGTCGAGCATCAAGCTGACCGCGCCGCAGTTCCGCGCGCTCGAGTACGAGGACGACGTGGCGAAGGGCTCCGTCGACAAGGTGATCCGCCAGGGAAACCTGCCGCGGACCTCCATCCGCACCCTCCTCGGCGGGCGCGGCTTCTCCGACGAGAGCGTGGCGCAGGAGTACTTCCCGAGCACCCCCGCCGCTGGCGCCGAGGCCCGCTTCAACTGGCGGGACGGGCGCTGGGCCTCCGCGGACGTGCTCGTTGGCTCGGGCCTGGGGGCGCTCGACCTCCCGGAGCTCCCCTACACCGTGCCCGTGCGGCTCACCGTCGCGGGCTTCGGCCTCGGCGCCGGCTACGCCACGCGGGAGGCCCCCTTCCGCATCGGCGGCGGCGTCCACCTCCAGGGGATCTACCTGAACCGCAGCTTCCCCGACACGAACGCGGCCACGCAGGAGCTCTTCACCGTCGCGCCGGGCCTCATGGGCTGGACCGGCTGGTACCCCCGGCGCTTCGAGCTCGAGCTCGCCCTCCGCACCCACTACCTCCCCTACGTGGTCGACGGCCGCGATCGGGGCATGGCCTACTCCGAGCTCACCCTCGGCGTCGGCTATCGGTTCTAGGCATGCACATCCCCTCCCCGGCGGTCGCCATGCGCACCCTCCCCCTCGCCCTGCTCCTCACGGCCTGCGGCGACATCTCCAACGCCTTCCTGCTCGAGGACACCGAGTTCCTCGACGCGCTCCCCTCCAGCGCCCGGCAGACCGTCTCCATCGAGCCGGAGGGCGCCAAGGGCTGGCTCGACCACGCGCCGACGCTGCTCGTGGTGTCGTACGAGGTCTCCACCTCCGTGAACGACCTCCTCCTCGGGGTGCTCGACACGATGGACTACGTGCGGACGCTCCGACCCTCCGAGCGCACCGAGGACGCGCGCCGCTGGGGGCCGTACCCCTACAAGGGCGTGGACGTCGAGGTCTGGAACACCCGCACCGGCGCCGGGCGCTTCGATTGGGGCGTGGACGCCCTGGCAGACGCCGGCACCCTCACCTACATCGCGGGCACCCACTACGCGGGAGACTCGGTCGCCGCCGGGGACGGCCAATTCACCTGGCGCCTCGGGGACGCCGCCGAGCGGGTCGGCGAGCCCGCGCGCGGTACGCTCGTGGTCGACTACGACAACCGCGCCGGCATCGACCTCCTCGTGGACATCCAGGGCGTCACGGACGGCACGACCGCGCCGCTCACCGCGCTCTACGCGTACCGGCTCGTCGAGGGCGAGGGCGACTTCCAATACACCTTCTCGGCGGACGTCAACGACGACGGCCTCGTGGAGGACTGCGCGATCCGCACGCGCTGGAACGTGGGGCTCGGCGGACGCGCGGACGCGCTCGTGACCGGAGGCTCGCTCGGAGACACCGTCGAGCGGTGGAGCCAATGTTGGGACGCGGCGGTGTACCTCGTCTACGAGGCCGACGATCAGGGCTTCGTCACGCCGGTGGGCGCGGAGGGCGATTGCTCCTTCCCGTCGTTCGCCGAGGTGGACCGCATCTGACGCGGTTAGCCGCCCCGCATGTCCTCCCCGCACGACTCCGACGCCGACTGGACCGTCCACCTCCTCCAGCTCGCCGCCCGCGGAAACCTCGGGCAGGCCGCCCGGGGCCGGCTCCTCGACCTCCCCGCGCTCGCGCAGACCTTCACCTGCGCCACCGGCGCGTGCACGCCCGGCCGCCGCGCCGCGGACGCGCGCTCCTGCTGCGCGGACCTCGAGATGACCCCCACCCCCGAGGAGCGCGCCGCGATCGACGGCGCCCTCCCCGAGATCGCGGCGTTCATGGCCCCGCGGGACCCGCGCTGGGCCGCCGGCGCCCCCGCGATCTACGAGGGAGACGCGCTCCGCCGCGCCAAGGACGGCACGAAGGGCCGCACCGGCGCGCGCTGCATCTTCGCGGCCGAGGGCCCCGACGGGCTCTCCTGCGGCCTCCACTCCCTCGAGGACGCCACGAAGCGCCCCCGCGGCACGCTCAAGCCCCTGCCGTGCCGGCTCTTCCCGCTCGTGCTGGTCGAGGTGGACGACGGCAACACCCTCCTCTCCGCCATCCACCGCAACACCGCGCGGCTCGCGGGCTCCCGCCCCGCCCGTGCCTTCCCGTGCATCGGCGCGGCGGGCGCGCCCACCGTGGCGGAGAGCTGCGCGGACACGATCACCGATCTGTGGGGTGCGAAGGCGGCGAAGAAGGCGCAGGTGGCCGTGGCGGAGTGGCGCGCGCGGGCGGAATGACCCCGCGTAGCGCCGCGACGTCGTGACGCACGACCTACTCGCCGGGGTTCTCCGCGCTGCACGGTTCGGTCCCGCAGAAGTGGGTGACGGTCCCCTCCGCGCCGGCGGTGAAGAACGCGAGGGTCTGCGCCTTGGCACCCTCCCACAGCCGCGGGACGCCGTGGGCGCCGGTGACGCTGGAGGGGCGGTTGGAGTCCGCCGGGGCGTCGAGCCCCGGATCGAACTGGGTGATGAGCGGCGCCACCGCGGGGAGCGCGACGCTGCCGACGTCGTAGGGGGCGGTCACGTCGGGGGTGCCGAGGCGGACGCCCGCGCTGCGCATCAGGAGCTCGGTCGTGAGGTTGGGCACCTGGTCGTCGCCGATGGACTCCTGCCAGAGGAAGGAGCGGCCGGCGAGGTCCTCGGCGTAGGAGGCGGGGTCGACGGGATCCCAGAGGAGCTGGGAGGTGCTGTAGAGCACCTGGCGCTGCCACGGGTCGACGATGGATCGCTCGACGAGGAGCTCGAAGGTGGGCCAGTTGGACGAGCGCTCGAGCATGGTCGACCACGCGCTGCCGCCGACGTGGAACACGGCGTGCTGGATGCGGTCCTGGTTGGCGAGGGTGACGGCGCCCTCGATGGAGCCGAGCGAGATGCCGTACCAGTACATGCGCGAGCGGTCGGCGAGGCCGAGGAGCGCGGGGTCGTCGAGGAGCGGGCCCTCGTCGAGGAGGCGGATGAGCGCGAGGTTGTTGGCGACGGCCTGGGCGAGGCGGTCGGTGAGCTCGGGGAAGCGACCGAAGTCCGCCGCCATCTGCACGGTGTCGACCTGATCGTCGGACGTGAGCCCGCGCCAGGTGGTGGCGACGACGATGGCGCCGAGGCGGTTGGAGAGCTCGACCAGCGCGCTCGGATCGTCGTCCTCGTCGAGGTAGTTGCCGGGGTTCGAGAGGATGCCGTGGCCGAACACGAGCACAGGCGCGGTGCCGGGGGCCATGGTCCGCGCGGCGTCGGGGACGTGGACGTAGAGGCTCGCCTCGGCGGTGCCCTGCGCGCGGGGAACGCCGGCGTCGTCGACGTCGAAGGCGAGGTCGTCCACGAGCCAGTTGTCGGCGGTGAAGGTGCCCTCGATCTTCTTCCACACGCCGTCTGGGAGGTAGCCCTCGGGCAGCGTGTCGGCGTCCATCACGTCGGCGAAGGTGTAGGCGGCGGGCGTGGTGACGGCGGCGGCGAGCGCGCGGACCACGGCGGTGCCGTCCCCCACCGGGAAGTCCCACGCGAGCGCGACGCTCGGGGCGCCGAGGCCGAGGAGGGTCTCCTCGAGGTCGGCGTAGTGCGTGTCCGCGCCCTTCGCGTCGCTCCACGCGGCGAGGGAGAGGGGCTCTCCGCCGACGGTCACGGCGTCGGTCACGGCGACGGCGACGCGGTGGCCGGGGGTCATCGCGACCATCGGGCGGACGATGAGCGTGCGCTCCCCGCTCGCGACGGCGTCCGGGTAGGCGTCGAGCTCGGCGAACATCGGGAGCTCGGCCCCGGTGTCGAGGTCGTACATCCGAACGCTCCCGCCGATGCCGATGGCGCCGGGCCCGGGGAGCGAGGCGGGATCGACCTGCACGGGCAGCATCGCGACGGAGGTCTGGACGCGGGAGAAGCCGTCGCGCCAGTTGAGGCGGCGCACGTCCATCGAGGTGACGGCCTGCGGGAGCAGGCCCTCGGGGATGGCGAGGTGGCCGTCGTCTCCGACGAGCTCCATGCTCGGGAAGGGGTTGAGCGGGCCGTCGGCGAGGGCGCCCGCGGCGACGACGTCGACCGTGTCGCACTTGCAGGCGGGATCGGCGCACGCCGAGAGGAGCAGGAGGATCATGGGGCCTCCGCCGGCGGATCGAGCCGGCGCGTGAAGTCCGCGAGGACCGGCCCGCCCCCGGCCTTCTCGAAGATCCAGCCGATCGACTTGTCGGTGCTGTCGGCGCCCGCGACCCAGTCCGCCGGCGGGCGATGGCCGCGGAAGAGGAAGCGGCTGATCGGCGAGTACTGCCACTTGTCGAGGGTGGCGTCCATCACGGTGCGCACTGCGACGGCGTCCTGGGGGAGCCGGTGCCGGGCCGCGCGCAGCATCGCGACGCGGAGGGTGGCCTCGGCGACGCCGTCGACGACGTCCTTCACGGTGAGGAAGTAGAAAAAGGTGCGGAACAGCTTCTTGATCGGCCAGACGACCACGAGGCCGAGGCAGCCGAGGAGGAGGCTGGCGCGATCCGCCGTGAGGGAGTCGAGCGTGGGCGTGTCGAGGGGCAGGCCGAGCTCGTCGGCGAGGGTCACGTACATCGCGCGGTGGGCGCGGCGGCGGAGCCAGTCGTCGAGGATGGGGATCGGCACGAAGGACGCGAGGCCCGCGAGGAGCGCGTAGTGGGCGATCTTCGGGCTCATCGGCGCACGAACCCCGCGCCCTGCTTCACGCGGAGCGCGGCCCCGCCGAAGTCGCGGACGCTGTCGGCGGCGAGGACGACGCGCGCGCCGACGTAGGCGTCGGACGCGCCGGCGGCGAACCACGCGCCGTCCCGCAGCTCCATGGTGAGGTGGAGGTGCCCCGTGGCGTCGCGCATGGCGATGGTGACGAGGTTGACGGGCGGGTTGGCGTCGATCGACGCGCCGAGGGCCTCGAAGGCTCCGGGGGCGGCACCCGCGGCGACGGACGCCCATGTGACGATGCGGCCGCCCTTCCACGGCAGCAGCGCGCGCGGCGAGGTGAACGGGTCGGTGTCGGAGGCGTTCTCGGAGCGGCCGACGACGACGAGCGCGGGGGGCACGGCGAGGGCGTCGAGGGCGGCGCCGAGGTCGGCCATGTGGTCGAAGACGAGGTCGAGCGGCTTGCTGCGCACCGCCGGCATCGACTCGAGGAAGCGCGTGACCGCCACGGTCTCAGCGATGGTGGCCGTCGTGATGGACGGATCGCGCGGCGCGCGCAGCGAGAGCACCACGGCGACGGGGTGGGCGACGTCGAGCGGGGCGCCGTTCTTCGCCTCCCACGCGGCGGCGGCGCCGGGGAGATCGCCGGCGCGCAGGCGCGCGTCGGGATCGGGGGAGGCCGAGCAGGCCAGCGAGAAGAGGAGGGTCGACCACATGGGCGGTCAAGGTAGCATCGGATAGCTCTCCGCCGTGCGCGACGACGCGATCGAGATCCTCGGAGCCCCTCCCCCGGGCTCCCTGCTGTTCACCTGCGAGCACGCGTCCAACCGCGTGCCCCGGCCGTGGCGCCTGCGCCCGACCGATCGGGCGCTGCTCGCGACCCACTGGGGCTACGATCTCGGCGCGCGCGCGCTCACCATCGAGCTCGCCCGCCTCGCCCGCGGCACGGCCGCGCTCTCGCGCTTCTCGCGTCTCCTGATCGATCCGAACCGCGCGCCCGACGATCCCTCCGCCGTGCTCCTCCACTGTGACGATGGCGCCCCGACCTTCAACCGCGCGGCCGACCACGCGGAGCGCGTGCGCCGGTTCCACGTCCCCTTCCACGACCGGCTGGACCGCCTCATCGCGAAGCGCAAGCCGCGCTTCCTGTGCTCGATCCACAGCTTCACGCCCGTGTTCCGCGCGCAGCGGCGCCCGATGCAGGCCGGCGTCCTGTTCGACCAGCACGACGACCTCGCGGACCGCCTCCTCCACGCCCTCCGCGCGAAGGGCCTCGCCGCCGAGGCGAACGAGCCCTACTCCGGCAAGGCCGGGCTCATCTACAGCGCCAACCGCCACGGCACCCGCCACGACGTGCCGTACCTCGAGATCGAGGTCCGCCAGGACCTCCTCGCGAGCGACCGCCAGGCGCGGGACGTGGCGCGGACGGTGTGGGGCGCGCTGAGCGCGGTCGGGCTTTGATGGGCCCGCCCGGCGAAGGCGCGGGCTCCGACGCGGAGAAGGTGCCGAGGTGGCTCCCGTCGCTCCTCGCCGTGCTCGGCATGGTGCTATTCACCTGGCCCGCGGTCCCCACGCTCGCGACGCGCCTGCTTGGCCAACCGTTCAGCGAGGTGGACAATCACCTGTGGATGGCGTGGTTCGGGTGGCGCGCGGACGCCCCGATGCGGAACCTCCCCGTCGGCTTCGACCTCCCCCTGATGGACCCCGTCAACCTCCTCTGGTGGGTGCCGGGCTCGGTCTTCGGTGGGGTGTTCGCCTACAACTTCGCGGTGCTCGGGAACCTCGCGGTGGCGGCGCTCGGCGGGTGGATGCTCGCGAAGGAGCTCACGGGCTCGCGCCCTGCAGCCCTCGTCGGCATGGTCGCGACGGCCTTCTCGCCCTTCCTCTCCGGCGTCATCGAGTTCGGCATCACCGAGTCCTGGCCCGTCGGCTGGGTGGCGATCCACGCCGCGCTCCTCCTCCGCTACGCCCGCACCGGCTCGCTCCGGAGCGCCGCCGGCGCCTCCGTCGCGCTCGCCGCCGTCCTCTTGTCCGGGTGGTACCAGGCCTTCTTCGCGCTCGTCGCCGAGGTGGGCCTGGGCGTGTGGGTGCTCGCGCGGCGCCCGCGGTTGACGACGATTGCCGTGATCGTCGCGCAGGGCCTCGTCGCGATCGCGCCGGTGCTCCCGCGCCTCCGCGAGACCCAGGAGAAGGGCACGATCTGGGCCTCGCGCTTCCAGGGGCTGACGCTCCCCAAGACCTACACCGACTGGGACGCCCAGCCCCGCTTCGGCACGGACCTCCTCAACCTCCTTCTCCCCCGCCCGGACGAGCTCCCCGTCGCCCGCACCGTCTACGTCGGCGTCGTCGTCCTGCTCCTCGCCGCGGTCGCCCTCCGCCGGAGCGCGGGCTGGGCCCTCGTGGCGCTCGCGGCCCCCTTCTGGGTCCTCACGCTCGGGCATTGGCTCCGCGTCGGCGGCGTCCCCGTCGAGGGCATGGGTCCCCTCCCCGCCGGCTGGCTCGTGGGCGCCTTCCCGGCCCTGCGCGGCATCTCGCACTGGTACCGCGCCGCGGGCTTCGCGACGGTGTTCGTGGGTGCCGCCGCCGCCGTCGGGGCCGCCGTGCTCCTCGCGCGCGTGCGCCACCCGACCCGCTGGGCGACCGCCCTCGCGCTCCTCGTCCTGCTCGACGCCGTCTCGCTCGCGCCCACGCCCTGGCCCCGCCCGACCTACGCGCCCAACCCGCCGTCCGCGCTCCTCACGCTCGCGCGCCCCGGCGGCCTCCTCCAGCTCCCCATCGACGAGGATCGCGGCCCCGACGGCATCGAGAGCCGCCGCGTCTACGACCAGTGGCAGCTCTTCCACGGGCGCCCCATCGCCGAGCACTACGAGGGGAAGGACGCCCTCCTCTACCGCAACACCACCGTCGCCGGCTGGCAGCGGAGCTGCGCCGGGCTCGCGCCCCTCCTCCCCGCGGTCCAGACCCCCGCCCAGGACCTCCAGGCCCTCCTCGACGCAGGCGTGGCCTACGTCGTCGTGCACCCGCCCTACGCAAAGGGCGGCTGCGCCTCGGTCGTGAAGAAGCGGCTGGGCGAACCCGTCGCGCGGACGCCGCGCGCGGTCGTGTGGGACCTCACGCGCGCCCCCGACCTGCAGGACACGACGCGCGGGGGCGCCGCGGTCCCCGAGAAAGCCGCCGAAATCCCTTGACCGTCCGCCGGCGAGTACACCCTCGCGGTCGACGTGTACTGACACCCTCGGGGCGCTACTCGGGGGCGCCCCACGGCGGGTCCTTGAACCACGCCACGAGGTGGTCCACGAAGGCGCGGACCTTCGTGGGCGGCCGACGCCCGTGCGCGTGCACGGCCTGACACGGGAGGTCGTTCATCGCGAGCTCGGGGAGCACGCGGACGAGACGCCCCGCGCGGATGGCCTCGCCGACGATGAACCATGGGCTCACCAGGAGGCCCGCGCCGGCCTCCGCGAGGCTGGTGAGCAGCGTGCCGTCGTTGCTCGTGATCGGGCCCGAGATCGGCACCGAGAGGGAGGACTCGCCCAGGAGGAAGCGCCACTCCTGGTCCCGGGTGATGTTCGAGTAGCGCAGGCAGGCGTGCCCGCCGAGCTCGAGCGGGTGGGTCGGGGCGCCGTGCTTCGCGAGGTACGCGGGGGAGGCGCAACACACGCCGACGTCGCGGGCGAAGCGGCGCGCGACGAGGTCGGCGTCCTTCACGGCGCCGAGGCGGAGGACGACGTCCCAGCCGCCGCCGACGACGTCCACCACGTCGTCCTGGAGGACGATCTCGATGTGCACCGCCGGGTAGCGCTCGGCGAAGGCGGCGATCGGCGCGCCCAGCCACCGCTGGCCGAAGGTGACGGGGGCGTTGACGCGGAGCCGGCCGTGGGGCTCGGCGGACTCGCCGGCGGCGACCTCGTGGGCGTCCCGCGCGGCCCGGGCGACGCGCGCGCACGCCGGGTACACCTCGGTGCCCGCGGGGGTGAGCGCCACGCGGCGGGAGGTGCGGTGGAGCAGGCGTACCCCGAGCCGCTGCTCGAGCCGGGCCACCTTGGCGCTCACGACGGACTTGGCGAGGCCCAGCGCGTCGGCCGCGGCGGTGAACGAACCGCGCTCGGCCACGGCGGCGAACACCACCATGCCGGCTACGTCATCGGGGTCGAACGGGCGCGTGTCCATCACGACGACGTAGCCCGCCGCACGCTCCGGAGCGCGTGATTGTCCCGTGAACGGAACAGTGTGTCCGACCGGGAGCGTCTACCGGTCACGCCGGGGCCCGCCTAAAGAGCATGCACCAATCCTGGAGCTCACATGTCTCTCTTCCGCCCCCTCGTCCTCCTCGCGCTGCTCACCACGTCGTCCTCCGCGTTCGCCGCGACCTACGACGTGGATCCCAGCCACACCCGCGTCGGCTTCAGCCTCACCCACATGATGGTCAGCACCGTGCGCGGCGAGTTCGGCGTCGTCAGCGGCACCGTCGACTGGGACCCCGCGAACGTGGCCGCCACCAAGGTCGACGCCAAGGTCGGCGTCACCTCCGTCGACACCCGTGACGCGAAGCGCGACGAGCACCTCCGCTCGCCCGACTTCTTCGACGTCGCGAAGTTCACCGACATGACGCTGAAGTCCAAGTCGGTCAAGAACATCACCGCCGAGGGCTTCGACCTCGTGGGTGACCTCACGATCCGCGGCGTCACCAAGGAAGTGACCTTCAAGGTCAAGACCCTCCCCGGTGACCGCAAGGATCCCTGGGGCAACATGAAGACCGGCACCCGCGCCACCGCCACCATCAACCGCCAGGACTTCGGCGTGAAGTGGAACACCCAGATCGACGGCGGCGGCTACATCGTCGGCGACGAAGTGACGATCGAGCTCGACATCGAGCTCGCCCGCCGCAAGTAGGCTCCGCCCGCGCGGAGATCGGGCCCTCTCCCCCAGCGGGGAGGGGGCCCTCTTCGTTTGGGTGTCACAGCCCGAAGTTCTGGGTCCAATAGTAGCCCCACTCGCCGCCCCGGTAGAACCCCACCCCGGTGAGCGTGGCCGCGCTGTTCATGATGTTGGAGCAGTGCCCATCCGACGTCATCCACCCGGCGACCACGCGGGCCGGCGTGTCGTAGCCGGCCGCGATGTTCTCCCCGACCGCGGTGCCCGCGAAGTCGGTCGACGCGATGCGCTCCCACGGATCGGCGCCGAGATCCCCGCCCGGCGACTCGTGGGCGAAGTTGCCCGTGTCCTCCATCCAGAACGAGTGGTACCGCGCCGCGCACTGGAGGTTGGGCTCCATCCGCACCGGGCCCGCGGGGCCGAAGCGCCCCTCCGTCCCGCAGTCCGCGCCCGCCGCGCGCTCGACGTTCACGAGCCGCACGACCTCCTGCTCGTAGGCGAGCGAGGCGGCCGCCCACCCCTCCACGGCGCGGTGACAGGCCTCGGACGCGTCGACCTCGGGGACGGTGTCCGTATCGGTGTCAGTGTCGGTATCGGTATCCGTGTCTGTGTCCGTGTCCGTGTCCGTGTCCGTGTCCGTGTCCGTGTCCGTATCGGTATCGGTATCCGCGTCCGCCGCGGTGTCGTCCAAGGGCGGACGCTCATCCTTGGGGATCGGCGTCCGCACATCGTTGGCGGCGGGGAGGCACCCAGGGAGGGAGGCCACGAGGAGCACGGCGAGAGCGGAGCGCATCGCTTGAACGTAGCTCCCCACCCCTCCGGCCGCCGCCGGCCTCACTCTACCGTGACGTGGATCTCGGTGTAGACGGGCGGATCGAGGGGCGTGTGGTCGTTGTTCTCGAGCGAGACGCGGATGACGCGGTCCCCGCTCGGCAGGCCAGAGAGCGTCGCGGTGCTCGCGCCGCTCTCGGCCATCACGACGCCGTCCACCGCGGCCGACCAGTGCCCGTGGCCCTCCACGTTTGCGCCGCCCATCGCCGCGGCGTCGAGCGTGAGGCCCTCGGGCAGCACGGAGAGGTCGAAGCTCGCGGGGACACCCCACTGGTCACCGGGCGCCGTGATCGTGACATCCGGGCGCTCCGGCGCAACGAACAGGTGGAGGTGGTCGCGGATGGGGAGCTCGGAGCTTCCCTCGGTCACGCGCAGCTCCACGAAGTGGTAGCCAGCGGCGACGTGGCCGAGGGTCACCTCCGGGTCGCTCGAGCCCGTCGCGTACACGCCGTCCACGTACAGGTGGTACGAGAGCGCGATGTTGGCCGTCGTGACGCTCAAGGGCACGGTCGCGGAGCGGTGCTCCTCGAGGTACGGGCTGCGGTCGATGGCGACGTAGGGGGAGGCCGGCGTCACCTCGAGCGAGACCACGTCGGAGACCGGCGGATCGAGCGGCACCCCGTCCGACGTGACGAGCTCCACGCCCACCTCGTGCACACCCTCGGGGAGCTGGGTCACCTCCAGCGCCGCGGGATCGATGCCGAAGTCGGTCACCACCCCGTCGATCGACACGACGTAGCGCCCCCTCCCGAAGCCCACCTCACCGAACGCGGCGTCCGCGGACACCTCGAAGTCCGCGAGGTCGAGCACGAGCGGCGCGCTGCTCGCGGCGTAGGCCGTGCCGTCGGCGGGCGATACGATCGAGAGGCGCGGATCGAGCGTCGAGAGGTAGACCCAGCTCCCCTCCCAGAGCTCGTCGTGGTCGTTCTCGGCGAGGCGCACCTCCAGGGTGTGGGCGCCGGAGGGGAGGTCCGCGAAGGTGTAGGTCGTCTCCGCCGTCTCGCCGACGAGCACGCCGTCGACGTAGGCGTGGACATGCCCGCGTCCCTCCGTCTCGTGGGCGCCGATGCCCGCTTCGTCGAGGGTCAGGTTCTCCACGTCGAAGGTTGACTCTACGCTCGTCCCGTAGCGTTGCTCGTCCGGCGCCGGCGAGGTGAGCGTGATGCGGGGCGTAGTGTCCTCGGGCGTCCCGTCCGGGCCCCCCGCTCGGCCCCCTTCCCCG
>CAJBVW010000496.1 GCA_903959175.1 uncultured Pseudomonadota bacterium
CGCGGGCGCGCTCGTGTGGCTCGCGGACGACGCAGCGATCGCGTGCGGCGGCCACGCGCCCGCCCTCGCGGACCTCGACGGCGACGGCGTGGTCGAGGTCATCGTGGGATCTACCGTGGTGGATGGGAGCACTGGCGCTTTGCGATGGGCGGGCACCGGCGGCGCCGGGCGTCCCCCCGGCTTCAGTGAGGCCGGTTGGATGAGCTTCGCGGCCGATCTCGACGGCGACGGGCCCCAGGAGGTCATCACCGGCTCCACGATCTACGAGGCGGACGGCGCCGTGCGGTGCAGCACCGGCGAGGACGATGGCTTCCCCGCCGCCGCCGACCTCGACGGGGACGGCGTTGGCGAGGTGGTCGTCGTCTCGAACGGCTGGCTGCGCGTGTTCGACGCTTCGTGCGCGCTCCGCATGGCTACGCCCCTCGGCGCCGCGGGCATCGGCGGCCCGCCCGCCCTCGGCGACCTCGACGGTGACGGCCTCCCCGAGATCGGCGTCGCGGCGGCGGACAGGTACGCGGCCTTCGAGGCGGACGGCACGGTGATCTGGACCGCGCCGGTCACCGACACCTCCTCCTCCACCACCGGCTCGACCTTCTACGACTTCGAGGGGGACGGCGTCCTCGAGGTGCTCTACGCCGACGAGCGCGCGTTGTGGGTGTTCGACGGGCGCACCGGTGAGGTGCGGGTCCAGGACGACACGCACAGCTCGCGCACGCTCCACGAGTACCCGGTGGTGGTGGACGTGGACGGCGACGGCCGCGCCGAGATCGTCGTCCCCAACGGCGGCACCCATGACGACGCGGACGCCATCGGGCTGTACGTTCTCGGCTCCGCGTCCGACTCGTGGCCGGCGAACCGCGCGGTCTGGAACCAGCACGCCTACGCCGTCACCAACGTCGAGGACGACCTCTCCATCCCCAGCTCCCCCCTGGCGAACTGGCCGACCTACAACACCTTCCGCAGCGGCGTGATCGACCCGCTCCGGGGCGCCACCGCGCCGGACGCCGTGCCGCGCGCCGAGGTGTGCACCGTCGAGTGCGACAGCGGGACGTGGCGGGTGGACGTGCGCGTCGGGAACGAGGGGCTCGCGACGCTGCGCGGGAGCGTGCCGGTCACCCTCTACGCGGGCGCTCAGGCGATCGAGACGCAGTGGACGCGCGGGCTCGTCGCGAGCGAGGGCGTGTCGGAGACCCTTCACTTCGAGGTGGCCGTCGAGTTCGTCGAGGACATGCGCGTGCAGGTGGACGACGACGGCACGGGCGGCGACCGCGTGAACGAGTGCCTGGAGACGAACAACGCGATGGCGCTGGTGGGCTGCGAGTAGGAGCCGGTAGCGCTACGGGACGCCGCCGGGCGGGCGCCACGCGAGGTGTCCGTGGGCCACGAGCCAGGGATCCAGGTCGATGCCGGGGATCCTCGCCGCGAGGCCGGTGATGGAGGCGGCGAAGCGCGCGGCGTCGGGGGCGTCGGGGAGGGCGGCGCGGGCCTCGTTCCACGCGGCGTTCCACGCGGCGAAGAAGGCGAAGAGCGCGGTGCCGGGGGCGACGCGGCGCAGGTCCCGCGGGAGGCGGTCGCGGAAGAGGAGGGGGGCGAAGCCGCGCGAGAAGTCGGTGTGGAACACCAGGCCTTCGCGTTGGAGGATCCCGTCGGGGCCGGCGCGGAGGAGGTGGGAGACGAGCACGCCGCCGGTCGCGTCGCAGGTGCCCTCGAGGAGGAGGCCGCCGGGGAGGAGGCCGGCGCCGAGGCGGGCGTGGATCGCGGGCAGCTCGGCGGGCGGGTACTGGCGCAGGACGTTGAACGCGCGAATGAGCCGGGCGGGCGGCCCCGCGGGGTCGAAGCCGCCGACGACGAAGGTGGTGCCGGCGCCCGCGAAGGGCAGGGCGGCGGCGACGCGCGCCGGATCGTGGTCGACGCCGACGACGGCGAGGTCGGGGCGCACCGCGCGGAGGGCCGCGGCGGCCTCGAGCGTGGTGGCGGGGGTGTCACCGAGGCCGAGGTCGACGAAGGGGGCGGCGGCCCAGGCCCCGTCGTCGCGGAGGAGGAGGGCGCGCTCGGCGTGGCACACCCACGCGTCGAGGGCGGCGAGGCGGCCCGGGGCGGTGCGGCCACGGCTGGGTGTGAGGAGGGGCACGCCGGCGACGTAGCCCGGTTGCCCGGCCCTGCCGCCCGCACTACACCGCCGACATGCCCGTAGACGCCAAGGCCTTCAAGGATGCCCTCGCCCGCTTTCCGAGCGGTGTCACCGTCGTCACCGTGGAGGAGGCCGGTGAGGTCCACGGCATCACCGTGAGCGCCTTCCTCTCCGTCTCGCTCTCCCCGCCGCTGATCCTCGTCTCGATCGACAAGCGCGCGAAGAGTCACGACGTGATCCCCCGCGTCGGGCGCTTCGCGGTGAGCGTCCTCGCCGAGGGCCAGGACCCTGTCTCCAACTACTTCGCCGGCTACAAGCAGCCGGATCAGGTGGTCGAGCTCGCGCGGCCGGACATGGGCACCCCCGTCGTGCCCGACGCCCTCGCGTGGATCGATTGCTCCCTTCACCAGGTGGTGGACGGGGGGGATCACACCCTCTACATCGGGCAGGTCGAGGGTGTGACCACTCGTGACGGTGCCCCGCTGATCTACTACCGAGGCCGATACCGGGCACTTGCGGAGTGAAGGGCCGCGCGACGCCCGCTTGAAGCCCACTCGGGCCCGCGCTACGGGATCGGCGAACCTGGAACATCCATGACCCGCATCCTCACCGTCCTCGCGTTCTCCTTCGCCGCCTCCGGCGCCGCCCTTGCCTGCCCCGGTGAGGAGTCCACCGCCAAGAGCGAGAAGGCCGCCGGCGGCCACTGCGACATGCCCACCGCCACGGCGTCCGCGCCGCTCCCGGCCGACGGCACGCACGTCAAGCTCACGGTCGCGGGCATGCACTGCGGCGCCTGCGCCGAGAAGGTCAAGACCGCCCTCATCGGCGTGGACGGCGTGAAGGGCGCCACGGTCGACGCGACGACCGGCGTGGCCGAGGTCGCCTACGACGCCAAGAAGGCGAGCACCGACAAGCTCCTCGCCGCGGTGGCCTCCACCAAGCAGTTCACCGCGACCGTCGCGACCAACTAAGCGCTCACCCGCGGGGGCCCCCCAACCAATTCGGCGGGGCGGCCTTCCCAGGTGTCGCGCGTCAGGCGGGCGAGCCACGGCACGTCTCGCGGATGCGCGGCCAGGGCGGCTTTGACGAAGGTGCGCGTGCGGAGCCGGTTCCCGGCGAAGTCCTGCGCGAAGAGCTGGAGGAACGCGGGGTTGGTCGCGAGGGCGCGCTCGCCCCGCTTCCGGTCGAGGTAGAACGCCCGATAGAGCACGAGCCGCGCGAACAGCGCCCGCCCGAAGCGGGACGCGAGCACGGTGCGGCGCCAGTCGTCGAAGTCGAAGCGGGAGGTCGCGAAGGCGCGC
>CAJBVW010000497.1 GCA_903959175.1 uncultured Pseudomonadota bacterium
CCAGGGGACGTTGGTGTCGAGGTCTCCCGCGAGGTCCCCGGTGCCGACCAACGTGAGCGCGGCGGGGTCACGCGCGTCCCAGATCGAGGCGTGGTCGGACTCGCCGACGAACAGGTAGCCCTCGTCGTAGAACACGTACCCGGCGTTCCCGGCGTGCACGGTGTCGCCGACGAAGGTGGGCGTGGCCGGCTCGGAGATGTCCATCACGATGGGCCCGCCGCCGCCCTCCTTGCGGGCGAACAGCGCCATGTCCCCGACGCGGTTGCCATGGTAGGTCTCGACGGCGTCGCCGTCCCGGGTCACCGTCGAGAAGGGGGAGCCCGGGAGGAGCGCCGGGTTGCCCGGGTCGGAGATGTCGAGGAGCGCGGCCTGGGTCTGCTCGGCGCTGGTGACGAGCAGCTCGTTTCCGAGGGCAAACACCCCACCCGCGCGCAGGCCGAGGACGAGCTGATTCACGAGCACGGGGTCGGTGGGGTCGGTGGCGTCGATGACGAAGATGCCGTTGTCCGAGCTGGCGACGTAGAGCCAAGGGTACTGCCAATACACGGAGAGCACGACGCGCGTGTAGGAGTCGGGGTACCAGGCATCGGGCAGGGTGAACAGCTTCACCGCGGCGGGCGCGGCCGGATCCGAGAGGTCCCAGAACAACACGCCCGAGTCGACGCCGCCGTAGAACTTGCCGTTGGTGACGGCCCAGTCGCCGGCGTGTGGGTCCTCCGGGGGGAGGTAGGCGAAGCCGATGGCGTGGGTCTCGCGGAGGTCCTGGGACTCGCCGTCTCCCACGCGGGTGGGGGCGCAGGGGTCGGACATGTCGAAGAGGGAGAGGCCGCCGACACCGTACTCGGGCGCCCACGGCATCACGAGGTGGCCGCGGTAGGGCACCTGGAGGTTGTGGTGGAGCGCGTCGCTCGGGAGGGCGTCGAGGCTCGCGCAGGGCACCCAGAGCTCGTCCTCGGTGAACGTGCGGCCGGGCGAGCCGGGGCCGCGCAGGGGCGGCGCCTCGGGCCAGAAGTCCCAGCCCGCGGGCGCGGCTGAGTCGGCGGTGTCGTCGGGGGCGGTACAGGCGAGGAGGAGGAGGAGCATGGCCCGCGAAGCGTACCGCACCCCGCGGAGGCCCGCCGCTCCCCGGGTGGGGGCCTACTCTCCGGTGCCCGCCCAATCACACGAACCGCGCGCGACACACGCGGCCGGCACGTCGATGCGCGGCGCGCCGTCGAGGACGGACTGGAGGAAGCCGGCGATCTGGTCGCGCGCGGCCCGGCCGGCGGCGGTGTCGCGATCGGCGAAGCCGTGCACGTCGTAGTCCTCGGTCTCGGACGTGCGGAACTGCGTGATGCCCGTGGCGCCCTCGATGGAGGTCGCGGTGGAGAGGACGCCGACGAGGTCGTCGATGGCGGGGCCGACGAGCGTCGCGTTGCGCGAGAGCGCGAGCATCGTGGTCCCGCGGTTGGGGACGACCGGATCGCCGATGCTCTCCTGCATCAGGAGCACGCCGTCGGGATCCTCCCAGGTGGCGCCGTCGACGTCGTCCCACGCGTTCTGCGAGATGGCGATGGCGAGCCGGGCGTCGAGCGTCTCGGGGTACCAAGCGCTGAGGATCTGCTCGACGAGGAGCTTGTAGAGCGTCGCGTCCGCGATGATGTGGGACCACGCGCCGCACGGCACGTTGACGACGCCGTAGCGGATCTCGGGGAAGGCCGCGACCATGATCGCCCCGTTGGTGCCGCCGAGCGAGCCGCCGACCCAGAGCGGCTCGGCGGTGTCGGGGTGGCGGCCGGCCGCGGGGTTGGCGACGGCGACGCCGTCCACCGTGAAGGTGTCGGCCGCGAGGGCCTCGCCGAGGGAGCCGTCCAGCGCGAGGAGGATCTGGTGGGCGTCGGACATGGTCTGCAGGAGGGCGCCGGTGGAGCGCGCCGACCCGTCGACGAAGCGCCGCATGTAGGTGATCATCGTGATCAGATCCTCGCCGTTCCAGCCGAGGAATTCGATGCCCACCTTGGCGAGGCCGCGCGCGGCGAGGTCGGCGTCGAAGGCGGAGTCTCCCACGTCGCCGCCGGTGCCGTGCCCGTACATGGTGACGCGGTAGTCGCCGGTGCCGGAGGGCACGACGATGCGGAACGGCGCCGAGCGCTCACCGGTCACGACGGGTAGGAGATCGTCGCCGAGGGCGAGGGTCTCCTGGCGGCCGCTGCGGAAGTCGGGGAGGTGGTCGAGCGTGCCGCGCACGACGACCGCGACGTCGCCGGTGTCGTAGGTGGTGACGTCGGTGACGGTCACGGTGGGCTCGGCGGTCACCTCGAGCATCGCCATGAGGCGGCGACCGGGGTCGTCCGCGGAGCGGGTCGAGAAGTCCCACGCGCGCACGACGTTCGCGGCGTCGATCCCGGCGTCCGCGAGCAGGCGGCGGGTGGGCGCGTGGTAGGCGGCGAGGCGGGCCTCCTCCTCGGTCTCGGGGGCGGCCGTGCCGATGACGAGGCCGGCGGGGCGATCCGCGGCGGGCGTGGAGCCGTCGGCGTAGCGGAGGGTGTCGTCCACGACGACGACGAGGTCGGCGTTCGCGGGCAGGATCTCGAGGGGGTAGCCGAGGAGGAGACGCTCGCCCTCGTCGGGGTCGGCGATGACCTCCACCCGGAGCGGGATCTCGCGGGCCGCGGGGGCCCCGTCCGCGTAGGCGACGAAGAGGTGGAGGGCGGTGGCCGCGGTCGCGTCGTCGAGGGGGAACGAGAACGCCGTGGCGACGGGGGAGACGCGCGAGAAGCCGTCCGCGAGGTTGAGCCAGGTCGGATCGTCGTCGGTGGGGAGGGCGGCGGGGTCGACCGCGACGCGCACGCCGGTCTCGGTGCTCGCGTCCACCACGGTGAACGTGCTCGACGGGAAGGGGAGGAGGCACCGCGTGGGGTCGAGGCCGGGGCACGTCGAGGTGAGCGGCGCGCGCTCCCCCTCGCCGCGCGGGGTGACGTCGAATTCGGCGGGGCCACCGGCGCAGGCGAGCAGGGCGAGCAGGGTCATGGGCGCGGAGTGTAGCGCCCTTGGCTACCCGGTCGCCACCGGCTCCCACTCCCCGTGGAAGCCGTAGGGGAGCAGCGGGAGGTGGACGCGGGCCACGGGGCCGGCCTCGACGCGGCCGCTCTCGAAGATGGCGAGCTCGGCGCGCTCGCCAGCGCCGTCGTAGAGCATGACCAGCACCCAGCCGTCGCCGTCGGCGCCGTCAGGACCGGGTGCGAACACGGGCTCGCCGACGACGTAGCCGGGGGGCGCGTGCCAGAGGGTGGCGGGGCCGCCGCGGAGGTCGACGCGGACGACGCGATCGAAGGGGTCGCCGTGGTCGGTGGCGCTGCGGGCGGCGACGTAGAGGGCCGGGGCGTCGCGGCCCTCGTGGTGGGCGGAGACGCGGGGGAAGTCGGTGCCGAGCGGGAACAGCTCGGTCCACGCGGCGGTGTCGCGGCCGGCGGCGACGCGCACGCGGCCGAGGCGCTCGGGGCCGGGGGGATCGGCGGGGGTGAGGGTGAGCGGGGCGTGGGGGCCCTGGTAGCCGAACTCGCTGCCGAAGCGGAACGTCTCGAAGGCGCAGAGGTCGACCACGAGGTCGTCGCCGTCGTCGAAGGCGTTGGCGAGGTGGACGGCGAAGAGCGGGCGGTCGACGGTGACGACGCGCACGTCGCCGGGGCGGCCGCGGGGGACGAGGAGGAGCGTGCCGGGGGCGCCGGGGGCGGGCTGGACGGCCTCGAGGAGGGTGCCCGCGCCGACGCTCGCCGCGAGGAAGGCGCCGATCTTGATCCCGAGCGTGTTGCCCGCGAGCACGTACCACCGCGGCGTCATCACGAAGTCGTGCGCGAGCAGGACCGACGGCACCGTCGCGGCGCGCGTGGCGACGGCGCGGCCGGCGGTGTCGAACTCGCGGAAGGTGAGGGTGGTGTGGCGGCTCATGCCGATGGAGAGGCCGACGAGGTGGCGGTCGGGGGTGCCGGGCGGGTCGGCGCGCATGTGCGCGAGGAAGGCGCCGGGGGGGAGGCCCCCGTGGAAGTCGGCCTCGCCCCTGGTCTCCAGCGTCGCGGGGTCGAGCGCGTGGGGCCGGCCCCCCTCCCACCCGCACAACAGCGCGCCCGCCCAGGGCACCACCGTGGTGTTGGCGACGTTGCGCGGCCCGGGGGCCCGCCAATTGGCCCACCAGCTCTCGGAGGGGTTCGTCGCGAGGCCGCGGTGCACGACGCGGCCTTCCCGGGCCTCGGCGACGTAGGCGGGGGTGCGCACGAAGCGGGCGCGGAGCGAGGCGCCGCCGGCATCGTCGAAGCGAACGGCGCGGAGGTAGCCGTGGCCGTCGAAGGGGTGGACCATGCGCTCGCCGATCTTCATCCAGCCGGGGCCGTTGAGGAGGTAGCGGCCGCCGCGGAGGGCGTCGGGGATCGTGCCCTCGACGCTGAGGGCCGCGTGGTCGAGATCGCCCGGGTGGGCGGTGAGGACGGAGTTCCAGGCGGCCTGACGGTCGAGGGCGTTCATCGAGAATACATAGCGGCGCCGGCCGGAGGACGCATGATCCCCCTCCTCGCCGTCGCCAGCCTCGTGACGGCCCACTCTACCGTCCCGTGCCGGCTCACTCGCAGAGCCGGCTCGCGTCGAGGTGGGTGGTCGCGCCCCAGACCATCGTGAGCGAGGCGCCCGCCCAGGTGCCGGAGAACGCGCCGCCGTTGTTGGTGAAGGCGCCGTCCGGCTGCTCGATCGCGGCGGTCAGGGCGCCGCCGTAGTCGATCGTGAGGCCGTCTCCGCCGAGGAGGTGGAGGCGCAGGCGGGCGGGCTCGCCGTCCGTGTTGACGGTGGCGCCCCAGCCGATGCGCGTCGCGCCGGTGACGTAGACGTCCACCTGTGCGCCCGCGGGGATCGTGACGGTGGCGCCGTCGATGGCGAGGTCGCCGTCGACCACGAGGCGGAGCGAGCCGGCGAACACGAGGTGCGAGCCGTACGCGACGTTCAGGCCGTTCACGGTGGTGTCGGCGGAGAGGGTGTAGGTCTCCTCCCAGGCGGTGGTCACGTCCCCGATGCTGGCGGGCATGCCGGAGGGGAGGATAACCGTCGGCATCGCAACCGCGCTCGGGAGGGCGCTCACGGCGCCGCTGACGGCCGAGCCCCAGCCTTCGCAGTAGCTGGAGGCGGGGTCGCCGCCGACCCAGGCATCCCCGGAGAGGGTGCCGGCGACGGTGAGCGCGCACGCCGCGGACGCGTTGACGACGACCGCCGCGTCGGTCCGCACGTTGGCGCCGCCCCAAACGCCGAGCGTGGCGTCGTAGGCGTCGATGCTGGCGCCGTTCTGGAGGTCCAGGGCGTCGTTCGCGACGAGCCCGTAGGCGACACAGTCGGCCGATGTATCAGCGTCCGTATCGGCGTCCGTATCGGCGTCCGTATCGGCGTCCGTATCGGCGTCCGTGTCGGCGTCCGTGTCGGCGTCCGTGTCTGCGTCGGTATCGGCGTCGGTCTCCGATGTATCAGATGTATCAGCGGTGTCGCTCCCCACGACGTCGTCCTTCTCCGCCAACGCGATCATCCCGGGTGTGCAGCCGACGAGTGCGAGGACGAGGATCACGGGGGGCTCCGAGCGCGAGCGGGAGCGTACCACCGCGCGCGCTCACTCCGTCGGCCACGCCGACTGGATGAAGTTGACGCGGTAGCCGTCGGGGTCCGTCACGACGATCTCGCGCGTGTGCCAGGGTTGGTCGGTCGGGCCGTCCACCGGGGCGCCGGCCGCGCGCGCACGTTCGGCGAGGGCGTCGACGCCCCCGTCGACGTCGCGGTCGACGCGGAAGCACACCAGTGTCCCGATGCCGCGCTTGCCCTCGAGGGCCCGTCCCGCGGGGAGCCGCACCAGGAAGAGGTCCGCGCCGTTGGAGAAGCGGAGGCGAGTGAAGACGGGATCGCGCTCCGCGACCTCGAAGCCGAGGGCCTCGTAGAGGGCGAGCGAGCGCGGGACGTCGGCGACGAGGAGCTTGGCGAAGGACGGGGCGAGGGCGGACATCCGGCCACCTACCCCGCGGCGTGGGGGGCCCACCAGCCCGCGCGCCGACCGCGCGCCGCTTCGCTCGGTAATCTCCCGTCAGCGCCCCTCCGGCCGCGCGCGCGTCGCGTTAGCCGGCGGATCATGATCGTCACCCTCCTCGTCCTGTCCCTCCTCGGCTGCAACACGGAAACCCCGGCCGCTGCGCCCCCGAAGGTGGAGGCTGCCGCCACCGACGCGAAGCCGGGTGACATCCCGGCCCCCGAGGACGTCGCCGCCCCCCCGGCCGACGCCGTGAAGACCGCCACCGGGCTCGCCTACAAGGTGCTGACCCCCGGCACCGGCACCGAGATGCCGACCGCGGCCGACTCGGTCGAGGTCAACTACACCGGCTGGACGACCGACGGGAAGATGTTCGACTCGTCCACCAAGCGGAAGAAGACGGCGAAGTTCGCAGTCAAGGGCGTCATCCCCGGCTGGACCGAGGGGCTCCAGCTCATGACGGTCGGCCAGAAGAACCGCTTCTGGATTCCGGTCGACCTCGCCTACAACAACCGCCCCGGCAAGCCCGCCGGCATGCTCGTCTTCGACGTGGAGCTCGTGGGCGTCACCCCCGCGCCCAAGCCGCTCCCCGCCCCGGAGGATGTCGCCGCGGCCCCGAAGGACGCGAAGAAGACCAAGTCCGGCCTCGCCTACAAGGTGCTCACCGCGGGCACCGGCAAGGAGCACCCGAGCGCCGAGTCCGTGGTCGAGGTCGACTACACCGGCTGGTCGAAGGACGGCACGATGTTCGACAGCTCCGTCGTGCGCGGCAAGCCCGCCAGCTTCCCGCTCGGCCGCGTCATCCCCGGCTGGACCGAGGGCGTGCAGCTCATGGTCGTCGGCGAGAAGACCCGCTTCTGGATCCCCGCCGAGATGGCCTACGGCGCCACCCCCAAGAAGCCCGGCGCCCCCTCCGGTGACCTCACCTTCGACATCGAGCTCAAGGAGATCAAGGCCGCCTCTCCCGCGGGCCACGGCTCCGCGATGGGCGCGGGTGGGATGCGACCCTCCCCGATGAAGAAGCCCGGCATGCCCGCCGTCTCGCCGCCGAAGACGAGCGACCTCAAGTAGGCAGCCCCCGTCGGGATCCCGCCGGTCCACTACGGGCTGACGAGGATCCCGCCCGGATTGAAGAGCGCCTGGACGATGGGGATGCCCGCGAGGAGCCAGAAGGCGACCGACGCGACGGCCAGCCCCGCGAGCTGCGCCGCCCACCACGCCCACCACCCGGGGGACATCCAGCGCGCACGCGGCACCGGTGCCGCCCACGCCCTTCTGGGTGCTCTTCGCGGGCTCGTCGGCGCGGCGCGCGGAGCTCGAGTCCGGCTCTGGCCACGGCGCGCCGAAGCCGCTCGCCATCGCGCCCCCGCCGGTCGCGGCTCCGGCTGGCGGGCTGCGCGGGGTGCTCGGCCTGGTGCCCACGGTCGTCGTCGCGGGGGGGATGACCGTCGTGACGGGGGTGGCGCTCTTCGTGCTGCTGAGGATGGGCCTGCTGCCCGGGCTCTAACCCTGCTGGCGGCCGATGAGCTGGCCGAGCGGGAGCCCGGGGAGGTCGCCGCTGATCTGGCGGAGCTGGTCGCGGAGCATGCGGGGCAACGTGGCGCGCGCCTCGGCATCGACCCGCGCGCGGATGCCGCGGAACTCGGGGCTCTCCATGTCGCGCACGCCGAGGTCCTGGCCGGTGCGGAGCTGGGCGACCATCCCGAGCACCTTGAGCAGGCCCACCGCGGTCTCTGCGCCGAGGGAGTAGCGCATGTCGCGCACCGAGAGGTCCGGGCCGAAGGTGATGCTGTGCAGGTCGAGGCCGCCGAGCAGGCCGGCGGTCTTGTGCTCCAGCGTCAGGCCGTCCGTGTCGAGGCGGAGCTCGCGGAGGCGAGGGGAGGAGAGCGCGTCCCCCATGGTGCCTTCGAGGCGCGCGAGGACGTTGAGCTGCGCGCGATCGTCGAGGCGGAGCAACATCCCGTCGGAGATGGGGATCTGCATCGGCCTGGCCGTCACGCTCGCGGAGACCTCGGGCTCGGTGATCTTCGAGAGGAGGTCTCCCCCCTTGTTGCCGGTGGCCGGCGCGCGCGCGGCGGGGAACGCCGTGGAGATCGAGGTCACGACGGCGGCGAGGCGCTGGGAGAGCGTGGGGTCCGTGTAGGGGTCGTAGTTGCCGCCGCGCAGCTCGGCCGGCATGGCGCCGGTGACGGCGTCCGCGAACTTCGCCTCGATGCCGTCCTTCAGGTCCATGAAGAGGTCGAGGAAGTCCCCCGCGGCGCCCGTGTCGATGGAGAGCGAGGCGCGGCCGCTCTCGAAGCTGAAGTAGAGCTGCGACAGCGTGATGCCACCCGTCGCCATGCGCTCCCAGAAGCCGCCGGGGGTGAGCAGCAGGGCGGGGTTGAAGCGCGCCCAGATGCCGCTGCGGCCGACGCCCACGGAGAAGCCGGTGGAGGCGCCGGTCTTGAGCTCATTGCCGTTGGAGCCGCCGAGCAGCGCGTTCGCGGGGAGGCGGCCCGAGACGGAGACGCTGGCCGAGTGGGTGCGGTCGCGGAGGGCGGACTGCGCGCCGCCGACGCCACCTTCTGCCGCGGCCGGCGCGCTCTGGCCGACGGTGCGGGCTTGAAGCGCGGCGTTCCCCACCCCTTGCTGGCCGCTCCGGGCGAGGGGGGCCGGCGCCCGGGAGGGCGCGGTCGCGACGGTGGGGCGTTGCTGGGATTGGCCGGGCATGGGCTTCGGGGGCGATGGGGAATCATAGCGCCACCGGCACGGTGCGGCAGACCCTTCTGCACGCGCATCGTGAGGCGCCCGCCGGTTAGGCTGGGTGGCGCTTTCTTCCCTCCGCCGCCCCGGATCGCCGTGACCCGCTCTTCCCCCGTCACGCCCTCACCGTTCGACGCGCTCCGCCGCGTGGGGGTCACCTCGATCCTCACGGGGATCCTGCTCTTCGCCGGCGTCGCCCGCGCGGACATCCCGCCCCCGCCGGCCGTGGAGCCCGCCCCCGTACTCGCCGCGGAAGGCGAGCCCGCCGCCGAGCCGAGCGCCGCCGCCGAGCCCTCCGATCCCGTCGGCGCGGCCGTCGCGGGAGACCCCGTCGGCGCGGCCGTCGCGGAAGAACCCTCCGGCGCGACCCTCTCCGAGGACGACACCGCGGAGGGCGCGCCGCCCGTCGCCGAGCCGGTCAAGGCGAAGTCGACCCGCCGCCGCCGCACCGCCACCGAGCGCTGGATCCGGCAGCAGGTGCCCGACGACCTCGAGCGGCCCGGACCCTTCGACGTCGAATGGTGGCAGTGGCTCGCGTTCCCGCTCGTGGGGCTCGTCTCCGCGGGGTTCGGCCGCGTCACCGGCGGCGTCGCCCGCAGCGCGCTCGACCGCCTGGTCCGCGCCACTACCCCCACCTGGGACGACGAGCTGCTCACCCAGAGCCGAGGGCCGCTCTACCTCCTCTGCGGGCTGGGCGTCGCCGGCGTCCTCGTCAGCCTGCTCTACCTCCGCGCGCCCGCGCAGGCCCTCACCTCCCAGACCCTCCAGATCGGCCTGCTCGTCGCGATCGTGTGGGTCGCCCTCCGCGCCATCGACATCGCCGGCGTCTCGGCCGGCCGCGCGGCGCTCGCGCAGGGAAACGTCGGCACCGTGTCCGTGCTCCCGCTCGTGGTGCGCTCCAGCAAGATCGCGCTGGTGGTGCTCGGCCTGGTGACCGTGCTCTCGGCGCTCGGCTACCCGGTGACGAGCCTGCTCGCCGGCCTCGGGATCGGCGGCCTCGCCCTCGCCCTCGCCGCGCAGAAGACGGCCGAGAACGTGTTCGGCTCCGTCTCCCTCGGGGTGGACCAACCCCTCCGCGTGGGAGACCTGGTCAAGGTCGAGGACCTCGTCGGCAACGTCGAGGCCATCGGCCTCCGCTCGACCCGCATCCGCACGGCCGATCGCACCCTCGTGACCCTCCCCAACGGGCGGCTCGCGGACATGCGCATCGAGAACTTCACCGTGCGCGACCGGATGCGCGTCCACTGCGTCCTCGGACTCGAATTCGGCACATCGCCCGAGACGATCCGCGCCGTCCTCGCCGGGATCGAGGGCGTGCTCCTCGCCCACCCGAAGATCTGGTCCGAGCTCGTGCAGGTGCGCTTCACGACGATCGGCGCCACCTCGCTCGACATCAGCGTCTCCGCCTGGTTCCTGGTGAACGACCCCGACCAACTCCTCGTCGTGCGCCAGGAGCTGATGTTCGCGTTCCTCGAGCAGGTCGAGGCCTGCGGCGCCCGCTTCGCCTTCCCCACCCAGACCGTGCACCTCGTGCGCGAGGCGGACTGACCCATGGCGACGCCCCCGACGCCCCTCGACGACACCCTGCGCCGCGTGCGCCGCGTGCTCGAGCCGCTGGCCCGCTACCACCGCTTTACGCTGGAGGGCATCGAGAACCTCCCCCTCACTGGCCCCGTGCTGCTGTGCGTGCACCACAGCCTCGCGACGTATGACGGCTTCCTCATCGGCGGCGCCATCTACGACGCGACCGGCCGGCTCCCCCGTGGCCTCGGCGACGACCGCATCTTCCAGATCCCCCGCCTCGCCGACCTCGCGCGGACCATCGGCCTCGTGCCGGCGTCCCCCGAAGCGGGCGAGAAGCTGCTGCGCGAGGGGCATGTGCTCGGCGTGGCGCCGGGCGGCATGTGGGAGTCGCTCCGCCCGCGGGACGAGCGCTTCCAGTCCCGGTGGGAGGGCCGCAAGGGCTTCGCCCGCCTCGCGCTACGCACCGGCTCGCCGCTGGTGATGGCCGCGTGCCCGGCGGCGGACGAGCTCTACACCGTGTATCGCAGCCGTATCACCGACCGCGTGTATCGCCGGATGCACTGGCCGGTGCCCATCGTGCGCGGCATCGGCCCCACCGTGGTGCCCCGTCCGGTGAAGCTCACGGCCTACCTCTCGCGGCCGATCTTCCCGCCTGTCTACGACCCCGCCCACGAGGACGCCCAGGTGGACGCCCTGCACGCCGAGGCCACCGCGCGGATGGCGGAGCTGCTCGGGCGGCGCTGAGCGCCGCGCCCCTCACCCCGGCAACAACGTCTCGAACGGCTTCCCCGTCGTCGTCTCCAGCGTCGTGAGCACGTCGCGCAGCACCCACATCGTGCCCAGGAGCGTCGGGAGCGTGACGGCGCCGTAGCTCCACGCGGTGTAGCGGCCGAGCTGGACGGCGAACTCGGTGGAGCCGGTGGGGGAGGTGATGAGGACGGTGGCGAGGACGCCTGAGACGATCCCGGACAGCGCCGTCACCAGGCCGAAGAGGCGGGTGCCCCTGCGGATGCGGGCGGTGTAGACCTCGGTGCCGCCGGTCTCGGCGAGGGCGGCGTTGACCTTGTCGGCGTCGAGCATCTCGTTGATGAGGCCGGCGAGGATGCCGGGGCCGCGGAGGGTGGTGAGCACGAAGATGGCGCCGAAGCCCATGGGCATCACGGCCTCCTTCAGGGCGAACCACCGGGCGTCCATCGGGAGGAAGCCGACGGCGGCGTTGAGCGCGATGGAGGTGACGACGAGGGCGGCGATCGGGCTGGTGTGGCCCTGGACGATGCGGCGGTAGAGCGCCCAGGCGAGGGGGAGCGCCATCGCGAGCGCGGGGCCCCAGCGCGGGCCGAGGGCGTCGTCCCCGCTCCACCAGGTGAGCACGAGGAAGGGCCAGCCGAGGTTGGCGACGAGGTCGAGGAAGGTCTGGGTGCGGCGGGTCATCGGGCGCTCAAGAGCGGGCGCGCCGACGAGCCACGAGCGCCGCCACGAGCAGGCCCCAGGCGCCGGTGATCGGAGCGGTGGTCGTGCAGCCGCATGCCGCGGGCTCCTCCTCGTCGGGGACCTCGTCCTCGGCGGGAGTGACCGTCGCGGTCCAGGTGTAGTCGGCGCCGTTCGCGCCGATGGCCCCGAGCGGGACGAGGCCGACGTAGGCGTCTGATACATCGTCTCCGAGACCGACAATGACGACATCAGCGGCCCCTTGTTCGTCGGCTTGCACGACCGTATGTGTCACGCCGCCGGGCGCCTCCGTCGCGACGGTCACCGCCCAGTTGGTCGGCTCGCCGTCCACGTCGGCCGCGCCCGCGAAGGAGAGGACCACGTCCCCGCCGGGAGTGCCGGTGAAGTGGAGGAAGTTCTGTCCGCGCGCCTGCGGGGCCTCGCGGCCGGAGCCGGCCCCCTCCGCCGGGTAGGTGTCGACGGTCGCCGCGAAGCGGTCGATCTCGAAGTAGCCGATGGCCTCGAGCCACACGTCCTGCTCGTCCACCTCCAGCGCCGCGACACGCGAGGTGTAGCCGGTGACGAGGTCGTCGAAGGGGACGCCCATCACGTTGCTGGCGGCGTCCTCCATGAGCGTGGCCTCGTCGGCGTCCTCCCACACGGCGCGCGGGGCGTCGTCCCCGTCGAGCGCGGTGAGGTGGGTGTTGAAGGCGAGGTGGCCGTACTGGACGGTGGCCTGCATCGAGGAGAGCGCGAGCCAGGGAGCGTCGAGGTAGGCCCAGAGGCTCCAAGTGTAGGTGTTGGCGTCGTCGAAGACGACGTCGGACATCCACTCCGCGGTGGACTCCCAGTACCACCAGTCGGACTCCTCCCAGAAGACGTTGTAGCCGAACTGGGAGGCGTGGTTGAACTCGTGGGCGGCCAGCGTCTGCGTCCAGGTGTCGCCGTACTCGAGCCACGCGGTGTTCAGCACCATGTAGGGGACGCCGCCGGTCTCCACGACGTCGGTGTAGCCACCGGTGTCGCCCCAGCTCTCGTCGAATTCGGCGATGAGCACGGTCATCAGGCAGGCGTCCGTCTGGTCGGGGGCGCGCCAGCCCATCTGGTCGATCTGGGTGGTCCACGAGGTCTCGAGCGCCGACGCGTACGTGTCGATCGCGGCCTCGGTGACGGCGCTGTTCGCGGGGTCCCACGCGAGGAGGAAGTGCTCGGTCTCGCGCGTCTCCGTGAAGCTGCCGGACACATCGTCGCGGCGGGCGAGCGTCGTGGGGTCGACACACACGACCGGACGAGCGGCGGCGGCGCGGGGCCCGGCGAGCGGCGGCGGGTCGGCCACGTGCGCGGCGAGGTGGAGCGGGGTCAGGCAGAAGTGGGCGAGGGGCAGCATCGCGCGAGCATACGCGGGGGCGCGCCGGTCGGCGAACCCTTCAATCGCAGTTGACGACCAGCGGGTTGGCGGTGGCGGTGCGCGCGGTGTCGTCGCTGTCGTCCCAGCGGGTCTCCATCACGGGGAGGTACTGGCGTCCGCGGCATGCGGGCACGTGCAGCGTGTAGGTGATGGACACCTCGTCGTAGCTGACCTGCTCGTACTGGCCGTGGATCTCGCGGGCTGCGAGCCGGGCGTCGAACACGTAGACGGTGGCGCCGTCGGCACCCGCCTCCGTGCGCGAGGGGGCGATGGAGAAGCCGTCGGCCGTGTACTCGGCGGGGATCGTCTCGCGGATCTCCACGTCCCCGGCGGCGCTCCCCATGTTCAGCGCGCGGATCGTCACCTCGCCGGTGCCGCCGCCCTCGCCGACGGAGAGGTAGTTGGTCTCCCGGGCGGCGATCATGACCGGGTGGTCCTCCTGGAAGGCCCACACGTCGTCCTGGTTCGCGCCGAGCATGGAGGTGAGCATCGGCTCGGGGACGCGCGCCCCGATGAAGTCGTAGTTCTTGTTCGGCTGGGTGTACTGGTACAATTCCATGCACCACCAGGAGCTGCCCCCGTCGGCGCCGGCGTCGAACTGGAGGTAGTCGCCGGGGGCGATGGTGAGCGAGCCGGTGGGGTACACGTCGCCGAAGTCGGCGTCCATGTCGCCCGCGCCGAGGTCCTGGGACTCGGTCGAGATCCAGACGTACCAGTTGTCGATGCAGACCTCTTCCGTGTCGGAGAGGTTGCCGACGTGGAGGGTGAGGCCGTCGAACTCGGTGTAGGCCTCGAGCAGGCCGCGGTCCCACGCCTCGCCGAGGCCGAGGCACGGGTAGTAGGGCTGGGCCTCGAGGGGGACGATGGCGTAGCCGAGGGGCGTGTTGGTCGTGAGCCAGACCTTGCCGGTGGCGGTCTCGCCCTCGACCTCGGGCGTGTAGGTGACGGTCACGGTGGCGGACTCGCCGGGGGCGAGGATGTCGGGGACGCCGCCCTCCGCCGTGAACTGCGCGCCCTGGACGTACATGTCGGAGATGTCGAGGTCGGCCGTGCCGATGCTGTAGACGATGAAGTCTTCCCGCACGGACTCGCCGTACTCGGACTCGAAGTAGAGCGAGGCGGGGGCGATGTCGATGGCGGGGTAGAGCCCGGCGCCGAGGAGC
>CAJBVW010000498.1 GCA_903959175.1 uncultured Pseudomonadota bacterium
CCGCCGCGCGCTCCGCCGCCACCACCGCCGCCACGAGGCCCGCCGCCCGCGCCGCGGGGCCGCTCTCCGTCGGCACCAGCCGCGCGTTCGGGCCGCTGTGCACGCGCGCCGCTGCCGGACTCGCCGGGCTCTCCGACCAGCACCGCGACCGTGTCCCCGACGAACACGACCGCCTCCGACATCGCGCCGAGCGGCTGGGTCCACTTCGGGCGGCCGTCCGCCCCGAGCGCCGAGAGGATGCGCCCGCCCATCACGACGGTGCCGTCGGGAGCGAGGTTCGCGTTGGTCGGCCCGGCGACACGCGGGAGGGTCACCTCAGACGTGATCGTGTCCGTGCTCGGCTGATAGCGCACGAGGCGCATGGACTCGCGCGAGGCGGCGTCCACCACGAGGAGCTCGTCGTTACGCGCGTCCAACGATGCGGGCCCGGTGAACCCGGTGGCGATCGTCGAGTCGCGCAGGTCGGGGCTGTACCCCGTGAGCGTGCCGCCCTCGAGGTTGGCGACCCACAACCAGCCGGTCGCGGGGTCGATCACGGCGTCCCGGATCGGGTAGCCGCGGCCCCCCTCCCCCGGCCGCTCCATGCGCGTTCCCTCCTTCGTCCCGACGACGGCGCCCTTGTCGAGGTCCACCACGCGGATCGCGCCGTTCGCCTTGTCCACCCGCCACAACCGGCGGCGCGCCTCGTCGATGCGCACGAGGGCCGTGGTGTGGCCGCGCGCGTCGAGATCGATGGTGCCGGTGGGGCGCCCCACGTCCGGGTCGATGACGACGAGGCGGTCGGTCGCGATGCCCACCGCGTAGAGGCGCTTGCCGACGCCGTCCCACGCGACGGTGATGCTCTTGAGCAGGTTCGGCGCCTCCACGCCCCAGAGCGCGCGGGAGAGGCTCAGCGTCTCGACGGGCGCGAACGCGGCGTCCGCCGTGGACACGTCCTCGATGCACCACTTCCCCTCCATGCCGCAGTGCGGGTTTGCGGTCACGACGGAGGCGTCCGCAGGGGTGTCGGTGGCGGGCGCGGGCGCGTCGGGGCCCGAGCGGAGCGCGCAATTGGGGATGCCGCAGGCGGCGAGGAGCAGGAGCGGGAAGAGGCCACGGACGTTCACCACGAGATCTCCTGGGACGCCCACGCGCCCTCGCCGGTGTCGATGGTCACGCGCGCCCCCGCGGCGGTGGGGGCGAGCGACGCGACGCGCGCGCTTCCGAGCGCCACACACGTCGGGGCGGCGTCCGGCGCCGCGCGGCAGGCCTCGGCCTCTCCCGCGGCGCCCAGTTGGGCCCAATACAAGCGGCCGTCCAGCCACCGCGGCGGCACGTGCCCGAAGACGCCGCCGGTCGCGTCGAGCCGCGCGGGGGTGCCCCAGGTGGCGCCGTCGTCGGTGGAGGAGGCGGTCAGGACGTAGCTGCCGTCGGCGTCCCAGGCGATCCAGCCCACGCGGAGCGCGGCGCCGTCAGCCGTGAGCGCGGGGCTCTCCATGCGGTCGTAGCCGCGGCCCTCGGTGTCGAGGGTGGGCGTGCGGTCGACGCACCCGGCGCCGTCCGGGCACGCGGAGACGGCGGTGCGCCAGAGCTCGGTGGGGGCCTGGGACGCGCCCAGGTCGAACCGGGCGACCTCGACGTGGCGGGTGTAGCGGCCCGGCGCGTTGTCGCGGCCCGACGCCGTCATGTCGCTCTCCGACCACGCGACCCACGCGGTGTCGCCGCCGACCACGAGGCTCGGGACGCCCGGGAAGGCCGTGCCGATGCCGGTCTCGGCGGTGTAGTCCCAGGCGGCGGGCGTGTCCCCGGCGGCCGGGCTCCACCGGAGCACGCGCACGAACGCGCGGTCCTCGGAGTAGGTCGTGGAGTTGGGGTTGTCGACGTACGCGACGACGAGCCGCCCCGCGGCGTCCACCGCGAGGGCCGGCTCCCAGAGGGACGAGACGATGTCGAGGGGGAACGCGAGGTCCGTCCACGCCCCGCCCGTGCGCGCCGCACACTTCCCGACCCACGGCCAGTCCACCTCGGTCGCGTCGCGCACCGCGAACGAACGCCAGCACGCGTAGGTGGTGCCCCCCGCCTGGAGCACGCGCGGCGCCTCGGCGGCAAACTCCGCGGCGCTCGACACGGCCTCGCCGTCGACCTCCACCCGGCTCCGGTGCCCGCCCTCGTCCAGCCAGGACCACGTCGCCACCGCGCTCCCCGAGGCGTCCACCCGGTAGGTGCCGCTGCGATCGGCATCCGTCGGCGCGTCTACGAACAGATCTCGCATCACGATGCCGGTGCCGTAGGGTTGGTCCACCCCGAGCATCCACGCGATCGTACGGCTCACGTCCTCGAGGGTGTACGGCCCCTCCACCACCGCGCCCTCGGCGATGCCCGGCCCGGCGAGGAACATCGGGATCTCCCGGCATCCGCCGCACTGGTCGCCGTGGTGGCGGTAGTCCGGCGGCTCGAGGCCCTCGTCCATCCGCGCGTCCGCCTCGTCGCCCCAACGATGCCGACCGTGGTCCGCCACGAGCACGAGCGCGGTGCGGTCGGCGATGCCGCTCTCCTCCGACTGGATCCACTCCCACAGCGCCGCGATCGGCGCGTCGACCTCGCGGGCGCGGCCGACGTAGGACGTCGGGTCCTCGGCGACGTGGCCGGCGAGATCGATGGCGTGGAGGTTGGTGATCATCAGGCGCGGGGGGTCCGCGGCGAGCTGCGCCTTGACCGCGTCGAGGACGGCCGTGTCGCGCGGGGCGGGCCGCGTGGCGTCCTCCTCGGTGGCGGTGAGCTGGTAGACGCCGCCGTCCGCGTCGGTGACGCCGGGGTACACGCTGCGGTTGAGCGACTCGATGTGGTCGGTGTTGCCGTTGATGAGGAGCGGGGCGGTCTCGCCGACGCGGGCGAGGTCCTCGAAGAGCGTGGGGAAGAGCGGGCGGTAGCGGCCGGCGCCGGCGGGGGTCGGGAAGTGGCCGAACTCCTGGCGGACGCCGGTGACGAGGTCGCAGTGGCCGGGCCCGGTGATGGGGATGCCGGTGACGTAGCCGTGGCGGACGAGGGTGCCCTCGGGGAGCACGCGGGCGCGCAGCTCCGGGAGGATCTCGGACGTGGGGGTCCCGGCGGCGTCGGACACGCCCTCGCCGAAGCTCTCGTCGAGGCGGAGCCCGTCCAGCACGAGGACGACGACGTGGTCGACGGGGGCGTCGCGAAGGGGCACCGTGTCGTCGGTGTCCGTGTCGCTGGTGTCGGGCGGACCCGGCTCGTCGGGCGTGGCGTCCCCGGAGGGGGTGCGGCAGCCGAGCGCGAGCAGCAGGAGCCAGGGAGCGCGCATACCGAGCCTCAGATCGGGCCCAGCGTAGCGCGTCCCTCCCCGCCTCGCGGGCCCGCGCCCGGTCAGGCGGTCACGGCGCGAGCCGCAGCGCGTCGAGCGGGGTGCCGTCCGGGAGGGCGATGTGCTTGGTGCGGGACGTGGTCCCGCGCTCGACCGTCACGGAGGACTTCGGCAGGCCGAGCGTGCGCGCGAGGAAGCGCACGACCTCGTCGTTCGCCTTCCCGTCCACCGGCGGCGCCGCGATCGCGAGGATCACCGTGCGCTCGTCCGCCCAGCCGACCACGCGCGTCTGCTTCGCGTTCGGCTTGACCTGGACCCCGAGGATCACCGCTTCGCCTTGGCGACGCCCAGCTCGGTCTCCTTCGTCAGGAGCGTGGCCTCGCTCTCGGCGAACGCGGCGGCGAACGTGGCGGGGTCGATGTCGACGCCGGCGGCCTTCGCGGCGAGGGCGCGGGCGTGCTCGAGCTTGGCCTCGGCGCGCTCCTTCTTCAGGCGGGCGACCTCGACCTCGAGGCGCGCGATGTCGATGTCCACCCCCGCGGTGTCCACCCCGGCCTTCGCCGTCGCGACCTCGGCCTTGGCGCCCGCCACGCCCTCGCTCGCCTTCCCCGTCGCGCCCTTCGCCGCCTCCTTCGCGGCGGCGATGGCGTCCTTCTTCACGCCGACGACGGCCTGACGGTCCTTCACGACCTGCTGCGCGGCCTTGAGCGCCGCCTTCTGCGCGGTCACGTCGTCCTTCGCGGCCTTCACCGCCGCCTGAGCGGCCTTGTGCGCGGCGGTGGCGCCCGCCACGGCGCCCTTGCCCTGCGCCTTCACGTCGGCGACGGCGTCCTTCGCGCCCTTCACGCCGTCCTGAGCGCCCTTGACCGTGTCCTGGGAGGCGCCCTTCGCACCCTTCGCCCCATCGACGGAGGCCTTCGCCTTCTCGAGCTCCGCCTCGGCCGCGGCCAGCTCGATCTCGAGCGGCGCGAGCGTCGCGAGGGCCTCGGTGGAGAGGTCCTTCAGCGCGGCCTTGGGCACGGAGGGCGCGGCCCACGCGGCGCCGGCCTGGAGGGTGGAGGCGACGAGGAGGGCGAGGAAGGCGAGCGAGAAACGGGTCATGTCACACCGAGAGATGTCCCACCGCTAACCCGGGGGCGGCGCTCCCTCCCGACGCGGGACCGGCGAAAGGTGCGGCCCCGGTTCTCGCACCGCGTGTGGCCCCGCCGCCGCCCGTCCACGCTACGTGGGCGAATGGCCTCCCTCCGCCGGCGTTTCGCCGCCGCCACCGCGCTGCTCGTGGGCTTCCAGCTCGCCGGGGCCGTCGCCACGGGGTGGAGCGGGGCGCGGGTGGCCGCCGTCGTCGAGCGCGAGGAGGCCGTACACGTCGAGCGGGACGCCGTGCTCGCCTTCGGCGACGCCGTGCGCGAGCAGTACGTCCACCAGGCCCACACCTTCATCGAGGGCGGCACCGGGCACCTCGACCACTACGCGCCCGCCGCCGCCGCCGCCGCCGCCGCCCTCACGCGCGTCCAGGCGCTCGGCCTCCCGGGCAGCGAGGACCTCGGCGCCGCCTACGCCGGCTTCGACGCCACCTTCCGCGACGGCGTGGTCCCCGTCGCCTCCCGCGGCGAGATGGACCGCGCGATGGCCGCCGGCATGCACGCCACCTCCGAGCGCAACGCCGCGCGGATCGCCGGGTACGTGGCCGATCTCCTCGCCGGGCTCGACGCGCGCCAGGCCGCCCTCCAGGAGGAGGCCGGGGCCGCCACCCGGCAGGCCCTCTTCGCCGCCATCGCCTTCGCCGTCGGGAGCGCGCTCGTGCTCCTCCTCGTCACCCGCGCCCTCGCCAACGCCGTCCTCCTCCCCCTCACCCGCCTCCAGGACGCCGCCACCCGCTTCGGCGCCGGCGACCCCTCCGCGCGCGCCCCGGCCCCCGCGGACAGCGAGCTCCGCACCGTCACCGACG
>CAJBVW010000499.1 GCA_903959175.1 uncultured Pseudomonadota bacterium
CCCAGAGCGCGGAGGCCGTGGCGGTGCGGCGGGTGGGGCGGGCGCTGAACGAGTAGGGGAGCGGCCCTCCGCCCCTCGACGCTCAGCCGCGGGCGGCGGTGACCAGGAAGATCGGGTAGACGTGCTCGTTGCGGCTCACCTCGCACGCGGTCACGAAGCGCACGTCGGTGAAGCCGGCCGCGCTCAGGTGCCCGGCCAGCACGTCGCGGTCGAAGCCGGCGGCTTTGTCGCGGAACAGGTCGGTCATGGGGTTCCGGTGGCGGGGGGATGCCGGCCGAGGTGGCAGGTGACGCGCATCAGAAGCAGAACACGTCGGAGTAGTCTTCTTCGTTGTTGGTCTCGTCGCACTCGCGGACCTCCTCCGCGCCCGTGCCGTCGTCGTCGACGCGCACGATGAAGCCGTAGATGCCGATGTCGGCGGGGGTGAGCTCGACCTCGATACCGGCGATGGTCGTGCCGGCCGGGACCGCGGGCAACGCGACGGAGGTGATGAACCGGGGAGAGCCGTCGTCCGCGTAGACGGCGACCTGGACGCCCGCATCGACGTCGGCGCCGCCCTGGTTGGTGACCTGCACCCCGATCTTCACCGGGCCGTAGTCGCAGTCCATGACACACACGTCGGTGATGTCCACCAGGAGGTCGGCGCTGGAGGGATCGTCCACGGAGGGGCGCGCGCGGAACACGTTGTAGACCTGCCAGGAGGGCTCGGGCGGGCTGGGGACGTGGCCGTCGGGCTCGATGTTGGTGACCGCGAAGTCGTGCGTCGCCCAGGTGGTGCCCGACTTGGGCCAGCCGTCCCCGGAGTGACCGAACACGGTCACGCCCTGCCAGGTGCCGCCGTTGTCCGCGACGACGATCTCGGCGGAGCCGTCGTTGTCCACGTCGGCGATGACCGGGTACTCCCACACCGTGCCGGAGGCGTGGTTGCGGTTCTCGTACAGGATGGCGCCGGCCGTGCCGTCGTAGATGCGGAACGCGATCTCGTCCGCGAACAGCACCTCGTAGGCGCCGTTGCCGTCCACGTCGTAGCCGGAGCAGCCCGCGAGGCCCGAGTTGTCCTGCATCGTGGCGCTCCAGAGCCGCGTGCCGTCCACGTCGAACACGCTGATTTGGGTGCTGTTGGGGATGGCGATCTCGACCTCGCCGTCGCCGTCGAAGTCGGCCATGCACGGGGGGCCGGGGATGCTGCCGCCGGGCACGGCGAACGAGGTGATCAGGCTGCCGTCGGAGTCGTGGAGGTAGGCGGTGCCGCCGGAGACGAAGAAGACCTCGCCCTCGGGGTCGCCGTCGACGTCCGCCACGGCGCCGAAGTTGCCGGACCCGGCGCCGGCGTTGCTCCAGAGCGCGGTGCCGCCGGCGTCGTACACCTTGTTGCCGAGGATGATCTCCTGCTGGCCGTCCTGGTCGATGTCGGCCGCGATGGGCGTGCGCCAGGAGTTGGCGATGCCGGCGAGCGTCGCGACCGTAGAGCCGTTCTCCCCGTTGACGACGCCGACGTCACCGATGACCTCGGGCATGCCGTCGTTGTCGAGGTCGGCCACGGTGGGCTGGGGGTAGGACATCATGGCGAAGGCGGCGGAGGTCCACTCGGCGGCGCCGGTCGCATCGACCGCGGCGATGCGGCCGCCGGTGGCGATGGCGATGATCTCGGGGTCGCCGTCGTCGTCCACGTCGGCGATGGTGACGCCGCCCTGGCCGTCGTACCCGGCGACCTCGAACAGCTCGGCGCCGGTGGCGCCGTCGAGCGCGACGAGGGTGTTGGAGGTCCAGGTGGTGAAGACGATCTCGGGGACGTCGTTCTCGTCGACGTCGCCGTCACCGTCGTCGTCGTTGAGGTTGCCGACCGCGGGCATGACGATCACGCCCGCGCCGACGGACGTGTACTGGTACTCGATGACGGCGTCCCAGGGGTCGACCACGACCTCGCTGACGGTGCCGGCGCAGTCGTCCACGATGCTGACGGAGCCGGGGGTGCCGAGGTCGGTCGCGGGGCACTCGAGGTCGAGGCAGTCGGCGCGGCCGTTGGCGTTGTCGTCGGCGTAGCCCTCGTCCACGAGGCCGTCGCCGTCGTCATCGAGGCCGTTGCAGTCCTCGACCGGCACCTCCACGTCCGTGTCCTCCACGTCGGTGTCGGGGGGCCCCGCCGTGTCCGGCTCCTCGAAGATCGGCTCGTCCGGCTTGGTCGCGAGCTCGTTGTCGAGATCGCAGGCAGCGAGGAGCGAGAGCAGGACGAGGAGGATCGGGCGGTGGGGCATGCGGAGCTCGAGTTGGGCGCAGTTTAGACCGGATCGGGCAGCTCCGCTCGTGATCCGCGCGGCGTGGATGGAGGCCGTCACCTTCGGGGTGTACCTCGCGTTGACCTTGTCGAAGGCGGGAAAGCGCCTCCGGGCGCCCGCGAAGGTGCCGGAGCGCTACGTGCCGTTCATTCAGCCGGGGCCGTCGATCGTGTGGGAGATCGTGCCGGCCTGACACGGAGCGGGGCGGCTGCGGCGGATCAGCAGCCCGCGCCGGGGAACACGGTGGCATCTGCGTCCTCGCAGTCCAGGCCCGGAGAGGTCGCGGCGTCGTACGCGCCCGGGAGCCACCACGCGGGGAAGCCGTCGCCGTCGAGGTCCCAACCGGCGGCGCCGGGCCCGCCGAAGGGGCCGATGTCCGCGGGGGAGCCGTCGGGGTCGACGAGGGTTGGATCGCCGGCGTCGACGAGGGGGGAGGTGGCGGCGAGGTGGCCGTCGTCGCCGAGCAGATCGGGGTCGACGGAGAGGTTGCCGTCGGTGCCCGTCGGGTCGGTGTCGGCGAAGTCGGCGGGGGTGTTGCCCCACACGTCGCTGTACCGGAAGGTGGCGGCGCCGGAGACCGCGGCGGTGGCGCCGGTGCTGTCGGTCACGACGGCGTTCACGAAGAGGGGCGTGCCCGAATCGACGTAGATGGCGCCCGTGCCGTCCCGCGACCAGCTCCCGGACACGAGCACGTTGGTGAAGGTGGGGGTGGCGTCACCGGTGACGTAGATGCCGCCGCCGTCGGGCTCGTAGCCGAAGCCGGAGCCCACGCCGTTCTCGGTGAGGCGGAGGTTGGTGAAGGTGGGCGCGCCCCCGTCGACGTAGACGCCGCCGCCCCCGAGGATCTCGGCGTTGCTGCTGTGGACGCGCACGTTGGTGACGGAGGCGGTGGTGTCGATGAGCGCGAGGCCGCCCCCGGCGTCGCCCGCGCCGCAATCCACCACGTCGACGTTGTCGAGCACGGCGTCCGTCGCTTCGAGGTACGCGCCGCCGCCGTAGCCCCAGCCGAAGCCGTCGTACCCCCCGCCGCGCGAGCCGTTCTCGCGCGCCACGAGGTGGGTGATCGTGGGGGCGCCGCCGTAGACGTAGAGGCCGCCGCCGAGGCCGTCTACGCCGACGCTGCCGTTGGCCTCGACCACGACGGCGTCAATCGTGGGGGACGCGTCCGCGATCGTTACACCGCCGCCGGTCTCGCCGTAGCCGCGTGTCAACGTGAAGCCGCGAAGGACCGAGTCGGGCCCCTCCGATGCCGCGAACAGGACCACGGGCCCGCAGTCGTAGTCCGCGTCGATCACCGTGGCCGCCGCGCCCGCGGGCCCGAGGAGCGTGATCGCGCTCCCCGCGAAGTCGACACACTCGAGGTAGGTGCCGGGCGCGACGCACACCACGTCGCCCGTGTCCGCGGCGTCGATCGCCTCCTGGATCGTGGCGTGGTCCTCGGGCACCGCGCGGTCGCACGCCGTGCACGCGTCGTCGATCGCGCCGTCGCAGTCGTCGTCCCCGCCGTCGCAGCGCTCGAAGGCGTCGGGCCTCCGCACCGGGTCGGCGTCGTCGCAGTCGCCCTCGCAGGCGCTCCAGCCGTCGCCGTCGGCGTCCGCCTCGTCGTCGGGCACCTCTCCGTCGCAGTCGTCGTCCAGGCCGTCGCAGCGCTCGGGAGCGCCGGGGAACGAGGCGGCGTCGGTGTCGTCGCAGTCGGTGTCGTCGGCGACCCTGCCCGTGGGGGCCTCGCACGCGCGGAGGAAGGCGCCGGCGCCGTACCCGTCGCCGTCGTCGTCGCGGTACCACGGGGTGGTGGGGTCGGCCGTGCCGTCGCAGTCGGTGTCGACGCCGTCGCAGGCCTCCTCCGCGCCGGGGAACGCGTCGTCGTCGTCGTCGTCGCAGTCGTCGCCGCCCGCCTCGGTCGCGGCGTGGCCGTCGCCGTCGGCATCGGTGAGGTCGGCGCCGTCGCAGTCCTGGTCGACGCCGTCGTAGGGGACCTCGGCGGCGGGGACGCACGCGGCGGTGTCGGTGTCGGGCGCGGCGGTGTCGGTGTCGGGCGCGGCGGTGTCCGCGGGCTTCTCGGGCGCGCACGCGGCGAGGGCGAGGAGGGCGAGGAGGCGGACGCGCATCGGGGGGACGTAGCACGAACCTGGAGATCGATCGCTCGCCTAGGCGCCCGCTGTGTCGCCCGCTGTGTCGCCCGCTGTGTCGCGCGGCCGACACGCCGCGTCCGCACCGCCTTCGCCCCGGGCGCCGACCCACGCGTCCAGCCGCTCCCACTCGCGGTACAACCAATCGATCCGCGCGTCGCGATCGGCGGGGATGCTCGCGCGCGGGCAGCGCCAGAACACGATGCGCACGGCGCGGTCCACCAGGGCGCCGTTCCAGAGGTCGCCGAGCCGGAGCGCCCCGTCGAAGCCGACGTGCCCGCAGAAGACCACGTCGGCGTCGGGCGCGGCGTCGAGCAGCGCGAGGGCCCCGCCGAGGCGCGGCGGCAGCACGTTGACGAGCCCGGCGGCGCGGGCGGCGAGGGCGGGATCGTTACCGGCGGCGAGCTTCGCGAGGGCGTCCGCGCGGCGCTTGGGCGAGAACCGTGTGCCCTCGGGGAAGAGGAGCACGCCGTCGGTCGGGCCGAGGTCCTGCGCGAGGCGCTGGACGGTCGCGATCTCGCGGGCGGGGTCGGCGCTGCCGCGGCGGACGAACACGTTGGGGAGGCGCTGGCCGACGATGTCGAGGCAGGGATCCCACAAGAGCTCGCGCTTGAGGACGTAGCGCAAGAGGATCCCCAGGCGGGACGAGACGAACACGGCGGGTAAAAGCGTGTCGGCGACGCTCGCGTGGCGCACGAACATCACGATCGGGCCGGGCGCGACGACCTCGAGGCCCTCCACCCGCACGCGCAGCCCGAACAGGCGCTCGCCGGCCCCGAAGAGGGTGCGCGCCCACCAGCACTGGAGCCGGAAATTGCGCTGCATCCACGCCGCGGGGTCGCGGCCGCGCGTGAGCCAGAGCCAGCCGCTCGTCAGGACCCCGAGCTGCTCGCACGCGAGGTAGACCGCGATCATGCCGAGGAACCGCGTGGCGCCGAAGCGTGCGCCGCGGAGCACATCGGTCACGATCATGAGCGGGAGCACCACCGGGAGCGTCGCGACGAGGAGTGTGCTCGCGACGACGTGGGCCCCGATGCTCCGCACGCGGCGGCCCCATCGGGTGGCGAGGGGTTCGTCGTGGGTGAGGGCCGACATGTCGGGAGCGTAGCGCGTGCGCGCGGCGTCCGGGCGGCGTCAGGTCAGGGGAGGCGCAACACCGTGGCCGATGCCTCCTTCGGCCCCCACACGACGATCTCAGCGCGGCCGTCGCCCGTCAGATCGTGCACGAAGATCGTGTCGTCCCCGACGGGCACGCGCATCGGCACGTCCCACGCGGCCGTGGCCTGGAGGCCGGCGCCCTCGCCGCGGTAGACGCGCACGCGGTCCTCGGCGTCGTTGGTGACGAGATCGATGCGGCCGTCGCCGTCGATGTCGGCGTCCAACGCGGCTTGGAAGCGGCCGGGCGCTTCCAGCGGGAACGCGAAGGTGCGGAGCGTGACGGGAGGCTGGAACGTGCCGGCTTGCATGCGGAACAACGCGAGATCGACGCGCGCGCTCCGGTTGACCAGCGCCCGGGCGATCGTGCCGATGTTGATGTCCGCGACGGGCGCGACGAAGTCCTTGTCGCCGTCCCCGTCGAAGTCGACGAGATCCACGCCGAAGGCGGCGGCGTTGATGGGGAGCGTCGTGAGCGCGCCGAAGCCGTCTCCCCGGCCCTTGGCCCACGAGAGCTCGGCGGTGGCGCCGAACCAACTCCCGGCGAGCACGAGGCGCTGGACGCCGAGGTCGGTCTTGCCGTCGCCGTCGAGGTCCTCGATCCACACCGCGCTGACCCGGCGGCGGATCTCGCCGGGCTTGGGGTCCTCCTCGGCGGGCTCGAGATCGATTGGGAGCGCGATGGACGCGGCGCGGACGCCGACGGTGTCGCCGGTGTAGTACGCCGCGAGCTTCGCGTTGGCGGGGAGGAGGAGGTCGGGCTTCTTGTCACCGTCCATGTCCCCGACGGCGATCGGCGGCGGGGAGAGCGTCGCGTTGGTGCCGGCGCCGCCGGTGGACCAATCGATGCCGAGCGACCCCTCCGCCGCGGCGGGGATGCTGCCGAGCGCGGTGCCGTCCGTGCGCCACGCGAGGTAGCGGCCGGCGGACCACGCGACCAATTCGGGCTTGCCGTCCGCGGTGAGGTCGTGCGCGAGCGGAGCCCACGCAGGCGTGGTGGGGCCGAGCGCGGCGAGCGCCGTCGGGAACCGCGCGATGCGGGCGGGGGCGCCGGTCGTGGGGTCGAAGCGCACGAGGCCGGCCCCGTCGAGGCCCCAGAGCCCGTGGTCCGCGTCCCAGAGCACGGCGCGGCTGCCGAGATCGACCTCGCGACGGGCGGTGACGACGCCGGTGTCTCCGAAGGAGAGGAGCGTGAGCCGCACGGCGTCGGGGGCGCTGGCCTTGCGGGTGCGCGTGACGACGATGAGCTCGTCGCGGCCGTCCCCGTCGACGTCCCCGGCGCGGAGCTCGGCGGTGTCGGCGGGGAGGGGGACGGGCAGGGAGGCGAGGGGCATGCGGGAGTGTAGCTGCTCGGCGACAGGCGGCGCGCGCCGCTCAGCCGCGTCCGACGAAGCGTGCCCGTCAGCCCCGCGCCCCGAAGCGCGCGATGGCTTCGCGCTGGAGGTGCTCCATCTCGGCGTCGCCCAGGTGTCCGCCGGCGACGACGTGCAGCTCCGCGCCGGGCCACGCGCCCGCGAGCTCCCGCGCGATCGCGACGGGCCCGCCCACGTCGTTCTGCCCGTGGAGGAGGACGGCGGGGATGTCGGCCAGCCGCGATGTGTTGGCGAGCAGTTCGCCCTCTCCCAGCCACGCGGCGTGCGAGAAATAATGGGTCACGAGCCGCGCGAAGGCGATCATGTAACGTTCATCCTCCCACCCCGGGTTGGGGACGATGTAGCCGGGCTCGAGCGAGAGGAGGGCGTCCTCCCACGCGACCCAGTCGCGCGCGGCCTGGAGGCGCACGGCCGGGTCCGGATGTGCGTTGAGGAGGCGATCGTAGGCGGCGACGAGGTCTCCGTCCCGCTCGTCCTCTGGTACGCCCGCGCGGAACCGGCTCCACGCGTCGGGGAAGGTGCGCCCGGCGCCGCGCCCGAACCAGGCCACGTCGGCCGGCCGGGTCAGGGTGACGGAGAGCAGCACCATCTCGGACACCCGCTCGGGGAACCGCTCCGCGTAGGCGAGCGCGAGCGTGACCCCCCACGACGCGCCCCACACCAGCCAACGCTCGATCTGCAGGTGATCCCGGAGGCGCTCGAGGTCGGCGAGCAGGTGGTGCGTGGTGTTGGTCGACAGGTCCGTTGCCCAGTCCCCCGCGTGCGGCGTGCTCCGGCCACACCCGCGCTGGTCGAATTGCACCAACCGATACACCGCGGGGTCGAACCGGCGCGGGAGCCCGCGGCTGCTCCCCCCGCCCGGCCCGCCGTGGAGCGCCACCGCCGGCTTGCCGTGGGGGTTGCCGAAGACTTGCCAGGCGATGGAGTGGCCGTCGCCGGCGTCGAGCATGCCAGTGGCGTGGAGGGCGGCGTGGGCGCCCGTCGACGCGATGGAGGCGTGGCGGCGCTGGTCGGGCGGCGCGGAGGCGAACGAACTCGCACAAGTGCAGGGACTTCGTCGAGTTCGTTCGCGGCGGACCACGGCGAAGGCTGCTCCGTGGCCGCGCGATGCGAACGAACTCGCACAAGTGGGTGCACTTCGTCGAGTTCGTTCGCGGCGGACCACGGCG
>CAJBVW010000500.1 GCA_903959175.1 uncultured Pseudomonadota bacterium
GCCGGGCGCGGGCCCTCTTCCGGGGCCGACCGCGCCGCCGCGGGCCCTCCTCCGGGCCCGCCGGGCGCGGGCCGACCGTGGCGGCGTGCCCCACGCGGGGGGCGAGCCGGGGCAAGCCCGGTCGAAAGACCGCGCGCGGAGGGCAAGCCCGGTCGAAAGACCGCGTACGGGCCGGGACGCCGGCGTGACGCGACGGGGTGGGGCGGCTCCTGAAGGGCAAACGCCATCTTTCGGGGGGCGCTGGACGGTCGGCGCGCCCTCGTCGCGCGCGAGCGCCGCTTCCGCGGTCTTTCGAGGCGACTTGCCTCGCGTCCGCGGTCTTTCGAGGCGGCTTGCCCCGCGTCCGCGGTCTTTCGAGGCGGCTTGCCCCGGGGGCGCGTCGCGGCGGGGCGCGCGCGGCTCACGGCGCCACCCGCGCCCCGACGCGTACGTCCTCGCTCGCGACGTGCGCTGGGCTGTCGCGAGGGTTGCGCCTCCGGTGCTGCCCCTCGCCCGCGCCCCGCGACCGACGGACATCCCCGGCGTGGTCGCGCGCCTGCACGCGATCGAGGGCGCCCTCCAGGCCACGCACGGGGTCGCCGCCGTCAACCGCCTGTATCGGTGGACCACCCAGAACGTCGGCCGCGGCGTCGACACCGGGCGCTTCGAGGCGCCCGCGGAGAGGGTCCGCCTCGACGTCCACTTCGCGAACCTGTACTTCGACGCGGTGGACGCGTGGGCGACGGACGCCGAGATGCCGGGCGCCTGGGCCCCGCTGTTCGAGCGCGGTGACGACCCCGACATCGCCCCGCTCCGGTTCGCCTTGGCGGGGATGCACGCGCACATCAACCGTGACCTCGCGGTGGCCGCCGCAGCGCGTGGGAGGTGGCCGAGCTGCTCCACCGCGTGCGCGGCAGACGGGGGCGGCGCGCGGACACACCCACGGCTCCCCGCGCGAGGGGACCGAAGGGCGGCCGCGTCCGCGCGGCCGGTCCGTGACGGCGTCCGCGCCGGCACGACCAAGCGCCTCTGGCGCGCGCCCGGAGGGGCCCGACCCGGCCGTCTTCGGCCGGGACGCGCCCGAATTCCGCCCCCCTACTTGTTGCGGAAGGTCTCGAGCCCGCGGCCGAGGACCTCGATCGCGCGGCGGAGCACCTTCTCCTCGCGGACGGCGGCGAGGCGGATCTCGTCGCGGCCAAACCGAGGATCGGCGTAGAACCCGGGGCCGGGCGCGACGACGACGCTCTCCTCCTGGCCGGTGGAGCGGTCGCGGAACTCCTCGACGAGGAAGCGCGCGAAGGCCTCGGTGTCGGTGATGGGGAGGCGCGCCATCGTGTAGAACGCGCCTTCGGGGCGGTGGAACGCCACGCCCGGGAGCTGGGCCAACGCGTCCATCATCGCGTCGACGCGGGTGCGGTAGGCGGCGCGGACCTCGTCGTAGTAGCTCTCGGGGAGGGTGAGCGCGGCGATGGCGGCGCGCTGGCCGCGGGGCTGGGGGCCGAGGCGGGCCTGGCCGAGCCGCTCGATGCGCTCCATCAGCGCGAGGTTGCGCGAGACGAGGAAGCCGACGCGCAGGCCGCACGCGGAGAAGGTCTTCGACGTGGAGTCGATGAGGATGACGTGATCCTCGTGGCCCTCGAGCTGGAGCGCGGAGAGGGGCGGCTCGGTGAACCAGATGGCGCGGTAGACTTCGTCCGCGACGAGCCAGATGCCGTTGCGCTTGGCCCACTTCGCGACGCGGCGGAGCTGGTCGGCGCCGTAGACCGCCCCGGTGGGATTGCCCGGGTTCGCGAACAACAACATGCGGGTGCGCGGCGTGAGCGCGGCGTCGAGCGCGGCGTCGGACGGGAGCGCGAAGCCCTCGTCGAGCGAGGTGCGGAGCGGCACGACCTTGGCGGCGGCGACCGTCGCAAAGCCGTTGTAGTTGGTGTAGTAGGGCTCGGGGACGAGGATCTCGTCACCCGGGTCACACAGCGCGACCATCGCGAAGAGCAGGGCCTCCGAGCCGCCCTGCGTCACGACGACATGCTCGGCGCCGAGGCCGGGGCTGGTCTTCGCGTGGAAGGCGGCGGCGGCGGCGCGGCACTCGGGCAGGCCGGACGCGGGGCCGTAGGCGAGGACGGGGCCGTCCTCCTTGGCGAGGGCGTCCATCACGGGGCGCGGGGTCGGCACGTCGGGCTGGCCGATGTTGAGCCGGTGGAAGTGCACCCCGTGCGCGCGCGCGACGGCGGCGTCGAGCTTGCGGATGGCCGATTCCTGGATCGTGAGGGCGCGTTCGGAGAGGTGCATCGAGGGGCTCCGGGGGAGCGGAGGCTAACGCGGAGGAGGGCCGGCTGGGGCGGACGGCGGGCGCGTCCCGGCGCGGACGCCGGGTCGGCCCCCTGCGTGCTCGGCGCGGGGCGCCTCGGTCGGCCGGCGTTCGGGCGGGGTGTGGGGCGGACGTTGGCGCGGCCGGCCGGACCGCCGCCGGGGGCGGCGCACTCCGGTCGCCTCGCGCGGGGGAGATGCCCGCCAAAAACCCTAACAATCGCCTGCCGCACGCCGCCGCCAGGACCCGGCCACCCCAAGTGATAAGTGATGGGGTCTGACCCCTCCCCGCGGCAGGCACCCGGAAGGCGGCCGCGTCCGCGCGGCCGGTCCCCGCCGCCGCGGCGGGACCAAGCGGCTTCGC
>CAJBVW010000501.1 GCA_903959175.1 uncultured Pseudomonadota bacterium
CGGTCGGGCCCCTCCGCGGCCCCGATCGCCACACCCCCTTCGTCCCCGACCCCTTCGTCCCCGACCCCTTCGTCCCCGACCGCTTCGTCCCTGAACCAGGGGCCGCGATCCGCGTGCTCCGCGGCCCCGATCCCGCGCGCTTCTCTCCCGACGCGTGGGCGGCGCTCCTCGCCGGGCCCTGGCGCGTCGGCGCCGCCTCCGATCGTGTCGGCACGCGGCTCGACGGCCCCGCGCTCCGCCGTGTCGACGGTGACCTCGCGCTCTCCACCCCCATGGTCCGCGGCGGCGTCCAGGTGCCCGGCGGCGGCGGCCCCATTGTGCTCGGGCCCGACCACCCCACCACCGGCGGCTACCCCCTCCTCGCGGTCGTGGTCCGCGCGGATCACGGCGCCCTCGCCCTGCGCGGGGCCGGCGCCCCTGTGGTCTTCCGGGAGGTCGACGACACGTAGCGTGGGCAACGCTGCTTGCCGCCGCCGCGATGCGACTGCTCCGGCTGACCACCTCTCGCGGCACACGCCCGATCGCCCGACTTCGGCGCTTTCCAGGTGGGAATAGAACGATGTGATCAATGGTCAGGGCACAGTCGAGGGGGCGTCGCTCCGCATCCTCGGGCAAATGGAGACCAGCGGGACGCTCCGACAGTTCGGGCCCGCGCGGCCGTGCGCCGGACCTCCGGGTTTGGTTATCCTGTCACGACCCAACGCTGGCCTTTCGAGGTGATTGACATTTGGTTCTCCCGCGCCAAGAGCGGTCTCGCTTCCGCGTCCCAGGGCCGCCCTCGGGTGCTACCGTTTGTTTCGCGGCGAACCCTTAGTCGGCCAACGCGTTGCCAATGTGTGCTGCACGGATGCCGACCTGTTGAGGGGAGCGGCCGCCGGTCATCTGATTGACCATCTCCGTTAATCGGGCGATCTCGAAAGGTTTACTCAGGAAGGCGTCCATGCCCGCCGCCAGGCATAGCTCTCGGTCCTCTTTCATCGCACTGGCGGTCATCGCGATGATGGGAGTGCTACGGCCTCCGGCCTCGGCCTCGGCCTTGCGGATTGCTCTGGTGGCCTCCACGCCGTCCATATGAGGCATCTGTACGTCCATCAGGATGAGGTCCCAGGTGCGCTGGCCGAAGAGCGCGACCGCTTCGATTCCGTCCTTCGCCAGTACCACTTCATGGCCCCAACGCTCGAGCAGCAGGATCGCCAGGTGCTGGTTCAGCGGATTGTCCTCCGCCAGCAAAATCTGAAGCCGGCGATCGGGCGCCGGGGACACATGAATCGTTCCGCCAGAAGGCGGCAACCGAACCGGAGCAGTCAACCTATCTTTTGAGGTCAGTTGCCTGGGCGGTGCGATCACCGCCTGTATCGTGAAGCTGAAACAGGTTCCCTGTCCGGCTTCGCTTTCCAGCCAGATCCGTCCGCCCATCAACGCGGTAAGGCTCGCACAGATGGTCAGCCCCAGGCCGGTCCCGCCGTATTTGCGTGTCGTCGAGGGGTCGGCCTGACTGAAGGCCTGGAAGATGAGCTCCTGCTTTTCTGCTGGAATTCCGATGCCGGTGTCACGGACGTGGAACATGAGTTCGAACGTCCCCGTGTCGGTGAGTACGGCCTGTGCCTGGACCTGAACCGAGCCTGTTTCCGTGAACTTGATCGCGTTGTCACAAAGATTCAGGAGGATCTGGCGAAGACGTACCGGATCGCCGAGAATCCTGTCGGGCACCGACGGGTCTGTCTCGCACCGCAGCGACAGGCCCTTGGCCTCGGCACGGGCGAGAAGGGCCTGGGCCACGTCCTGTATCACGCCCGCGGGCGAAACCGGCACTTGCTCGATACCCAGCTTCCCAGCCTCGATTTTCGACAGATCCAGAATGTCGTTGAGGATCACCAACAGCGACACGGCGGAGGTCTTGACCATTTCGAGGTGCTCGCGCTGCTGAGGCTCGAGCGGTGAATCGAGGACCAATTCGGTGAGCCCGAGCACGCCATTCATCGGCGTGCGAATCTCATGACTCATGTTGGCCAGGAAGTCGCTTTTGGCCCGATTGGCCTGTTCGGCCTGCTCCGTGGCCTCGCGCAGCGCGGCGTCTGCGGCTTTGCGCGCGCCGATGTCCCGCAGGAAGGCGACGAGGTAGCGGTTGTCGACACCTGTGACCGTGATCTCGAGCTCGGTCCAGTGTCCGTCGTGATGCCGGTGCCTCGTCTCGAAACGTTCGTACCCTGTCTGCAGGATTCGCTCGATCTGCGTCCTGATCTCGGCCATGGTGGCTACCGCCTCGAAGTCGGCGATACGCATCTTCATGATCTGGGTGCGCGAGTAGCCCACCATTCGACAATAACCAGGGTTCACATCGACGAAGTTTCCGTCGGCGTCGATGACCCAGTAGCCTTCGTTCGTGCTGTCGATGGCCTTTTCTGCGTAATGCACCTTGCGGGTGAGGCGCAGCATCAACGGCAGGATGAGCGCCATCATCAGAACGCTGATCAAGGCAGCCGTCAACACGGATTGCGGCACGCTGATCGGCGTCAACGGCAACACCGTCGGCAGGGTCAGCAGCGCGAGCAGCTGGCCGCCGAACACCAGCAGGCCGACAAGCCCGATGTAGGTGCGATCGCGACGCGTAGAGTAGGTGCGATCGCGACGCGTAGAAAAGCGGCTGGGGAAAATGAACTACTCCGGCCTGCGCGGTCGTAGCGGTCGTTCTACTCCGTCAACCCGGCCTCCGCTCGCCTCCGGGAAGGATAGGAAAAGCGAACCCTTCCTTCTGTTATCCTCGCTACTGAACGGGTCGAAAATGGGTCCTTGCTCCTCGTATCCTCGTACCTGACCCTCCCCTTCGTCAACGCCGGTCGTGAGCGGCGCCTCCAGGGCACGATGGCCACCGTTGTTGCGTCGCGACGCAGGGGGGGGGGCACGCGCTCCGTCGGCACGACGGAGGCGACGCGCTTCAGGCCTCACCCGCCCTCGATCAAGGGCTCCACGCAGGCGTCGCCCGCGGGCTCGGCGAACCCCCACCGAAGCTCGGAGCGACATGGGCGCGCTTGTCCGGGCGCGCACCTGAGCGTGCAAGCCCCGTTTAGCCGGCGGTGAACGGCTTCATGAGCGCGATCCACGCGCCGAGCCCCGCGACCAGCGGCATCACGAACCAGAGCGGCTTCGCCAGCTCGGGCTTGCGGAGCGGCACGGCGAGGAGCCCGCCGACGGCGAGCCAGAGTACGACCTTCGCGATGACCCAGCCCTGCGCGGGGGACTGGCCGAGCTTGGCGAGCATGCCGAAGCCGCCGAGCAGCATCAGGAACAGGCCCGTGCCGTGCGTCGCGGCGACGAGCCCGCGGGACGGGTTGGACGCGCGGGTGCCGCCGTTCATCGCGTGGAGGGTGGCGCCGCCGAGGGCGCCCCACACCGCCACGAGGCCGATGATGTGCATGATCTTGTAGACTTCGTAGGGCATGTTCGTCTCGACGTGGACGGCGTCTAACCCGAGGTGGGGGCGGGAGCCCCCCGCGGTGAGGGCCGATCGCGCGGCGATGTCGCGCCCCCTGCCGTTCCGTCAGAAGTCGCAGTCGGCCTCGATGTCGTAGGCGGCCTGGACCTGCACGCCCGGCGCGGGGACCGAGGCGGCGTCGAAGTGGACGGCGTTCCAGGTGGCGTCGTACGTCCAGCCGGTGGTGACCTGCGCGCCGTCTACCCACACGACGAGCGTGGTGGGGTCGGGGATGGAGGTGAGCACGAAGGTGTCGGTCTGGCCGTAGGCGGAGAGCGCCGCGATCGTGGCGAAGTAGCTGGACCAATCCTCGTTGCAGATGGAGAGGACGGCGCCGCCGGTGGCGAGGCTGGCCTCGACGTAGCCGGTGCCGGGGGCGGCGGTCTCGCAGCCGTCGGGCACGTCGCCCACGATGGAGGTGATGCTGATGTTCGGCGCGAACTCCTGCATCTTCGCCACCTTGGTCTGCCAGTCGGTGCGGGACTGCTCGGGTTCGTCCGAGATCATGACGGCGGTGGTCTTCGCGTCCTCCCGCAGGAACCCCTCGTTGCAGGCGCCGGGGCCGGTGTCCTGGAGCGCCTTGGCGGCGATGGTGAGGCCCGCCTCGGTCCACATGCCGTTCGGGCCGCTGACCGCGCGGGTGAAGATGGTGGAGGCGTCGGCGGTGTCGCGATCGAGGATGGACTCGTTGTGGCAGCCGTCCTCGTCGGTGACGACCATGATCTGCCAGTCGAGGTCGAGCTCCTCGAGGATGCCGACGAAGCGGCTGAAGTTCGCGGCGAGGCGCTCTTGGTCGTCCTGCATCGAGCCCGATTGGTCGACGTAGATGAGGATGTCGGTCTGGTCCCAGGGGCCGTTGCCCTGCCACCACTCGTCCTCGACGGTGCTGTCGAGCGTGCCGCTGCCCTTCTGGCGGGCGATGGTGAGGCCGACGATGGCGTCGCTCGTGATCCAGACCTCGCCCTCGTCGGGCTCCAGATCGTCCGGGTAGTAGGTCAGCGGCACGTCGAGCGAGGCGCCCGCGCCGAGGACGTAGGGGAGGTCGAACTCCCAGTCCGCGCCGAAGTCGCCGCCGAGGGGGACGATGGAGTCGATCGTCAGATCGATGGCGCCGACGTTCATCACGTGCACGGTGCCGCTCTGGGAGCAGCCGAGCGGGACCTCGCCGAAGTCGAGCGGGTTGGGCAGGACGATGAGCTCGCCGACGAGGGCGGTGCCGTTGAGCGGCACGCCGACGCTGGGGGCCTCGGGGTCGTCCGAGAGGACGTAGAGGTCTCCCACGTCCTCGGGGTTGACGGGGCTGAAGACCACGTCGAAGGTGGTCTCCGCGCCGGGCTCGAGCATCAGATCGGGCTCGACCGGCAGGCTGAAGGCGCTGGTGCCGGAGAGCTGCGCGCCGACGATAGTGAGGGGGGCGAGGCCGATGTTGCGGACGGTGAGGGTCTGCGTGGCGGAGTCGCCGAGCTGGAGGGCGTCGAAGTCGAGGACCGGGGGGAAGACCTCGATCGCGGGCTTATCGTCTTCCGGGTTGCCCTTTCCGGGGATCCCGATCCCGTTCTCGATGCATGCCGAGAGGAGAAGGAGACTCAGACACCGCATGGACCACCGGGGATGGTGCAGCGTACCTGAGGCGCCGAGCCGCGGCCACACTTCGGTTCGGCCTTCGACGCTTCCTTGCGCCAGCGGCCACCCATCCGCGTCATTCGCGTGACGAAGCGTATTTTCTGACGCAAAATGGGGGAATGCGTCGCGTCTGCACCCTCCTCCTCCTGGCCTGGCTCCCCGCCTGCCAACCCGCCGCGTCCGACACCGACACGGCCAAGGCCCCCGTGGACGCCGACGGCGACGGCTCCCGCGCCGGGGAGGACTGCGACGACCTCGACGCGACCGCCTTTCCCGGGGCGGCCGAGGTCTGTGACGGTCACGACGACGACTGCGACGGCCAGGTGGACGACGGCGTGCTCCTCACCGGGTGGCCCGACGGCGACGCCGACGGCTTCGGCGCCGGCACGTCCTCCGCGCCCGCCTGCGCGCTCCCGGCCGGGCACGTGGCGAACGCCGACGACTGTGACGACGCGAACGCCGCGGTCCACCCCGGCGCGGTCGAGGCCTGCAACGGCCTGGACGACGACTGCGACGGCGCGGGCGACGCCGACTTCGTCGCCTGGTACGTCGACGCGGACGGCGACGGCTACGGCGAGCCCTCCACCGGCGTCGAGACCTGCACGCCGGACGCTGGGCGGGTGACCGACGGGACCGACTGCGACGACGCGGATGCCTCGGTGAACCCAGGCGCCGAAGAGGTCTGCGATCGCGACGACGACAACTGCGACGGCCGCGCCGACCTCGGCGAGACGAACGTGTGGCACACCGACACGGACGGCGACGGCTACGGCCACCTCTACAACTTCGAGACCACCTGCGATCCCGACCCCACCTGGGTCCTGGACGGGTCGGACTGCCGGCCGGGGGACGCCGAGGCCTTCCCGGGTGCGGCCGAGCGTTGCAACGATGACGACGACGACTGCGACATGGAGGCCGACGAGGACTTCGAGCTCGACGGGGACGGCCACGTCTCGACCGCCTGCGGGGGCGACGACTGCAACGACGGGGACGCCCGCGCCTACCCCGGCGGCGTGGAGGTGTGCGACGACGGCGTGGACGAGGACTGCGACGGCGCGGACCTCCGCTGCGGGTACGGCGGCACGACCGACCTTGCGGACGCCGAGGCCGAGTTCTGGTCCGACACCGCCAACTTCGACGCCGGGCGCGTGGTGGACGTGGGGGACGTGAACGCGGACGGCTACGACGACCTCGTCGTCGCGACGATGTACGCCGACGGCTACAACGGCGGCGCCTACGTGCTCTACGGCCCGCTCTCCGGGAAGGAGTCCTTCGACGACGCCGGCTACCGCATCTCCGGCTCCCGCGCGACGTACGCCGCCGGCCGCTCCATCGGTGTCGGGGACATCGACGGCGACGGCTACGAGGACGTCGCCGTGGGCGCGCCCGACGGCACCGACAAGGAGTGGATCACCTTCGGCCCGATCACCGGCGACGTCGACCTGTTGGACGCCGAGGTCCTGTACGAGGGCACGGTCGGCTCCGAGGTCGGGCACGGCTCGGACCTCGCGGACATCAACGGGGACGGCGTCGCGGACGCCGTCATCGGCGCCTACGAGGACGCGACCGGCGGGTACGCGGCGGGCAGCATCTTCATCGACTACGGGCCGATCACCGCCGGCACCTACGACCTCCTCACCGACATGGACGCCCAGCTCATCGGCGAGGCCGTGAGCGCCTACGCCGGCCGCTACATCCGCGCCGGCCAGGACGTCGACGGGGACGGCATCGGCGACATCCTCGCGGCGGCGCCCTACGCGAGCGGGAGCGGGCCGTACAGCGGCGCGGCGTACGTCGTCTACGGCGGCGTGCTCGGCGACCTCGACCTCGGCTCCGCGGACGGCACCTTCCTCGGCGAGGGCCCCGGCGACTACGCGGGCGAGGAGCTCACCCTCGGGGATGTCGACGGCGACGGCCTCGCGGACGTGATCGTCGGCTCCTACAACTCGGCGGGCGGCAGCTACGCGGGCGCGGCGTACGTCGTCTACGGCCCGGCGGGCGGCACGACGGACCTCGGCAGCGCGGACGTCATCCTGCGCGGCGAGCGCGCCAGCCAGTACGTCGGCCTCGGCCTCTCGGTCGCGGACGTCGACGGGGACGGCGTCGGCGAGCTCGCGGTCGGCGCGACGGGGGACAGCGCCTCCGGCAGCGCGTCGGGCTCCGTCTACCTCTTCTACGGCCCGCTCTCCGGCACCCTCACCCTCGCGGACGCCGGCGCCGTCTACCTCGGCGAGGGCGCGAGCGACGACGTGGGCCAGGGCCTCGTGTTCGGCGACTTCGACGCCAACGGCGTCCCCGACATGGCCATCGGCGCGCCGGGCGAGTCCACCTTCGGCTCCGCGGCGGGCGCGGTCTACATCGAGTACCCCAACGAATGAGCGGCCTCTCCCTTCTCCTCTTCGCCGCGTGCACCGGGCCCGACACGACGGACATCCCCGACGACTCCGGCGAGCCGATCGTCACCGACGAGACGGCGTGCGCCGAGGCCGAGGCGCGCCTGGGCTACCGCGCGTGCGTGCCGCGCATCCCCGACGACGACACGTTCAACGGTGTCACCGTGGCGGCCGGCACCGTCGACCAGCTCCGCGTCGGCAAGTACCTCGTGCCCGCGCGTGACGACGCCCGCGTGCCGCCGGTGTTCCTGGACGTCAACGCCTTCTCCCTGCACTACGACTTCCTTACGGCGGCCTTCCCCGACGATTTTACCGGGTTGACGACGGACGCCTACGAGGCCCTCGTGCTCCGGCCGGACACGCGCGAGCTCTACGCCGGGACCTACTCGCTCTACCTCGAAGACGACGGGTTCTACTACGGCTTCACCGTGTGGGACGACCCCGCGGACGACGCCACCACCGTCACCCTCGCCCAGGTGACGGAGGTGTGGGAGGCGCTCACGGCGCGCTTCGCCATCGGCCCGCTCGCGTTCGTGCCCAACTCGCCCGCGCAGCAGGAGGCGGCGCTCGGCTGGGACGCGGCGTTCGACATCCACAACCCGGCGCAGGTCGACTACGAGGCCTACAACCCGGGCGAGGGCTACGGCTACCTCCGGCTCTACACCCTCGACGAATTCGCGGCCGCTACCGAGGCTGCCGCCTTCGGGTACCAGGACTTCGTCGTCATCGACGAGGCGCCGCAGGACCTCGAGCGCGTCGTGAGCGGCATCGTGACCGGTACGCGCCAGGGGGGCTTGTCCCACCTCAACGTGCGCAGCGCCGCGCGCGGCACGCCCAACTGCTACGTGCGCGAACCGCTCGCGACGTTGGCGGCGTGGGAGGACCAGCTCGTGCACTTCACCTGTGGCGACGACGCCTACGCCGTGACGGCGGCGACCGCCGCGGAGGCCGAGGCGTGGTGGGCGGGCATCCGGCCGGCGCCGGTGTCGATCTGCGAGGCGGGCCTGGACGAGCGCGCGATGCCGGGCCTGTTGGAGCTGCCGACCGACTCCGCCGAGGTGCGCGACGCGAACATCTGCACCTACGGCGCGAAGGGGTCGAACCTGGCGACGCTGTACCAGCGCATCGATCGCGCCTACCAGCTCGACGGCTTCGTGATCCCCTTCGCCTACTACGACGACTTCGTGCGCACCGGCACCTGGACGGTGGACCTCGGCGTGGGGGAGGGGACCTACACCTTCGCCGAGACGATCGCGGCGTGGCACGCGGACGACGCCTTCCTCACCGACGCCGCGGTGCGGCGCGCCCGCCTGGAGGCCCTGCGCGAGGCGATGGGGGACGCCCCGGTAGACCCCGCGCTGATCGACAGCCTCGCCGAGCGCATCGTCGCCACCTTTGGGGACGACACGACGATGGTGCGCTTCCGCAGCTCGTCCAACGCCGAGGACGGCCTCGACTTCAGCGGCGCGGGCCTCTACAACTCCGACAGCGCCTGCCTCGCCGACGAGCTGGACGGCGACGACGAGGGCCCCTCCTTGTGCGACCCCGAGAAGGACGACGAGGAGACGCTCTCGGACTCCCTGCGCGAGGTGTGGGGATCCACCTGGAACCTCGCCGCGTGGGAGGAGCGCGACTGGTACGGCATCGACCCCGAGCGCGTCGCCATGGGCATCCTGTGCGACACGCGCTCGGTGGGCGAGCTCGCCAACATCGTGGCCTTCGCCGGCAACCCGACGAGCGTGGACGACCGCTACCTCGTCAATGCGCAGCTCGGGGAGCTCGAGGTCGTCTCGGCGGAGCCGGGCGTGTTCCCGGAGCAGGTGCTCCTGACGGTCGAGGACGGCGTGGTCACCCAGGTGGACCGCGTCTCCGCGAGCTCCGAGGCCGAGATCGTGCTGACCGACGCCGAGCTGTTCGAGCTCGGCGCCGTGCTCGCCGACATCGCGGCGCTCTACCCCAACGACGACGTCGTGCCCGAGGGGCACACCCTCATCTGGGACACCGAGTGGAAGATCCGCTCGGACGGCCAGCTCGTCATCAAGCAGATCCGGCCCTTCCTCCGATGATCCCGACCGCCCCGGAGCCTCGCGTGCGCGTGTTCGCCCTCCTGTTCCCCCTCCTCTTCCCCCTCCTCGCGGCGTGCGCCGGCGGCGATCCCGCGGACACCGCCGCCGACACCGATGCCGACGCCGACACCGACACGGATGCCGACACCGACACCGATGCGGACACGGACTCCGACACCGATACGGACACCGACACGGACACCGACCCGGTGGACCCGCTGTGGGCGCACTGTCCGGACGCGAGCGTGTACATCGGTGACACGACGTGGGGCGCCGCGGTAGAGGCCACGTCGACCGCGACCTACTGCAGCGTCGCGAACGAGTCGCGCACCTTCGAGGAGGAGCTCCCCGCGAAGGCGATGTTGCGGCTCCCCGAGGGCGCCTACCCGCTCCCGTACGCCGAGGGCGCCTACGATCTGACCCTCCCCGTGTGCACGCGCTTTACCGACGCCGCGGCCCAGCCAGGCATGGCGGGCGCGGGGGCCACCGAGGTGTCGCCCAACGTGTTCGGCGGCACGACCTACACCTACGTGTCCGGCGCCCAGCCGCTCGTGGACGACGCCGGCGCGGCCTACACCCTCGCCCACACCCTCGTGCTCGTCGGCCCCACGGGCGACGCCCCCGCGCCCCTCGTGCTCGACGGCGCCGCCCCGGACGCGAGCGTCGGCGCGGCCTCCTCCTTCGTGCTCTACCCGGCCGGCGGCGCGTCGTACGACGTGAGCGCCATGACGTTCGGGCCCTGCCGCGACGACGGCTACGTGCGGAACGCGCACACCGTGACCTTCGAGGGCGGCGAGATCGCGCTCGAGCTGCTCCTCGGCGACGCCCCGGTGATCACCGCCCCGAGCGCGTTCACCCGCGCGACCGGCACCCTCGACGGCGTGGCCTTCGACGTCACCGACTACTTCCGCCTCCTCTACCACCCCGACCACCACCACTTCGGCCGGCACTTCGCCGTGATCTTCGACGCGCCCATCGGGGACGTGTGCGCGCTCCGCATCGAGGACGTGGACGGCCAGGCCGGCACCACGACGGCCCGGGTGAGCACCGCGGCCTGTGACCTGACGGTGCTGGACGCCCGCGCCGTGACCGAGGAGGGGTGGACGGTCGGGGGCGAGTGAGCGTGGTAGGACCGGCGTCCTCGGGGGGCGTCGTGCGTGGAGTCCGGCTCAGCTTCGGCGCGCTGAGCGTCCTCGCGGCGATCGGGGCGGTGGTCGCGGCCCGCGGGGCTCTACCCGATGCCGTAGGAACCCGGAGGGCGAACGCCTACTTGCGGGGCGGGTGCTTGTGCGCGGGGGTCTTCAGGGCGGTGGCCATGCGGGGCTCCGGGGGGTCTCGGGAGTCTACCCGATCGGCGGCCGCAGCGGCACCCGCGGACGAGTACGCGGATCGTGCGGGGGAGGGGCTTGACGGGGTGCCGGGCTCGGTTAATAGGCGTGGGTCAGAACGTCGGGCGTTTAACTCAGCGGCTAGAGTACTACCTTCACACGGTAGGAGTCACTGGTTCAAATCCAGTAACGCCCACCACTCTCGCAGAACCCCCGCTCTCGGCCAGTCCGGGAGCGGGGGTTTGACGTTTTGAGTCATCGAAGGCTGACTCCAGGAGTTCAAGTCCGGTCAGGGTTCGCCCGGTGGCGAGCGCGCCAATACCCCGGACGCCTGCGCTCGTGCGCGACCGCAATCACGACGACGCGGTCCTCGAGCACCTCGAAGAAAACGTGGTAGGGGAAACGCGCAACGAGCGCGCGCCGGTACGGCTCCCGCGTGTTCATCGGCGCGAATTGCTGCGGTGTACGCTCGATGCGGCCGAAGATCGCTTCCACCGCCTCGATGAAGGCGACGCCGAGGTCCGGCTCCCGGATCTCGTACCACTCCGCAGCCTCCTCGATCTCAAGCCGCGCGGCCGCGCGGACGACGAGCACGCGGGTCACGTCTTCCCGATGCGCCGCAGGACTCCCTCCTTCACTTCCGACCAGGGGCGCGCGTCATCGTGTCCCTGCGCGCTTCGGCGGCGGACCTCGGCGAGCCACGATTCCTCCCAGCTCTCCTCGGTCCCGGCATCGACGCTCTCCAGGAGCTCCTCTGCAAGCTCGCGTCGCTCGCGCTCGGGGAGCTGCATCGCTTCGTCTCGAATCTGGCGGAGGGGAAGGCCCATGGGTTGATCTTACACGCCAGCGTCGGGGTTACCAGTACGGCAGGAAGGGAGCGATGAGCGAACGGTATCGACGAGAGCTCGATCGCCTCCTCGGCATCGGCGAGCTCCACGGCTCCCGAGCTCGGCGCGCCTGCTTCCGCCCGTCCTTTTCGGTCGAGTGCCTGGGTCGAGCCTGCCGTCGCGGACGAGCGCGTCGAGATTTCGAAGGCGGAAGCCGCCGTCCTGGCCGACCGGTTCGCCGCGCTGGCGCTCGGTCCGTTGAAGCCGCGCGCGCTGACGATCGACGGCGTGCCCGTCACGCTCGTGTACCTCTCGGGGAGTGCCGCGGGTGATGTAGACGGGGAGATCTCCCTCCTCACGGAGGACTGGCGGACGTTTGCACGCGCGCTCTTCGACTTCGCGCACGACCGGGCCCGTTGGGAGGCGAGCAAGGTTGCGCTCGAGGGCGTGAGCCGATGCCTGCCGTCTGCGCAGGAGCGCGGGTCCTTGCCCCAGCACTGACGACGACCGACGAAGCCGTCCCGCTGCGCTCAGCCAGCGACCTCCGTGGAGGACCTGTCCAGCCGCGTTCCAGAGATGACCAGCTTGTACTTACCCATCTGCACACGAACATCCGAGCCGGCTACGACGCAGAAGGTTCGAACCTGATCCAGTAACCCCCACCACACCGTTGAATGCCCATTTTCGCAGTGCGCGAAGGCAGACGTTTCGTGTTTGCGGCTGCGAATTCGCGGGCGTGGGGAGTTCAAGCACGCGTGAGCGGCCGGCCTCGTTCACCCGATGTGCAGCCGCAGCGACCGGTCTCCGAAGCGCGCCACCACCTCCACCTCGCCGCCGAGCGCCTTCACGTAGCGCTCGATGGTCGAGAGCTTCGTGTCCGTGCGGCCCTCGAGGCGGGACACCTCGGCCTGGGCGACCCCCATCGCCTCGGCCACCTCGACCTGCGAGCGCCCGGCGAAGGCGCGAAGCTCTCGCATCGTGACGACGAGCTGGTTGGCGGTCACGTCCTCACCGGTCTTCGGCGGCTGGAGTTCGTGGACGCGTGCATAGAGGAACTCTGGGGCGATGTCCAACTCTTCGTTCCAGGTCACGACGCCTCGCTCGATGTGCGCCCGCTTCCAGAGCTCGGGATCGGCGAGCGCTCCCAGCGCACCCTCCAGGTCGTGGGAGAGGTCGGCAAACCCCCGGGTGCCGTCGTTGAACGAGAGGTTCAGCCTGTTGCCGGGCAGCGGCCGCACCGGCGTCGAACCTCTACAAGCCGCGCTCTCAGGGCGCCGCGGCCCCTCGCAGGCGCGCTCCCCCCGCCGCCCACCCGTGCGCCACCCCCTCCGCGGGCTAAGGGCCCCGCGCACCGGACCTCCCCCTGAAGACCTGCATCTACGAAGGCGAGGTCGCCGGGCTCGCGCGGTCGCACCCCTACACGCACGCGACGGGCAACGAGGCCTTCCGCTACCTCGACCTGCGCGGCAGCCCCGGCCTCGTCCGCACGTCCCTCGAAGACTTCGTGCCGTGGAGCGGGCACCTGGCGGTCCAGACGTTCTACGCGATAGTAGAGAGGTTGAACGGGCCGGACTCGGTGCTCGAATCGAACGACTGCGCGTTCTCCGCGCCCGAGCCGGACCCCGATGCGCCGCCCGACCAGCGGTTCGGGTGCTCGGGGCGCGTGATGGCGCTGTTCCGCGACCTGCCGCGCAACCGCTCCGCGGCCGCGTGGGACACCCTCACCACCGCCCTCCACCGCGCGCTCGCCGAGGAGGACCCCACCTTCGAGCTCGGTGTCGTCGGCACCGCGCCGGTCTCGGTGCACTTCCGCGGGCTGCCCGCCCCCACGCAGGACGGCCACCAACTCATGGTCGCGTTCTGGGCGTGGGGCGCCACCGAGCGCGGCTGCCTCGACAACCTCGCGCGGCTGATGACGAACCTCGCCGGTGCCCTCCGGGTGGCCGAGGGGCGTTGACACACGGGCGCCTGCCGTCAGTGGGTGTGTCCTTGTTCGCCTCCGTGCTCGTGCGCCGCCGGAAGCGCCGGTTTCGTGACGTTGAACCCGAGGGAGAAGCTCGTCTCTCCCACCTTCACGTCCACCATCACCGGCCGGGTGCCCGCGCCCGCCGCCGGCCCGGATAGCAGGCCCGTGGCGGCGTCGAAGGTGAGGGGAACGAGGGTCTCGCCGTCCTTCAGCGAGCCGGTGACGGCCGTCGTCACCGGGGCACGCTTGGCGTCGGACACCCACACGCGGTGCTCTCCGTACGCGGGCGCGTACTCGAGGTGGTAGTCCCCCCACATGCCGACCTGCCCGCCGTGGAGCGAGGTGTGGTCATGCTCCGCGAGGCCGACGGCGGCGACCTCGTAGGAGGCGCTCGCGGCCTTGCCGTCCGCCGTGAGCGTGAGGACGGCGGTGGCGGGCTCGCCGTACGTGAGCTTCGCTTGGGCGTGCAGGTGGTCGCCCATCGCCAGGAGGGTGAGCGTCTCGACCCCGGCCGGGCCCTTCACCACGGCGGTCCCGGTGAAGCCGGCGGCGGGGAGCGCCGTCTGGCCAGCGTCGCTCACGTAGAACAGGATGCCGCCGGGGGTGAACACGGCTTCGACATGGCGATCTCCGACCACCTTCACGTCGCCGCCGTGCGGGCTGGCGTGTTCGTGCCCCCCGGAAGCATGGCCGGGCTCGGTGGGGGCGGCGCTCACGGGAGCGGGGGCCGCGGGGGCCGCGGGGTCGGCTTGGGTGGGCGCGGCGGGCTCGTTGGAGCAGGCCGCGAGGACGAGGAGGGGGAGGAGAAGGCGCATGGGACGTCTCGGCAGGGGAGGGGGATTCAGGGCGTCGCCAGGGGATCGGGCTCGTCCCCGTCGCGGACGAGCGCGCGCAGGGCGTCGCCGCCGTAGCGGAGGAACACGGTGGGCGTCACGATCATGTCGAGGAGGGTGGAGGAGAGGAGGCCGCCGAGGATGACTTGGGCCACCGGCGTCAGGATCTCCTTCCCCGGCGAGCCGCCCGCGAACGCCAACGGGAGCAGGCCGATCCCGGCGCAGAGCGCGGTCATCGCCACCGGCACGAGGCGCTCCAACGAGCCGCGGACCACCATCTCGGGCCCGAAGGACTCGCCCTCGTAGCGGACGAGGTGGATGTAGTGGGAGATCATCAGGATGGTGTTGCGGGAGGCGATGCCACACAACGTGATGAACCCGACCAACGTCGCCACGGAGAGCGGCTGCCCGGAGATCCACACCGCGGCGACCGAGCCGATGAGCGCGAGCGGGATGTTCAGCAGGATCTGGAGGGTCAGCGCGTGGGAGCGGAAGTGCGCGTACAACACCGCGTACATGCCGGCGAGCGAGAGCAGGGAGAGCAGGCCGATGGTCCGGCTCGCGGACTGTTGGCTCTCGAACTGGCCGCCGATGGTCCAATAGTAGCCGGTGGGGAGGGGGACGCCCGCGAGCGCGGCCTGGATGTCACCCACCACGCTCCCCACGTCGCGCCCGGCGGTGTTCGCCGAGATGGCGATGCGCCGCTGGCCGTCCTCGTGGATGACCTGGTTGGGGCCGGTCCCCGCGGAGACCTCGGCCAACTGACCCAACGTAACGGCGCGCCCGTCCTCCAACGACACGGGCGCGATGCCGATGCGGGCGATGTCCCCGCGCCACGCGGGGGCGTAGCGCGCCACGAGGTCGAGGCTCCGCACGCCGTCGAGCACCTGCGCCACGCGGACGCCACCCAACGCGAGCTCGAGGTCCTCCGCGAGGTGCCCGGGGGTGACACCGAAACGCGCGGCGGCGTCGCGGTCGACGCGCACCTGCACCTGGGGGATGAGCACCTGGCGCTCCACCTGGAGGTCCACGAGCCCCGGGATCGGCGCGAGCGTCTGTTGGATGCGCGCGGCCTCGGTGCGGAGCGTGGCAAGGTCGGGGCCGAACACCTTGATGGCGATCTGCGCGCGCACGCCCGAGAGGAGGTGGTCGAGGCGGTGGCCGATGGGCTGGCCGATGTTCACGACCACGCCGGGGAGGCGGGCGAGCTGGGCGCGGATGTCGGCCAGCACCTCGTCCCGCGGGCGGCCCTCCCGCTCGAAGTCCACGTCGATCTCGGTGTAGTGGACGCCCTCGGCATGCTCGTCCATCTCCGCGCGCCCGGTGCGGCGCCCGGTGCTCTTGACCTCGGGCACCTCGAGGAGGAGCCGCTCGGCGAGGGTGCCGAGCTTGTCCGACTCGGTGAGGCTCGTGCCCGGCGTCGCGAGGAGGTTGACGGTCGCGGTGCCCTCGTTGAAGGGCGGGAGGAAGCTCGTCCCGAGGAAGGGCACGCTCGCGATCGCGAGGAGCACCGCCGCGCCGACGGACACCAGGATCGTCCGCGGGTGCACGAGCGCCCAACCGAGGAGCCGGCGATCGAGGCCCTTGAGCGAACGGACCAACCACCCGTCGGGGTGGTCCTTCCGTTGGGTCAACGTCGGGAGCAGGTAGGACGTGAGCACCGGCGTGACAGTGAGGGACACGACCATCGAGGCGAGGATCGACGCGATGTACGCGATGCCGAGCGGCGCGAAGAGCCGGCCTTCGATGCCAGAGAGCGCGAAGAGCGGGAGGAAGACGAGGATGACGAGAACGGTCGAGAAGACGATGGAGCTCCGGACCTCCACGCTCGCGTCGAGGATGACGCGGAGCGGCGCGCGCGGCGTCGGGAGCGCGCGGTTCTCGCGCAGGCGCCGGTAGACGTTCTCCACGTCCACGATCGCGTCGTCCACGAGCTCGCCGATGGCGATGGCGATGCCGCCGAGGGTCATCGTGTTGAGCGTGAGGCCGAAGGCCTGGAGGGTCAGCGCGGCGACGACCATCGCCAGGGGGATGGCGGTGAGCGTGATCGCGGTCGTGCGCACGTTGAGCAGGAAGAGCACGAGGACGACGGTGACGAGGAGGGCGCCGTCGCGCAGGGCCTCCTCGACGTTGGAGACGGAGGCCTCGATGAAGTCGGCCTGGCGGAAGAGCGGGACCAGCTCGACGCCGGGCGGCAGGCCGCGGCGGAGCTCGTCGAGGGCGTGCTCGACCTCGTCCGTGAGCGTGAGGGTGTCGGTGCCGGGCTGCTTCTGCACCGAGAGGATGACGGCGGGCTGGCCGTTGACGCCGGCGTCGCCGCGCATCGTTCCGACGCCGCGCCGCACGTCCGCCACGTCGGAGAGCGGGATGGAGACGCCGTCCTTGCGCGCCACGACGGTGTTCCCGATGGCGACGGGGTCCGCCGTGCGCGCGAGCGTGCGGACGACGAACTCCTGGCTCTGCTGCTCCAGGAAGCCGCCGGAGCTGCTGCCCTGGGCGCTCGCCGCCGCCTCGCGCACCTGCCCGAGCGTGAGCCCGCGCTGGGCGAGGCGGTCGGGGTGGACCTCGACGTGGAGCTGCTCGACGCCGCCGCCGATGGCGATGACCTGGGAGATCCCGCTGATGGCGAGCAGGCGCGGGCGGAGGGTCCAGTCCGCGAGCGAGCGGAGGTCCGGGCCCGACACGGTGGCGCCGGGGGAGACCACGCCGATGAGCAGGATCTCGCCCATGATCGAGCTGACGGGCCCCATCGTCGGCGCGGCGCCGTCCGGGAGCGACTCGGCCACCTGGGCGGTGCGCTCCGCGACCTGCTGGCGCGCGCGGTAGATGTCGACGTCCCAATCGAACTCCACCCACACGACCGAGAGTCCGACCGCGGACTGGGAGCGGACGCGCTCGACGCCGGGCGCCCCGTTCATCGCGGTCTCCAGCGGCCGCGTGACGAGCAGCTCGACCTCCTCCGGGGAGAGGCCGCCCGCCTCGGTCAGGAGGGTGACCGTCGGGCGGTTCAGGTCCGGGAACACGTCCACGGGCAGCCGCGCCGCCGTCCACCCGCCCCACGCCAGCACGATCGCCGCGACCACCAGGACGAAGAGGCGGTTCTGGAGCGAGAGGCGGATGAGGGCGTTGAACATGCGCTACCGCCCGGCCATGCTGCGGAGCGTGTAGGTGCCGTCCACGACGACGCGCTCGCCCGCCGCGAGCCCACCGAGGACCTCCCAGGCGCCGCCGGTGCGCCCGCCGGTGCGGAGCGCGCGCGCCTCGAAGGTCTCGGGGCCGGTCTTCACGAAGGCGAGGGGGACGCCGTTGCTGTCCACCACGGCCGCCGCAGGGACCACGAGGGCGTCGCGCCCGGCGCCGCGCCCGATCCATGCCGTCGCGCCCATGCCGGGGCGCAGACCGAGGTCGCCCGCGTCCACCGCGAGCGTGACGGTCACCATGCCCGTCGCGGGGTCTGCCTCCTGGCCCGCGTCGAGGACGATGGCCGGGAGGGTGCGGTCGGGCGCGGCGGCGGGGGTGACCGTGGCGGCGGCGCCCGCGAGGAGGCCGAGGGCGAGGCGCTCGGGGACGTGGGCCTCCATCCAGAGGCCCACGGTGTCGACCACGCGGAAGAGGGGGGCGCCGGCCACCACCTGGTCGCCGGGCAGGGCGGAGACGGCGCCGAGGCGGCCGTCGACCGGCGCGCGGATCGGCACGGTCACGCCGCCGGAGAGGGCGGCGAGCGCGGTCTCGGCCTCGCGGAGGGTCACCCGCGCTACGTCCACCGCGCTGCGCCGCTGGAGGCGCTCGCGCTCGGAGAGGCTGTCCGCGAGCTGATCGAGCGCGGCGGCGTCCCGCTCGGCGAGGGCGAGGGCGCTCTTCGCCTCGGCCACGCGGGTGGCGGCGTCGCCCTTCTCCTGGGCGATGGCGGCGCGGTCGGCGGTGTTCGGGAGCTCGCGGAGGAGGGCGAGGGTGTCGCCAGCGCGGACGGCCTGGCCGGGGCTCGGGAAGCCGCCGGGGGGCGCGAGGAGCACGCCGTCCACGGGGGCGCCGAGGGTGGCGGCCTCGCCGGGGCGCGCGACGAAGCGGCCGAAGGCGGGGGCGCGGTCGACGAAGACGTCGCGGCTGAGGAGCGCGGTGCGCAGCCCGACGAGGAACTGGCCGTCCATGGGGAGGGTCAGGGTGGCGCCCGCCGGGGCCGCGGGGCCCTTCGCGCCCTCGCCGTGGTCCTCGCCGCCGTGGGCGGACACGCGCCGGCTCGCGAGGCCGGCGCCGAGCGCGAGCACGACCGCCGCGACCGTGGCGCCCCGTCGGGTCCCGACGAGGTAGCCGAGCCCGAGCCCCACCGCGCCGGCGACGGC
>CAJBVW010000502.1 GCA_903959175.1 uncultured Pseudomonadota bacterium
CCCTTCGCGCCCCCCTCCGACCCCGCCCCGCCCCCAATCCTCACCCCCACCTCCGCTACACTCTCGCCCGTGACCCCATGAAGCGCTTCCTCGACCGCCTCGAGGCCCTCGGCAACCGCCTCCCCGACCCCCTCGTGCTCTTCGCGCTCATGGCCCTCGCCGTCGTGCTCGCGTCCGCGCTCCTCGCCGGCACGCAGGTCACGCACCCCGGCACCGGCGCCCCCACGCTCGTCCAGAGCCTCGTCACCGCGCCGTCCGTCCGCCGCATGTTCACGGAGGCCGTCAAGAACTTCGCGGGCTTCCCGCCCCTCGGCACCGTGCTCGTCGCGGTCATGGGCATCGGCCTCGCGGACCGCACCGGCCTCGTCGCGGCCGTGCTCGGCGGCCTCGTGCGGTCGTTGCCGCGCCGCTGGTTGACCCTCGCGCTCCTCTTCGCCGGCGTCAACAGCTCCATCGCCGCGGACGCCGGCTTCGTCGTGCTCGTCCCGCTCGGCGCGGCGCTCTACGCGGGCGCGGGCCGCCACCCCCTCGCCGGCCTCACCGTCGCGTACGCCGCGGTGTCTGGCGGCTACGGCGCCAACGTCCTCGTCACCGCGCTCGACCCCCTCCTCGCCGGCCTCACCCAGGCCGCCGCCCAGCTCATCGACCCCGCGCTCCTCGTCCCCGCCACCTGCAACTGGTGGTTCAACGCCGTGTCCGTCGTGCTCCTCTGCGCCGTCGGCACCGTCGTCGCCGAGCGCACAGAGGCGTCCTTCGGCCCGTGGGCTGGCTCCGTGGTCGTCGACGAGGGCCCCCGGCCCGCCCTCGGCCTCCCCGCGATCGTGTTCGTCGCCTGGCTCGGGGTGGTCGCCGCGCTCGTCGGCACCGGCGTCCTGCGCGCGGACGACGGCGGCTTCGGCCCCCTCTACGACGCCGTCGTGGTGCTCGTCGCGATCGGCGCGGCGCTTCCGGCGCTGGCGTTCGGCATCGGCAACGGCCGCATCCGCTCCTCGTCGGACCTCGCCACCCTGCTCGCCGAGGCCACCGCCGGCATGGGCGGCTACATCGTGCTCGCCTTCGCCGCCGCCCAGTTCGTGGCGTGGTTCGCGTGGTCCAACCTCGGGATCGTGCTCGCGGTCACCGGCGCCGACCTCGTGCGGCCGCTCGGCCTCGGCCCCGAGCCCCTCCTCCTCGTGATGGTCCTCGTCTCGGGCGTGGTCAACCTCCTCATCGCCAGCGCCTCGGCGAAGTGGGCGATCCTCGCCCCGGTCTTCGTGCCGATGCTGCTCCTCCTCGGCGTCTCCCCCGCCGAGACCCAGGCCGCCTACCGCGTCGGCGACGCCGTCACGAACGTGCTCACGCCGCTCCTCCCGTACGTCCCCATCGTGCTCGTGGCGGCGCGCCGCTACGTGCCCGGCGCGGGCCTAGGCACGGTCCTCGCGGCCCAGGTGCCCTACGCGGTGGCGTTCGGGGTGGCCTGGACGGCGCTGCTGCTCGGCTGGGTCGCGATGGGGTGGAGCCTGGGACCGGGGGCTTGATCCGAGCCCCGTCGGGCGCGGGGCCCGTCACGGCGCAGGGCCGCCGCGCCGACCGCGCCCGCTGAGCCCCCTCGCCGCGCGCCGCCCTCACCCGCCCGGAAGGATCTACGCCCGGAACGCCAGCTCGAGGTCCGCCCGAAGATCGTCCACATGCTCGAGGCCGACCGAGAGGCGGATGAGGCCGTCGGCGATGCCGATCTCGCGGCGCTTCTCGGGCTCGATGCTCGCGTGGGTCATCAGCGCGGGCACCTCGAGGAGCGACTCGACGCCGCCGAGGCTCTCCGCGAGCGTGAACACCTTGGTGGCTGCCACGAAGCGGCGGGCGCGGTCGAGGTCCCCGTTGAGCTCGAAGCTGATCATCCCGCCGAAGCCGGACATCTGCTTCTTCGCGACGGCGTGGTTGGGGTGGGTCTCGAGGAGGGGGTGGTAGACCCGCGCGACCTCGGGGTGCTTGACCAGCCAGTCCACCAGCTTCAACCCGGACTCCATGTGGCGGTCCATGCGGACATGGAGGGTCTTGAGGCCGCGGAGCGTGAGCCAGCTGTCCATCGGGCCGGGGACGGCGCCGGCGGCGTTCTGGAGGAACTTGATCTGTTCGTACGCCGCGGTGTCGCTCGTCATCATGACGCCGCCGACCACGTCGGAGTGGCCGTTGAGGTACTTGGTGGTGGAGTGCACCACGAAGTCCGCGCCGAGCGAGAGCGGGCGTTGGAAGTAGGGAGTGGCGAAGGTGTTGTCGACCACGACCTTGGCGCCCACCGCGTGCGCGCGCGCGGCGACGGCGGCGATGTCGGCCACCTTGAGCAGGGGGTTGGTGGGCGTCTCGAGCCACACGAGCTTGGTGCCCGCGGGGATGGCGCCGACGAGGTCCACCCGGGAGAAGTCCGCGTACTGGAACTTCACGCCGAAGTGGCGGTGCACCTTGTCGAACAGGCGGTAGGTGCCGCCGTACACGTCGTCGCCGCAGACGACGAGGTCACCCGGGCGGGTGAGGGAGCGCACGAGCACGTCCGTCGCGGCGAGGCCGGAGGCGAAGCAGAGCGCGTGGGTCGCGCCTTCGAGGGCCGCGAGGCAGTCCTGGAGGGCGGTGCGCGTCGGGTTGTCGGTGCGCGAGTACTCGTAGCCCTTGTGGTTGCCCACGCCGTCCTGGGCGTAGGTCGACACCTGGTAGATCGGCGTCATCACGGCGCCGGTCGTGGGGTCGGGCTCCTGGCCGGCGTGGATGGCGAGGGTCTCGAAGTGGGCGGTCTTGGTGATCATTAGCGGTCCCGGGCCGCGCCGGTGACGCGGGCGATGTAGTCGATGAGGTCGATGCGCGTGATGATGTCGGAGAGCGCGCCGCCCTCGGTGACGATGGCCACCTTGGCGCGCTTGAAGAGCTCGGTGAGCACGCCCACCTCGGTGCTCTCGTCCACCGTGAAGTAGGTCGACTCGACGAGGTCGCGCACCTCGATGTCGCCGCGGCTGCCGGTGAGGGCGCGCTCGAGCAGGCGGTTCTCGGTGAGGATGCCGAGGACGTGGGCGCCGTCGGTCACCGGGACCTGCGAGACGCCGTGCACCTTGAGCACGCCGATGACCTCGGTCACGCGCTGGGAGGGCGACACGGTCACGAGCTCGCGGCCGCGGCCCTTCTGCTCGAGGAGGTCGCGCACGGTGCCCAGGCCGAGCTCCGGCTCGAGGAAGCCGTTCTCGCGCATCCAGTTGTCGTTGAAGACCTTGGAGAGGTAGCGGCTGCCGGAGTCGGGGAGCATGACGCAGGTGCGCGTGTCCTCCTTGCCGTGCAACTTCAGCCACTTGAGCGCACCCGCCACCGCCGCGCCGCTGGCGGGGCCGACGAACAGGCCCTCCTCGCGCACGAGGCGGCGGGTGGTGATGAAGCTCTCCTTGTCGTTGACGCGCACCACGTCGTCCACGTGGGCGAAGTCCATCGTGGGCGGGAGGAAGTCCTCGCCGATGCCCTCGACCTTCCACGCGGCGGCGCGCGTGAGCTGGCCGGTGTGGAAGTAGTCGTAGTAGAGCGAACCCACGGGATCGACGCCGACGATCCGGATGTTGGGGTTCTGCTCCTTCAGGTACCGGCCGACGCCCGTGATCGTGCCGCCGGACTCGAGGCCGGCCACGAACACGTCGATCTTGCCCTCGAACTGCTCCCAGATCTCGGGGCCGGTGGCGTGGTGGTGCGCGTCCGGGTTGGCGGGGGCAGCGTACTGGTTGGCGTAGGCGGCGCCGGGGGTCTCCGCGACGATGCGCTCGGCGGTCTTGTAGACGGATCGGGCGTCGTCGGCGGTGACGTCGCCGGGGCACACCACGACGCGCGCGCCGAAGGCCCGCAGCACCGCGCGCTTCTCCTCGGACTGGCGATCCGCGATGATGAACACGCACTTGTAGCCGCGCACCGCGGCCACCATCGCGAGGCCGGCGCCGGTGTTGCCCGAGGTCACGCCGACGATCGTGCCGCCGGGCTTGAGCTTGCCCGACGCTTCGAGCTCGTCCACGAGCCGGGCCGCGATGCGGTCCTTCCCGGAGGAGGCGGGGTTCATCGACTCGATCTTCGCGTAGACCACGCCGGGCACGCCGCTGTTCAGGCGGTTGAGCCGGACGCAGGGGGTGTCGCCGATGCAGTCGAGGACACTGTTCTGGAGCGGACGCATGCGACTCCCCTGGAGGACCGGCGCTTAGCCCATCGGCGAGCCCTTTTCCAGAGACGCGGCCTACGAAGAGCCGCTATAGTAGCGGTCTTCCCTCATGGCCTTCCGCACGACCAGCATCGACACGAACTTCGACGAAAAGACCGTCATCGGCGAGTCCCCGTTGACCGCCCCGACCATCCGTCGTCCGGTGTTCATCGTGCTCGAAGGTCGCGATCTCCGCAGATTGCACCTGCTCGACCGCGAGAGCACCACGATCGGGCGCGGCACCGAGTGCGACATCGTCCTGGACGACGCGGGCTGCTCCCGCCGCCACGCCCGCGCGCTCTGCAAGGACGGCTCGCCCACCGAGACCGTGTGGATCGAGGATCTCGGCAGCACCAACGGCACCCTCCTCAACGGCGAGCGCCTCGTCGGCCGGCGCCCCCTCTCCGAGCACGACCGGGTGCGGGTCGGCGGCACGTTGCTGTCGTACAACCTGCGGGACGACCTCGAGCTCGACGCCGAGCGCCAGCTCATCCAGCTCGCGACGATCGACCCCCTCACCGGCCTGATGAACCGCGGCGCCTTCGACCAGGCCCTCGAGCGCGAGTTCGAGCGCGCCGCGCGCTACGGCCGCCCGCTCTCGCTCCTGCTCATCGACCTCGACCACTTCAAGCGCGTCAACGACACCTGGGGCCACCCCGTCGGCGACCGCGTGCTCTCCCAGGCGGCGCACGCCATCCGCGGGTGCCTGCGCAACGCCGACCTCGCCGGGCGGCACGGCGGCGAGGAGTTCGCCATCATCCTCTCGGAGACCGCCGCGGACGGCGCCGCCATCGCCGGCGAGCGCATCCGGCACGCGATCTCTGCGCTGGTGATGGCCGTCGGAGACGACCCCGTGCGCATCACCGCCAGCGTCGGCGTCGTGACGTGGTCGCCGCTCTTCGCGTCCGCGGCCGAGCTCGTCGCCGCCGCCGACCAGACGCTCTACGCCGCGAAGAACAGCGGGCGGAACCGAACCGTGATCACGCGGATCTGACGGGGCATCGCCGCCGCGCCATCCCCGCACCGAGGACCCATGCAATCCCTGCTCAGCGCGTTGGCGAGCCGCTGCCCGAACTGCCACCGCGGCCGGATCCGCGCGTCGTTGACCACGATGCGCCCGCTGTGCGACGTGTGCGGCGTCCGCTTCGAGCGGAAGAGCGGCAACTGGCTCTTCCCCGTCGTCATCGCCTACGGGGTCGGCGGCGCCTTCGCGATCGTGCTCATCGTGCTCTTCCTGCAGGCCGGGCGGCTCGCGGGGTCGGAGAACATCATCATCCCGCTCACCCTCGTGGTGACGCTGCTGGCCTACCCGTTCAGCCAGAACCTCACGGTCTGGCTCCTGCACGCGACCGGGCTCGTCTACGCCGATCCGCAGCCGCCCGAGCCGTAGCTACACCAGCTTGTCGAGGAACATCGGGAGCATCGTGCGCCACGTCGGCCAGTCGTGGCCGCTGCCCGGGCCCCACTCCTCGACCCGGTTCCGGTAGCCGCCGGCGCGCAGCACGCCCGCCGCCCGCCAAGTGTAGTCGGGGTTCTCGTAGTCCTTCCCGAGCCCGAACACGAAGCGCGCCCGAGACAGCGCGCCGCGCGCGGCGGCGTCGAGGTGGGGCACGAACTGGTGGGGGTCGTTGTAGTACCAGTCCTCCGTCCACTCACCGGCCATGCGGCGGTCCATGCCGTAGGTGCCGCTCATCCCGACCATCGTGTCGAAGATGTCCGGGTGCTTGCAGGTGACGTTGAAGGCGTGGTATCCGCCGATCGACGCCCCGCACGCCGCGAGGCCCTGGTCGGTGCCGGCGCAGTCTGCGCGCACCCACGGAACCAGCTCGTCCACCAGCCACTGGTCGTAGGTGGCCTGGACGCGGCTCTTCTCGCGCGGGCCCACGTCCGCGTTGGTCCAGGACTGGCGGCAGGTGCTGTCCACCGCGTAGAGCTTGATCCGCCCCGCCTCGATGAGGGGGGTGAGCGCGCGCACCATCTGGAAGCGCTCGCAGTCGAGGAAGTCTCCGCCCCCGGTCGGGAAGAAGACGACCGGCTTGCCGTAGTGGCCGTACCGGGCGACCCCCATCTCCCGGCCGACGACCGGGCTCCACCAGCTCCGTACCTCGCGCTCCACGCGTCCCTCCATGCCGTGAGCTTGACCGAATCGGCGCGCGTTTGCCAATCTGAAGCGCGCGCCGTCAATCCGGGCGGGGACGAAGCCTTCGAGACGCGCACCGAGGCCGCGGCGCGCGCGGGCGATCAGCGGCTGGCGTCCATCTCGCCGACGAAGTCGTAGCCGCCGCCGAGGTCCTCCTCGAAGCTGAGCGCGGCGTCGCCGTCGGCGATGGTGCCGGCGAGCGCGATGGAGGCGTCCTCCCAGTAGAGGTCCACCAGCCACGTGCCCGTCGCCACGCCGCGCGCGAGGCTGCCCTCGATCGGGCCGCCGTACTCGTAGCCGCGGTAGTCGTCGGTGCAGGCGCCGTAGCCCGCGAAGCTCCCGGCCTCGTCGACGGTGAAGTCGACCTCGCCGTAGCAGCCGATCTCGTAGGTCTCGCCGTCCCAGCCGGAGACGAGGAGCACGGCGTCGAGCTCGCCCGAGTAGTCACCCGCGTCCGAGGGGAGGGGGTCCGTGTCGGCGTCGGTGTCGGCGTCGGTGTCGGCGTCGGTGTCGGCGTCCGTGTCGGCGTCGGTGTCGGTGTCGGCGTCGGTGTCGGCGTCGGTGTCGGCGTCGGTGTCGGTGTCGGTGTCGGCCGCCACCGCGGTGTCGTCGCCGGTCGTGTCGTCGCCGCCCAGCTCGATCGTCGCGGGGGAGCAGGCCATGAGGAGGATGAACATGCGCGTCTCCAGCGGCCTGCAGAGGAGGCCGCGCCCAAGGTATGCGCTCACCCCCGGGATCGGATCCCGAAATTCGCGCGATCCGACAGAAAAGCGCCCGTAGTGGATGCGCCTTGTCGTCCGCCCCGCGCGCCCGTAGGCTTCGGGCACCCCCGGGTTCGATGATGCCTCCTGGACGCTCCCGCAGCACCCCCACGCCCGCGTCTCCGGCCCCCGCCCGCGGCCCCGTCCGCCCCGCGCCCGGCGGCATCGGCAACGGCG
>CAJBVW010000503.1 GCA_903959175.1 uncultured Pseudomonadota bacterium
CGTCCTCGTCCTCGTCCTCGACGATGACCGCATCCTTGTTGCCATCGATGGCGGAGAGACCGCTATCGCATCCGACCAGCAGCGCGATCGTAAACAGGCTCGTCATCATGTTTCCTCTGTCTCACTGTGCCGCGGGGCACACCCGACCGTCAAGGCGTCGAAGCGCCGCCCTTCTGCACCACCAGCCGGTAGGTCGTGAACTGGGCCTTCCCCGCGTGGTAGAGGACGTTGGAGATCAAGTCGTACGGGGTGTCTTGATCGGCGATGATCATGAGGTTGCCGTCGAACGGGCTGCCACCGTTGTCCGCGATGTACTTGATCGCCTCGACGCGCCCCGCGAGCGCCTTGGAGAGCGGCGCGTAGGCGTTGCTCGGATCCTCTGAGTCGATCTCGCCACCCGGCTTGAGGCGAAGCGCCAACTTGGAGTCGACCAGCACTGCGCTCTTCGAGATGAGGATGCTCACCGACGGCACGAGGTTCTCGGGCGCCGTGCTCGAGGGCGGGCGGAGGTCGTCGTTGAGGGTGATGCTCTCGGGGGCATCGGCATAGACCTTGATCAGGTACACGAGGAGGATGGTCATGATGTCCATCATCGCCGTGAGGTTCAGACCGGCGACCAGGTCTTTGACGTGCTTGCGCTTACGACGGTAGAACAGGATCTCGTCGTCGGCGTTGACGGCCTCGGCGGTCTCGACGACGGGGGGCGTGGTCATTGGGAAACCGCCAAACCAAGGGTGACCCCGGGGAACAGCGGCTCCTTCACCGACCCACGGGCGGCGTCCATCGTCGCCACGAGGACGGAGTAGGGCACCGTCGCGTCCGCCATGAGCACCATGTTCTCGGCCACCGAGTACTGGGATTTGTACGAGCGGAGCGTCTGGGTGAGCTCCTCGTACGGGTACTTGTCCCCTTGCTTGGGGATCTCCTGGGCCGGCACCTCTGGGGTGCTACCCAACACCGAGAAGCTCTTGGAGCTGATCGCGACGGTCAGGTAGGGCTTCGCCTTCTCCTGCTGCCCACCCGCAGGGGAGGAAGCGTAGGAAGGGGCCAGGACCGGCGCCTGCCGCAGCTCGATGATGTACGCCGTCACCACGAGCATGAACATGATGAGGTTGACCATGATGTCCATGTAGGGCACCAGGTTGATGTCTTCCTCGCCGCCGCCTCCTCCAGCCATGGTTCAGCGCGCTCCCTGCGCCTGGCCAGCCGCGCCCGTCTCGGGGGGCTTGTAGCCCTTGCGCCACTGGGCATGCACGTTCACGAAGTGGAACAGGGCGTGCTCGACACGCTCGACGGTCTTGTTCGCCTGATTGTTGAGCACGAGGTGAGCGGCGATGCAGAACACGGCGATCGAGAGACCGAACGCAGTGTTGTTCATGGCCTCGGAGATGCCGCGCGCGAGCGCTGCGGCCTTCTGGTCCGCCTGGACCGTGGCAGTCGCCTTGAAGGCCTTGATGAGACCGAAGATGGTCCCGATGAGACCGACGAGCGTCGCGATGTTCGCGATGGCCCAAAGCCAAGCAACGCGGGCGGTCACCAGAGGACGGACCTCGAGCATCGCCTCTTCGACGGCCATCAGGGGGCTTTCATAGCCATTACGCATCAGCTTCAGCAGGCTGCGCGTGGCGCGGGAGAGCGCCCGCTCCGGCGCGGAGGCGCACACCTTCGCCGCGGCCTCGATGTTGCCGGCCTGGAGATTGCGGTCCACGGCAGCAACGAACGGCTTCTCGTTCATGCGGTATCGGGCGAAGATCGTAAAGAACCTCTCGATGACCACGGCCAGGGAGATGACCACGAAGGTGAGGTTGACCAGCATGAATGGTCCACCTTCGTGAAAGAACTCCAGAACTGCGTCCATGAACTCTCCGTCCGATTTGTCTACGCTGCGTGGCGCGGGGGCCGGTTCGAAGCCGGAGACCCGCTGGAGCCGGGGAATGCGTCGATTGATGACTGGAAGTCCGGGACTCACCCGGAGCGCACGGAGACTGTATCACACCGCCCGCCATCGGCTTCTGCGACGAGGCGGACGGATCCCCCGCTCGCGCCCCGGTGATCGGGAAGGAGGAGGTTTTTCCCGAGCAGCTGAAGATGTCAAGCCCGTGTCAGTGTCCGCCACGCTCCCGCGACATCTGGCAATGCAGGCGGCGCGGCGGCACCGGGCGACGCCATCAGGTAGTCGCTTCCCCGATCACGTCTCCCACGAGATCGTGAGGAGCAGCCTTGGTGATCCGCACGGTGCGGAACTGTCCCGCCCGCACGTCGGGGCCGGTCTCGGAGAGGTAGACCAGACCGTCCACATCGGGGGCCTGTGTGGCGAGCCGCCCGACGAGCACGATGTCGCTCTCCTTGCTCGGACCGTCCACGAGGACGGTGAGCTCCTTCCCGACGAGCGCGCGGTGCTTCTTCTTGCTGATGTCGGCCTGGAGCTTCATCAGCTCCTTCTGCCGTGCCACCTTCACCGGCTCGTGCACCTGGCCGGGGAGGGTCGCCGCGGGCGTGCCGTCCTCCTGGAAGTAGGTGAACACGCCGACGCGATCGAAGCGCTGGGAAGCCACGAAGTCCCGCAGCACGTCGAAGTCCTGATCGGTCTCCCCCGGGAAACCGACGATGAACGTCGTCCGGATGGCGATGTCGGGGACGAACCGGCGCACGCGCTCGAGGATCCGCTCCTGCCCTTCGCGGGTGACGCCGCGGCGCATGGCCTTGAGCATCGGCCCGCTCGCGTGCTGCAGCGGCATGTCGAGGTAGGGAACGACCTTCTCTTCCTCGGCAATCGCGCGGAGAAGGCTCTCCGGAAGGCCGATCGGGTAGGCGTAGTGAAGTCGGATCCACCGGATGCCGTCCACCTTGGCCAGCGCGCGGAGGAGGAGCCCGAGATCGGAGCCGTCCGCGAGATCCCGGCCGTACGCGGTGGAGTCCTGCGAGACGAGGTTGATCTCGACCACACCCTCTTCGGCGAGCCGCCGCGCTTCGTGTACGAGCGACGCGATGGTGCGGGAGCGCATCTTGCCCCGCAGCGTCGGGATGATGCAGAAGGCGCAGCGATGATCGCAGCCTTCGGAGATCTTCAGGTAGGCCGAGTGCGGCAGCCAGGAGTTGATCCGGGGCGCGAGCTCGTCGTGGATGTAGAGCGGCGTGTCGACGAAGGAGCGGGGCACCTGCCCTTCGCGGGCCTGGAGAACCTCGTCGATGCGGTGGTACTCGCCGGTGCCGAGGAAGTGGTCGACCTCGGGAAGCTCGTCCTCGAGGGAACGCCCGAAGCGCTGGACCATGCAGCCCGTCACGACGAGCTTGCGGCAGGTGCCCGCGCGCTTGTGCCCAGCCATCTCGAGCACGGTGTCGATGCTCTCCTCGGTCGCCGGCTGGATGAACGAGCAGGTGTTGACGACGATCACGTCAGCCAGCGCCGGATCGTCGACGAGCTCGAAGGGCCCGCGTTGGAGCTTGCCGACCATGACTTCAGAGTCGACGCGGTTCTTGGGGCAGCCGAGGCTGACGAGATGAACGCGCTCCACTACATCGCCCCGGTCTTGACGACCTTGACGCCCGGGGGCGGGACGAACTTGAACTCGGCGTCCGGGATGTCCTGATTCATGCGCACCGCGGTGAAATTCATCTCGGTCACGTCATCCAGCTGGTTGACCAGCACGAGGTCTTGAAGGACGTACTTCTGCTTGCTCAATGTGAGCTTCAGGGACTTGAACGCCCCGGCCTGCTTGGGGACGAGCTGCACGGTGACCGACGCCTTCCCCGGGACCGGGTCAGGCATGAGCGTGACGTTGAAGAGGTCTCCCAACCGGCCGAAGTCCTCCAGAAGGACGCTCATCCCGGAGGATCCCCCCATCTCCGGCATCTCCACGACCTGCTTGTCCTTGGCGGTGAAGATCCACATCGTCTTGCCGTCGCTCACGATGGAGGACGCGACGGGCGTGCCCATGTCGATGCGGAGCTTGCGCGGCCGCTCCAAGGAGATCTTCCCGCGCTGCCGCACCTCGGTGCCGAGCGCCTTGCTGCGGTCCACCTGAAGGAACTCCGCGCGGATGCTGGTGGCGGTACCGTAGGCCTGCTCCACGCCGTGGACGACCTCCTGCACGGTCGGCGCGGCGCCGGCTGCAACCGGGATCTCGGGCGCGGCCCGGCCGAGCGGCGCGAACAGCGCCATTCCGAGGAGCAAGGTGGTGAACTTCTTGTAGATACTCACACGTACCTCCCTTCGGGACGCGGCATCTACCGCGCCCCGTGGTGCATCGCAACTGGTGTCCCGGGCACGAACCCCGCGTGCGGCCCCGGCCTTCCGACCCGTCGTCCGAATCTATGTTTGTCCGACCAGCACTTCACGCGGCCGCGCCCCGTCGGCGGGCCCCACGACGCCCTCGCGCTCCATCGTCTCGACGATGTTGGCGGCACGGTTGTAGCCGATGCCGAGGTGACGCTGGAGCATCGACGTGGAGATCTTTCCCTTCTGGATGGCGAGCTCGACCGCCTCGTCGTACTTCTCGTCGAACTCGGTGGCGGGCTCGTCGCCGTCTTCCGTGGCCTCGCTTGCGGAGATCCGAAGCTCGTAGTTCGGGGCTCCCTGCTCACGCAGGAAGTCTCCGACCCGGTGCACCTCGTCCTCGGAGAGGAACGGGGCGTGGATGCGCACGAGGTCCGAGGTGCCCGGACGCAGGAAGAGGAGATCGCCCTTTCCAAGCAGCGACTCCGCTCCGTTCTGGTCGAGGATGACACGGCTGTCCAGCCCACTTCGCACCTGATACGCCAGGCTCGCCGGCATATTCGCCTTGATCAGGCCGGTGATGACGTCGCGCCGCGGCGTCTGCGTCGCCACGATCAGGTGGATCCCGGCCGCGCGCGCCTTCGCGACGATGCGGCTGATGCTGGCCTCCACGTCGCTGGAGGCGACCATCATGAGGTCAGCGAGCTCGTCGATGACGATGACGATGAAGGGGAACTTCTTCGGGACGGGGAGGAGCTCGCCCGCGGGCCAATCCTTCGGAGCGTAGGACCTCGCCTTCTCGGGCGTCCAGTCCTGGAGCTCCTTCTCGACCTTCTGGTTGTAGGTGTCGATGTGGCGGGTCTGCCAGCGGGCCATGATCCTGTACCGCTCGTCCATCTCCGTGCACGCCCACTTGAGGACGGCGGAGGCGAACTTCGGCTCGGTCACGACCGGGTGGAGCAGGTGAGGGATGTCCTCGTAGAGCGCGAACTCGAGCATCTTCGGGTCGATGAGGATCATCCGGAGCTCTTCGGGAGTGCGCATGTAGAGCATGCTCACGAGCATGCTGTTCACGCCCACGCTCTTTCCGGAGCCGGTCGTGCCACCGACGAGCAGGTGCGGCATCTTCGCGAGGTCGGTGACGAACGGGCGACCCTCCGTGTCCTTGCCGAGGATCATCGGGAGGGTGTGGCCGCCCTTGGTGAACTCGGGGGCGGAGAAGACGTCGCGCGCCCAGACCGTGTGGCGCTTCTCGTTGGGGATCTCGATGCCGACGCAGCCGCGGCCGGGGAGCGGGGCGACGATGCGTACCGAGATGGCCTTGAGCGCCATCTTCAGGTTGTCGGAGAGGTTCGCGATGCGCGACAGCTTCACGCCCGCGGCCGGCTCGTACTCGAACATGGTGATGACCGGACCGGGGCGGATCGCGGTCACCCGGCCCTCGACGCCGAACTCGCTGAGCGTGTCCGTGAGCCGGCGTGCCATCGCGTGAAGCACGCTCTCGTCCGTCCCGCCGATCACAGGGGGGTGGTCGTCGAGGAGGGAGAGCGGAGGGAGCTGGAAGGGTGTGGCCGAGGCGCGGACGGCACGCCCGTCGTCGCTGGACCCGCCGCTGCGGAGGTTGCCGGGGAGCACGGTCACGCCGTCGCCGGACGGACGCGGACGGCGACCTGTCGGTGCGATGCGCGCGGTGCCCGAGCCAGCCACGACCCGCTCGGGCGCGGGTACGAGGAGCACCACGGGCTCGGGCGAGCGGTCGACGGACGGCTCGGAGTGCTCCACCTCGTCTTCGTCTTCGAACGGCGGCTCTTCGTCCATCGTCGGCGGATCGGCCCAGGCAACCACTGGCGGCGCGGGGGCGAGCGCCGGACGCGGAGCAGGGGGCGCCTCCACCGGTCGAACGGCGGCGCGCCGCGCGTCCTCCAGGTTCACGATGGGCGGCCCCTCCTTTCGGAGCGAGAGGATCGGGGGAAGGTCTTCGTGTGCGGGCGCCACCGGACGGCCCGAGAGCACAGGCTCGTGGGGGCGGCGCGCCGGGGACTCCCCTCCCCTTCCGGGCGCGATGTCTTCCGCAGCGTCTTCCGCCCACTCGACCGGGGCCGGCGTGGGGCGCGACGCGGGGGCCGTACGCTGCTCCACCACCGGGAGCGGCGTGGGGCGCTGGACCGACCGGGTCACGGGCGCCGGCGTACCCCCACGAAGGTGGGCCGGAAGGCCCACGTTGGAAGACGCCTCTCCGGCACGCCGTCCCGTGCTCGTGGGCTCCCACTCCACCTCGACGAGCGTGCGGCCGGCGACCTTCGTGGGCGCGTCCCGCTCGGGATCGCCCGTAGTGACCGCGACGGCGGGAGCGGGCGGGGCCTGACGGGCCGACCAGACGCTCGGCAGCTCGGGGATGGGCTCGATGGAGGGGACGGGGGCGCGACGGGGCTCCGCTGCCCGACGCTCGACAGCTTCCGGCGCCCGACGCACCGGGAGGGTCGTGGGACCCGCGGCCGCCGGCGGGGCAAGGGGCGCGCCGCCCGCCGTGGAGCGGGGTTCGGGCCCGGCGGGCTCGTCGTCTTCGAAGAAGTCCTCGTCCTCCTCGTCGACCGGCGGGCGTCCCCCAAGAGACCCACGGATGACATCGAGCCCGGCGCCGCCGGCACGGAGCGACGCGCGCACGGCACCCGCGCCCAGCGCACCGACGCCACGGACGGCGGCAGGAGCTCCGCGTTGTACCTGCCCGACCGCGCGCTCCGCGAGTGGCTGCCAGTTGATGCGGAACAGCACCGTGCCGGCGCCGACGAGCCCGGTGAGGACAAGGAGACCGGCGCCGACGCGACCGAGCCGAGCCACGATCGCGCCGGCGAGGAGCATCCCCACCACGCCACCCGGCGCGAACGAGGCGCCGTCGACCAGGCCAGTCAGGCTGAGATCGAGAGCGGCCGTGAGGAGTACGAAGCCGGCGCCCGAGACGAGCGCGCTGAACCAGCCGCCGACCACACGCCCGGCCAGCCGCATCGCGAGCGCGACCGCGACCATGACCACGGACCACGCCGCGTAGCCGAACGTCTGGTAGAGCACGTCGGCGAGGTAGGCGCCGGCGGGACCGACGAGGTTCAACGTCTGGTTAGAACCCGCCACCGAGAGCGACACGTCGTGCGGGTCGTAGCTGGCGAGCGCGACGAGGGCGAAGGCGCAGCCCGCGAGTGCGCTGATGAGCACGACCTGCCCGACGACGGCGGAATCCAGGGCGCTGGACGCAGCGGCGACACCGACAACCGGCTTCTTCCGACGGGCGCTACCTGCCGTCTTCGGCCGGGGCGCCGGGAGATTGGCGCTCCCCTTCGCCGGCATGTCGGAGCCCGCGCGGTCGCCGGCAGAGGAGGAGCTGTTTCGCACGCGTGCCATGAAGCCTCGTCGGGCCCATGGTACCCCCTTCCCCTTGACGCGTCACCCCTCAAGCTCGCGCTGCTCCGAGGGACGGGCGCGCGCCAAGCCCACCTTAGAACGCGGACTCAGGGATGTAGACGCGGTCACTCGGGCGCAGGACGATGTCCGCTTCCTCGCCGCTCTGGATCCGTTTGAGGTTCACGGGGATGCGCTCGTCCCCACGCATGATGTACGCGGCGGTCTTCCGGGCGGTGCCGAGCGTGCTCCCGGCCTGCGTGATGGCCTGGGTGATGGTCATCCCGTCACGGTAGGAGATGGCGCCCGGCTTCTGCACCTGCCCGTCCACGAAAACGGACTCCACCGGCGGAACGTGGAGCCGGTCACCCGTGCGGAGCTCAACGTCCGCCTCCGGGTTCCCCGCATTGATTTGCTCGAGATCGACACGGATGACCTGGGTGGAGCCCGCGACTTCTCGGGTGATGGTGGCGCGGGTGGCGCTCGCATCCGCGAGGCCGCCGGCGCGCACGAGCAGGTCGGACACCGTGGTCCGTCCCTTTTCGAAGGCATACGAGTCGGGCTTGGTGACCCCGCCCGTGACGTTCACGGTGCGGCTGCCGTAGGTCTCCATGTCGACCACGACCTGCGGCCGGGCGAGAACGTTCTTGCCGAGATGCACGGTAATGGCGCGCTTCGCCTCGTCCACGGTGAGGCCGGCGAGAGGCACACGGCCACCGTAGGGAATGTCGATCGCGCCGTCCCCGCTGACGCGGAAGACGCCGCTCATGTCGGCCTCGCCGACCACATCCACCCGAACTTCGTCTCCCGGCCCGATGGGGTAGGTCAACACGTCCGGGGACGTGCCTTCTGCCGCGTGCACCCCGAGGGCCATCAACAAGCAGAACACCATCCGCGCCTCCGAGCCGAACTGCACGATAGCATTCTCATCCGCCGCCGCCCTCCCCTTCGTGAGGGAAACAATCACGGCGTGACGAGAACCGACAGGTCAGTAGGTGAAGGTCGCCCCGACGAGGCCCCAGAAGTTGTCGTACTGGGTGGCGTAGAACACGCCGTTCTCGCATTCGGGATCGACGCAGGCACGCTCGGTCCATCCGGCGGACAAGCCCGCGGAGAGCGCGTCGTTGAAGCTCCAGGCCCCGCCGAGCTTGAGCGCGACGTTCTGATCGTCACGGGAGATCTCGCCGTGGAAGGCGTCGATCCGGTAGGTGACTTCCCCCGTCACGCCGAGGCGCTGGATCGCGATCCCTTCGTAGCGGAGGAACAGGTAGTTGTAGGCCACGTAGTTGGTGAAGAACGCGTCCTGGAAGTCCTTCCGGTACCCGAAGGTGACCTTGTGGTTCCGGATGGGCGAATAGGCCAGCTGCGCGTTGACGAGGAAGCCTTCGCTGAAGGAGGTCAGATCGCGGGCGAAGTTCTCGTCGCCGATGATCTCGATCTCCTGGCTGCTGCCGGCGAGCGACTGCCCGGCCTCGATGACGCCGGTCTCGTCGTAGTACATCTGACCGTACCCGACCTCGACCCCAGCCGCGAGCTTCGGGGTGAACTGGCCGCGGACGCCCCACATCGTCCGCCACGCCAGCGCGTCGGGCTTGCCGATGTAGGTGCCGTAGTCGACGCCGTCCGCCTCAGGGCCGATGGCGGAGACGAGGTTGTTCTCCCAGTTTGTCCAATTGACGGACGCGGTGCCCGTCAACGAGGTCTTGGGGAGGAAGCGCCAGCGTCCGTTCACCACCGGGCCGTAGCTCGTCCGGTTGTTGATGTTCGCCTCCCCGCCGGAGTCGCCGACGAGCGACTCGGGGAGTGTGTACCGATCGACGCCCACGTTACCCAGAACGTCGAATTCGAGCGCGGAGCCCGGCCGGAGCGTGAGCCCGCCGTTGGTGTCGTTCGACAGGTGGACGAGTAGGGCGCTCTCTTCCGCGGTCGGGAGTTCGCCGGGCTGGCCCTGGACCTCGAAACGATCGTCCAGCCGAACGCCCACGAGGCTCTTCGGCAGCGCGAGGACGCCGAACGTGGCGTTGAAGTCCGTGAACCGGTCGGCGTTCTGGAGCTCGATGTTGTCGTCCTGGAAGTCGAAGAACTTCTTCAGATTCCAACCGGCGCCGAAGTCGATCTGGACCTTGTTGCCCTTGAACTCCAGCTGGAGCTCGGGCTTGAGCACCCAGGAGGCGCCGCCGAAGACGTTCTGCTCACGACCGTCGGCCAGGTAGACGTTGGAGTTGTATTCAAATCCGGACATCACCGAAGGGGTGAGTACGGCGGCGTCCCCTACGCGGATGTGGTCGCCCGGCGCCGCGCCGGCGGGCGGCGCGATGCCGACCACGGCCAGCGCCACGCAGGCTCCGATGCATCCTCGAGTTGTCCAACGCAGCATCCGTTCCCGCCTCTACCCAGCTCGTTACCAGCGCAACGCCGACAACCTTGACCAGCTCTCATCAACATGTCCCGCCCGAACGAAGATCGCAAGCCCCGCAGGCTTACGGCGCTCCTTCAGCGGGGGCTGCCGAGAGGCTCGATGCTCACGACGATGTCGAGGATGTCGAGGTCTCCGTCGATGGGGTTCTCGCTGGTTTCGGTGACGGTGGACGACGAATCGCCGCGTTCGACGCCGGTGTCGCCGGTGCAGGCCTGAGCCTCGGCGAGGAACTCGCGCGCCTTGGTCAGCGCGACGGCCACCTTGCGGAATTCTTGTTCCGCGTGCACGCCATCGTTCGACGCGAGCGAGAGCCGCATCGTGTTGCTGGACTGCCTCGATACCTCGAAGAGCGCCCGCAGAGGGGTCAACTTTCGGGAGATGCACTCCATCTCTTCGACGTTCTTTTCCTTCTCGGCGTCGCCGAGGAGGTTTTCGACGGTCTTCACAGCGCCCTCGATCTCGGCGACCGCGGCGTCTGCAAACTCCGTCTTCTCTTTCGGAGACGTGGTCGCGGACTGCTCGAGCTCCCCCGTGATGCCCGGCGTCTGGGCGACGGCAGGGCTAGTGAGGGAGAGGGCGAGCGCACCCAGCATCCAGATGAAACGGCGCATGTCGAGCTCCAGATCAGCATACGTATACCAGGGTCCGGAGAACACCGCCTGTAAAAGCGGCGTTCACCGCTATTGACCAGAAACGACCCAAGGGAATTCAGCGACGTTGGCGGTCAACGTTTCGTCGAAGCGGAACGCGCGCACCGACTTCGTGATGCACTGACCGAGAGTGTCATCCCCCGTGGAGTTCTTGACGAGGTGGGACTCCGTGACGCGGCCGGCCTGGATGGTCCACCCCACGGAGACGCGGCCGTTCACGGAAGGGTTCGACTTCAGCGCCTGATCCAGACAGGTGGTGATGCGGCCCTGGCTCTTGCGCACGACGGTCGAAATGTTCCCGGCGTCCCCTTCCTCAACGTCCGCGTCGGCGGTACCCATGTCGACCTTCGCGACCTTGACCTTGACCGTGCCGGTACCGACGTTGGCGTTGCCGCCCGTCGCGACACCGACGCCCACGGTCGCGTCCGCACGACCACCGGCGCCGCCCGACTTGACGCCGATGTTTCCCGCGTCGGCCTGCTGAACGCCCGAGACGCCCGCGAGCGCGCGGTCGAGGCCGGCCATACTCGCGGCGTCGTCGCCCAGGATGTCGGCCACGGCGTTCTCACCGTTGGCGTTGCCGTTGGTGCCGATCATCTGGAGGAGGAGAGACTTCTTGGCCACCGAGTCCTTGCTGGGGGGCTGCGGCGTGTCGGAGCGAGTCTGCACTTTCTCTTCCTTCGCCGGAGTCTTCTCCACCTTCTTTTCGTCCTTGGGTCCGTCCACGTCGGTCGCCTCTTCCTGGATGATCTCAATGGGCTTGTCGATCTTCCGCTCGACGACGAGGTCGAGCGCGTCCTTCAGGGAGTCGAGATCGACGCGCTCACGCGGGGGAGTCGCGTAGATCCACGTCATGAACAGGGCACCGACGAGAGAGAACAGGCCGAGGAGGCCGTGAAAGAGGGGGTCATCCTCGTCGAAGAAGCGAGGCCGGAAGTCCGCGGCGCTGGCCGCCCGCACCGGTTCGGGGGGTGCCGGGACGAACTGGAAGAGGATGGTCGACGAGCCAATCGTAACCTTCCCCCGTACGTTCTCGTTGAGCTGGTAGTAGTAGAGCTCGCCCTTCTTGACGGCCTCACCGCGCTGCCGGATCTCGTCGAGCCCGCGGATCCCGTCCTTCCACGAGATCTTCCCCTCGACCCAGTCCGGAACGGAGAGGACGTAGCTGTCC
>CAJBVW010000504.1 GCA_903959175.1 uncultured Pseudomonadota bacterium
AGGAGGTTGTGTGGACTTAAATATAAATGGTCAAATTCAAAGTATTGATGTGGAGCCGAATATGCCCTTACTATGGGCGCTTCGTGAGGTGGTGGGCTTAACGGGTACTAAGTATGGCCCATGTTCGACGCCCTCGTGCTCGGCGCCGGCCCCGCCGGGATCGCCCTCGCCGCCGCGCTCTCCGCCCACGGGCTGCGCGTGGCCGTGGTCGCCCCCGACGCCCCGGTCGACGGCCCGCCGGTGTGGCGCCCGACCTACTGCGCGTGGCAGGACGAGCTCGACGCCGTGGGCCACGGCGCCCACACCGACCAACGCTGGCCCGGCGCCGTCGCGCGCTTCGGCCCCGACGCGGCGGGGGTGCCGCGCGTCCACGACCTCGACCGCGCCTATGCCCGCGTGGACAAGGCGGCGCTCGCGGGGGCGCTGTACGCGCGGTGTGGGGGTGTCACTTGGGTGGCCGGTGCCGTCGGGAGCGTGGCGCATTCGATCACTGGGAGCACGGTCACGCTTCACGATGGCTCCACGTTGGAAGCAGCCCTCGTGATCGACGCCGCCGGCCATCGGCCCGCCCTCTTGAAGCTCCCCGCGACGCCCGCGCCTGCCCTCCAGACCGCCGTGGGCCGCGTGCTCCCGCTCGCCCGCTCGCCCTGGCCCGCCGACCGCGCCGGCTTGATGGACTTCGACCCGCTGCCCGGCGACGACGACGGCCCCGCCACGTTCCTCTACGTGTTGCCCCTCGCGGACGGTCGCGTCTTCGTCGAGGAGACGTGCCTCGCGGCGCGCCCCGGAATGCCTGCCGCCGTGCTCACCGCGCGGCTCGACCGCCGCCTCGCCGCGCGGGGCGTGCCCGGCATGAGCGACGAGCCCGAGGAGTGGGTGTCGATCCCCATGGGGGGCGAGGTGCCCCACGATCCGCGCGTGCTCGGCTTCGGCGCGGCCGCAGGCATGATCCACCCCGCCACCGGGTACCTCCTCCCGCGCGTGCTCGCCGCCGCCCCCGTGGTGGCCGAACAGGTGGCGCTCGCCCTCGGCGCCCGCGGTGGCACCCCGGCGCGCGCCGTCGCCGCCGGCTGGGAGGCGCTCTGGCCGCGCGATCGTCGGCAGCGCCGCGCGCTCTACCGCTTCGGCCTCGAGGCCCTGCTCGCGATGGACCCGGTGACCACGCGCGCCTTCTTCCATCACTTCTTCACGTTGCCGCCGCCGTTGTGGAGCGGCTACCTCTCAGACGGGCTGACCGCCGCCGAGCTGCGCGTCGTGATGTTGACGCTGTTCGGGCGCGTACCTTTCGGGCTCAAGTGGAGCCTCGCGCGCGCCGGGTTCGGGGCCGAGGGCGTGGCGCTGGCGCGGTCGATGGTGGGTGGATGAAGGGAGCGCGTCCGGGTAGGCCCCGGGCGCCCCTACGCCCCCTCCGGGCGGGGCGCGAGCCAGTCGAGCAGGAGCCGCTCGAGGGCCTGGGGCTCGATGGGCTTGTTCAGGTGACCGTTCATTCCCGCCGCGACGCTCTCGAGGCGATCGCGCTCCATCGAGTGCGCGGTCATCGCGACGATCGGCTGTCGCGCGGCATCGGGGTCGGGAAGGGCACGGATGATCCGCGTCGCCTCGAGGCCGTCCATCTCGGGCATCTGGATGTCCATCAGGACGAGGTCGAACGGCGTGGCGCCCCGCTCCCGCTCCGCCGTCGCGATGCGCTCGAGGGCCTCCTTTCCGGTGCGCGCCACCACCGGGGAGATGCCGTACGGGGCGAGGAGCTCGAGGAGGATCTCCTCGTTGATCGCGTTGTCCTCGACGATCAGGATGCGCGTGTTCTTGAGCCTGGCCAACCGGAGGCCGTCCTCCTCTGCGATCGGCGGGGCCGGCGGGGCCGCGTCAACCCGGCTCAGCGGGACCAGGCATCGGAACACGCTCCCCACGCCGAGCTCGCTCCGGACGGACAGCCGCCCCCCCATGAGCTCCAGCAGGGTGCGCGAGATGGAGAGCCCGAGCCCGGTGCCGCCGAAGCGGCGCGTCCGGGAGTTGTCCACCTGGACGAAGGGCTGAAAGATGCGCTCGAGATCCACGGCGGACATCCCGATCCCGGTGTCGCGGATCTCGATCGCCACGGTGCACTGGGTGGCGCTGAGGTCCGCCACGGTGGCGGTCACCTCCACGCGACCGTGCTCCGTGAACTTCACGGCGTTCGAAAGGAGGTTCAGCAACACCTGCTTGAGACGGCGACCGTCCCCGAGCAAGGTACCCCGCAGCTCGGGCGCGATGGTCGTGACCAGCTCGATGCCCTTCTCGTGGGCCCGGTCGGTGAACAGCTCGACAAGGGGCTCGACGAGGTCGCCGAACACCAGCGGACCCTGTTCCAGCTCCAGCTTTCCCGCGGTCAGCTTGGCGTGATCGAGCAGCTCGTGGAGCAGCTCGAGCAGGTGGCGCGCCGCGATGCCGACCTTCTTCACCCAGTCCGCCTGGCGCTCGTCCAGCGCCGTCTGCCCCAGCAGGTGCGTGAAGCCGACGATGGCGTTCATCGGGGTGCGCAGCTCGTGGCTGGTGTTGGCGAGGAAGGCGTCCTTTGCGCTCAGGGACTGCTCCGCGAGATCGCGCGCGTCGCGGAGGGCGCTCTCGGACTTCTTGCGTGCGCTGATCTCGACGAGCGACACGAGCAGGTGCTCCTGATCGTTCAACGAGATCGACTCGGCGGACAGCTCGACCCAGATGCGCTCGCCGTCGCAGCGCGGCAGCTCGCGGTCCAGGGGGCGGCGCGCCGTGGCCGTGTAGGCCTCCGAGGTGAGCTCCGCGAGATCGAGCGCGCGTGCGAGCTCCGCGGGCAGGACGATCGGCAGGGACATGGTGGACGAAACGCCGAGCAGGTCGCGACAGGCGTCGTTGACGTAGGAGATCGACCCGTCGGCGTCGAGGAGGAGGATGCTCACGGGGAGGCGGCCGAGCATGACGCCCAGCGCGTCGCGCAGCGCGTGCAGGCGCGTGGCCACGTCGCGCTGCGCCGCGAGCTCGGCCTCCGCAGCGAGCCGGGCCCGGATGTCGCGGAGGGTCAGCAGCGCCGAATCGCCGTCCGGTCCGCCCACGCGCGTGTAGCGAGCGTCAACGGCCAGGCGAGCGCCGCCGTCGAGGCGGACGAAGGTCTCGGTGTCGAAGGTCGCCACGCTCGCATCGGGCCCGAGGACACGCTGGAGCGCCTCCGCGCAGCCCTCGACGAGCTCGGCGAGCGGGACGGCCCCAAGCTTCGGGAGCGCGCTGAGCATCGCGAGCGCGGCGGGGTTGGCGCCGTGCATCCGGCCCTGGGGATCGAGCAGGAGCAGCGCATCCGGAGAGTACTGAAAAACCGCTGCGAAACGCAGACGATCATCGCGCTGCGCGAGCATCTCCACGATGCGCTTCCCTACCTCGATGATGCCCGTCCGCAGCGCCTCGCGACGCGGCGCCTCCGGCGTGAGCTCGACGACGAGGCGACCGGCCGCGCCCGCGGCGCCCGGGATGTCCGTGGTGAGGCTGAGGATCGCGTCGTCTTCGGGGTCGGTCAGGCCCCGCTCGGCGCTCGCGGCCGGCTCGATCCGCACGGAGCACACCCCGCTGATCGTCCGGAGGGCGGCGAGCGCGCGCTCCAGGAAGGCCTCGCGGGACATGCTCGGGCTTGCGGCCTCGTTGAGCGCCACGCTCACCTGGCTCAGCTCGTCGGAGAGCCGCCGCTCGGTCACGTCGGACTCGATGAGCGTGTAGCCGAGACGCTCGCCGGCGTCGTCATGGTAGGGGCGAACGTCGATTTCGTTCCAGAAGGTCTCGCCCGAGGGCGCCCGGCTCAAGACGACGGAACGGCCCTCCGCTATCGACAGCGTGCTGAGCATCGCCGCGCTGTCCGGAGATGCGTCACCAAGCTGCACCCGCAGCGGGTGCCGGCCGACGACCGTAGACTCGGCGTAGCCGTGAACAGCACAATACGCCTGGTTTGCCCATATGATCCTGAATGAAACATCCGTGATCGCGACCGCGTTGCCCGCGCGTTCGAGCGCCACGGAGAGCTGGTGGCGGCGCGTGGACTCCTCCCGCAGCGCGGCGATCATCTTCTGCTCTTCGTCCCGGAACGCGAAGACGCGGATCAGGACCCGTGCCAGGGCGCCGAACTCGTCGGCGCTCGCTTCGAGCGCGCGCAACGCCTTCGCGTCTCCCGCGTCGACGCTCCGCGTGAGGCGCTCGAACGGGAGGAACAACCACCGTCGTTGCAGGTAGATCAGGCCGAGCACCGAGATCAGGCCAGCGGCGAGGACCAGCGCTCCGCGCCTGGCCTGACTCTCTTCCATGGCGGCGAGCCGCGTGAGCACGCGTGTGCCGAGGAGCTGGGCCACAGGGCGCCCGTCGATGCCGTTGAGCGGGAGGAGCGCCGCGACCTCGCCCACGCTCTCGGCGGGTAGAGGTGCACCCACCGCGACGATCCGCACATCTCCCCGCACGACCGCGGTGACCCCTCCGAGCGCCTGCTCGTCGAGCTTTCGCGCGGCGACGAGGTAGCCCCCGATCGGTCCGGCGTGCGCACGATCGGCCGAGGCATGGATCGTGGCGTAGAAGATCTCGACGACCGCGCCGCCCGAAGCCATGTAGAACCGGTTGACCCGGCTGGGCGACCGCACGACCGTGCTCAGGGTGGCCGCCCACGCCGGATCCTGGGCGAGCGCGAACCCCTCGGATTGCGACGTGAAGCAGGAGCGGCCGTCCGGCGCGAGCAAGTAGAGCCCCTGCAGCCCTACGCTCCCGTGCGCGCTCTCCAGGTTGTCGCGCGCCCAGGGCTCGTCGATACATCCTCCGTCGACGAAGGCGCCCATGTCGTCCCAGAACGTGTTGTCGAACACCCACGTGGAGACCGCGACGCTCCCCAAGCCCATCACGCCTGCGAGCGTCGCCTCGTACTCATGGAGTTCGACCTCGTGAAACTCGTAAAGCGCATCCGCGTCGGCGCGAATCTCGTTGACCGAGCCGAGGATCACGATCAGCGCGGTGACCGCCGTCGTGAGGTAGAAACGGGTCCGTACGGTCAGCACTGCTACTCCGCGTCAAGCCAGGGCTCGACCTGCGAGCGGGTGGGACTAACGCGTGTCGACAGGCGCACGCCCCCCGATGTGCCGACTCCATGCGATGTCCTCCGACTCGAGCGGAGAGCCGAGCACCGACGGAGAGGCCGGGATAGCGGGCCGTGGAAGAGGGTGGACCCTTAATTTGTCCCATCCTCACCCGGAGACGCGATGGCCGACATGGTCGAGTTCGAGATGCTGCAGTGGGCGAACCAGCTCCCGGCCGAGCGGCGCGCCGAGGCGCACATGTTCTACTTTCGCAGCCGCAAGGACAGCGGCGTCGCGATCGGGCTGAGCCTCCTCGTGTTCATCGGCTTCGGCGGCATCGGGCGGATGTACGCCGGTGACGTAGCGATCGGCGTCGCGATGCTGTTCCTCGGGTGGCTGACCTGCGGCATCTGGCCGCTCATCGACCTCTTCTTCATCGGGAACGCGGTGGAGCAGCACAACCGCATGGTGCTGATGCGCATCCGTTCCACCTACGGGGCGTAGTCGACGACAAGGGTGTCCGGCCAGGCGGTCAGGCCGCGGGCGCGCCCTGCCTCGGCGGGTAGCCGAGGAACGTGAGCCAATCCGGCACCACCTCTCCCGTGAGGACCTCGTGGGCCGAGGTCCCCTTGTGGCGCCCCCATTCCCGGTTGCGCGTGCTTCTGGACGGCGAGGTAGGGCCGCAGGACCGAGTTGAGGTTCTCGATGTTGCTGGAGGCGCGATGGCGCGCGACCAGGATGGGCAGGACGAGGGCCAACACGC
>CAJBVW010000505.1 GCA_903959175.1 uncultured Pseudomonadota bacterium
CGCGCCGCCTGCCGCCGACGCCCCCGCGCCGCCCGCCGCCGACGCCGCCGCGCCCGAGCCCGTCACGCCGCCCCTGCGCGACCGCTTCTCCACCACCGGCGAGGTCCGCCTCCTCGGCAGCCTCCCGCCCACCGGCCTCGTGCTGGACACCGAGGGCCACACCCTCGGGCAGGGCGCCGTGCTCGACGGGCGCCTACGCGCCGGGCTCGGCTACCGCGAGGACACCTGGGGCATCCGCACCGAGTGGGACCTCCTCTCCGGCCAGCTCGCCGGGGATCCCTGGGATGTCCGCGGCACCGAGGACGAGCGCGGTCGCGACGCGATGGGCTTCTCCGAGGCCGACACCCTCGTCGCCCGCCGCCTCTCCGTGGACGGCCGCCTCGGCGTCGTCGGCGTGGAGGCGGGCCTCGTCACCAGCCACTGGGGCCTCGGCCTCGTCGCTAACGACGGCGCGCACGACCCCGACTTCGGCCGCTCCGACTTCGGCGACCGCGTCATCCGCGTCCGCGTCGGCACCCGCCCCATCGTCGGCAAGCCGCTCACCGTCGTGCTCGCCGGCGACCGCGTCGTGGCCGACGACACCGCGACGTGGAGCCCCTTCACCGGCGGTCAGGCCGCGTGGCAGGGCATCGCCAGCGTGGTCTGGGGCGAGGCCGACGCCGCGCACGCGGGCCTCTACGGCGTCTACCGCCACCAGACCGAGGCGGACGCGCTCCGCACCACCGAGGTCGGCGTGATCGACCTCTACGGTGACGCCCCCGTGGCCCTCGGCGGGTGGACCCTCCGCGTCGCCGGCGAGGCCGCCGGCATCTTCGGCAGCACGAGCCGCGCGCAGTCCTACACGTCCACCGACGGCCTCGCGGTGCGCTCCGCGGGGGCGCTCGCCCTCGTGGAGGCCCGCCCCGACGCGCTGAAGGACGTGCTTCGCATCGTCGCGCGCGGCGGCTGGGCCACCGGCGACGGCAACCCCGACGACGGCGTCTCCCAGGACTTCTCCTTCGACCGCGACCTCGACGCCGGCATGGTGCTCTTCGACGAGCTCCAGGGCGCCGTGGACGCTGCGGCCTACGCCCAGGTGTCCGACCCGACGCACTCCGGCGGCGCCCCCTACGGCGCCGAGGCCCTCGTCGGCGAGGGCGCGGTGCGGCACGCGGCCTTCGTGCAGCCCGTCGTGGGCGTCACGCCCCGCCCGTGGCTCGACCTGAAGGCGGGCGCGCTCCTCGCGTGGAACACCAGCCCGATCTCGCAGTCCTTCGCCACGTACCGGAACGGCGGCGTGCCGGTGAACCACCTCGGCGACGCGACCGCCGGCTACTGGCTCGGCACCGAGCTGGACTGGGCCGTGACCGTCGGGAACGTCGACGCCACCGTGCTCGGCGTGAAGGCGAAGCCGGCGCTCGTGCTGCAGGGCGGGCACCTGCTCGCCTCCGCGGAGATGGGCGGCGGGGTGGTGTCGCTCGTCACCGCCACGGGCCGCATCCGCTGGTGAGCGCGCCGTTCGGGGCGCCCTAGCCGGCGCCCGCGAGGCTCCCCATCACCTCCGACACGCTGCGGGCGGCCGTGAACTGGGCGATGAGCTCGGGATCCGCGAGGCGGGCGGCGCGCGCGAGCCAGGACAGCGCCGGGGCGCCCTCGCCGAGGCCGATCACCGCGAGGACGGCGCGGATCGGGGCGTCGTCGGGGGTGGCGGCGTCGCAGGGGGGGTCGAGCAGCACGAGGCAGGCCGTGGGGCTGGGCGCGAACCCCGCGGCGTGCGGGAGCAGGAGGCCCGCGCCGACGGCCGACGGGAAGACGTACTCCCGCGCGTGGAGGGCCTGCGCGAGGGCCTCGGACCCGCCGTCGGGGACCAGGCGCATGGCGGCGAGGTCCACGGCGTCCTCGAGCCGGCCGACGCGCACGCCGAGCATCACGCGGTCGGGCGTGAGCAGGCCGGCGATGCCCGGGGCGGCGGGGCCCTCGGGGAACTCGCGCGCGATGAAGTCGAGCACGCGGCCGATCTGCGCGGGGCCAAGGCGGCGGCGGGCGACCTCCTGCAGGAGCGTGCGCGAGGCGAGGGAGGGGGCGCCTGGCACCGCGGCGCGCCCCGTGAGGTCGAGCAACAGCTCCGAGGGCAGGCCGAAGACGCGGGCGATGGCGCAGAGGCGGTCGGCGGTGGGGGCGGGATCGTGGCCGTTCTCGACGCGCGAGAGGTAGGCGGCGGACACGCCGATGGCCTGCCCGAGGGTCTTGAGGCTCAGGCCCGCCTCCGTCCGGAGGAGGCGGAGCGAGGCGCCGACGTGCATCAGCCCGTCGCCCCGAGGTCGGCCGCGGGCGCGACGGCCGCGCGGTGCGCCTCGGACCCGTAGACGAGGAGCCAGGAGGTGGCGCCGCCCTCGGGGATGGCGCTCCCCCAGACGAGGCCGGACGCGGCGAAGGGGGCCACGATGAGGTCGAGCCCGTCGGGGGCCTCCCGGCCGGTCGCGTCGGCGAGGGGGACCACCTCGACGCCGCTCTCCGCCGCGAACCGGGCGGCGAGGCGCTCGGCGGCGTCGGCGTGGGGGCCGGTGCCGCGGATGAGACCCACGCGACGGAGGGCGCCGAGGCCGCGGTCGATGAGGACGCCGACGTCCGCGGGGGCGTCGCGGAGGATGATGCCGGTGGCGCCGCCGAGGGTCTCGCCGAGCAAGGCGGAGCGGTGCACGCCGATGAGGACGAGCGGCACGCGCTTGAGACGCGCGACGCGCACGATGTCGTCGCCGGGGGTGGCGGAGGGGAAGGAGAGCGGGTCGAGGGCCAGGCCGACGGCGGCGGCGGTGGCAGCGACGGCCTGGAGTGGATCCTCGTCGCGATCGATCCCCTGCATCGACTCCGAGAAGCGGGCGGTCGGCGAGAGGTGGAGCGCCCAGACCGCGCCCTTCGTGCGCCGCGTCCACGCGTCGGCGAGGTGCACGAGCGCGGGGGCGATGCCGGGGTCGGAGACGCACACGAGCACGGCGGGGACGGGCTCGAGCGGGAGGAGCGTCGCGGCGGCGGCGGTGCGCGCGGCGGAGTCGAGCGCGGCCTCCTCGGCCATCTTCGCGGCGGGGAAGATGCGCTCGAGCAGCGGGGACGTGATCCACGTCGTCACGAGCGCCATGATCACCATCATCGCGAACAGCTCGGTGGAGATGACCCCGAGGTCCAGCCCGATGTTGAGCACCACGAGCTCCATCAGGCCGCGGGTGTTCATCAGCACGCCGATCGCCGCAGAGGAGCGGAGGTCGAGCCCCGTGAGCCGCGCGGCGGCCGCGGTGCCGCCGAACTTGCCGACGCACGCGACGGTGATGATCCCGAGCGTTGTCCACCACGCGGTGGGGTCGTCGAGCAGGCCGATCTGCGTGCGGAGACCGCTGTACGCGAAGAACAGCGGGAGGAGGACGATCGTGACGAAGTCCTCGATCTTCTCGACGAGCACGGTGTGGAGGCCGCGGTCGCGCGGGATGATCGCGCCGAGGAGGAAGGCGCCGAAGAGGGCGTGGATGCCGATCCACTCGGTCACCGCTGCGGAGGCGAGGAGCACGAGGAAGACGAAGGCGATGGTGTCGCTGCTGACCGCGAGCCCGCCGCGCGGCCCGATGCGCGCGAGCATCGGGCGGACGACCTTCCACATCACGAGCACGTAGACGATGGCGAGGCCGGTCGTCTGGAGCGCGGGGCCCACGCCCGCGGCGCCGGCGACGGCCACCACGAAGGCGAGCATGCACCACGCGGTCACGTCGTCCACGGCGGCGGCGGCGAGCGCGAGGGCACCCACGCGCGTGCGGATGAGGCGGCGCTCCGCGAGGATGCGGGCGAGGACCGGGAACGCCGTCACGCTCATGGCGGCGCCGAGGAAGAGGCCGAACGCGATGCGGGAGACGCCGGCGGGCGCGAGGGTGGCGTGCAGGGGGATGGAGGCGATGGCTCCGAGGACGAACGGGACGATGATCCCGGCGTTGCTGATGGCGACGGAGGACCGGCCCTGCCCGCGGAGCAGGCTCGGGTCGAACTCAAGCCCCACGAGGAACATGAAGAAGACGAGCCCGAGCTGCGCGGTCATCCCGAGCACGGGAAGGCTCGCGGCGGGGAACAGGGCGTCGAGCGCGCCGGGGGAGATCACGCCGAGCAGCGAGGGCCCGAGGAGGATGCCCGCGAGGATCTCGGCGATCACCGTCGGTTGGCCGAGGCGTCGCATCAGGCGGCCGAGCAGGCGCCCGGCGAGGAGGATGGCGCCGATCTGGCAGAGGAGCTGGACGACGTGCATGAGCACCCGCGGGGCGGCGCTGCTAAGTGATCCGCTTAACGGTGGCCACCCGGCCGGCGCGAAACGGGGCGCGCGCTACGATCGCGCGATTCTCGGAGGATCCCTTTTGGCGAGCGCGTCAACGGGCTCATCGCCTACGCCCTCGACCCCGTCGAGACCGGCCTCTGGGTGCGCGAGGAGGACGACGCCGGCGCGCAGCGCGGGCCCGATCGTGGCACACTGTAGAGGTTCGTCGAACGGAGGGCTCTATGCGTCTCTCACTGCTCCTTTCCGCCTTGCTCGTCGGGTGTACGCCCGATGCTCCGGAGGAGCCCGTCGTGACTGCCGACGAGCCCGCCGCCTACATCTTCGAGGAAGAGGATCCCCCGGTGTCCGAGCTCGCCGCCGGGGACCTCGAGGGCGCCGTGGATGCTGCGCTCGCGCTCGTGCTCACCCTCACTGCCGCACCGATCTTCCCGGCGTATGACCAAGCGATGGAGGGCGCCGAAGAGTCCTGCCCGGCGTACTACGACTACCAGGGCAGCGAGTACTGGTACGACACGTGTACGGCCTCTACCGGCGCGCGGTTCAGCGGGTACAGCTTCCACCAGGTCTATGACGCCTACGAGGCCGAGCCCGGCGTCATCTACGACGGGGACACCGTCTACGGCGTCGCGGAGATCGTGACGCCCGAGGGCTATACCTACTCGGCCGGCGGGTCGGCTTCGAGCCTCACCGCGACTGCGCCTGGGTACGTGTACTTCCAGTCCGCCATCCAGGGCAGCTTCGCGTGGGACGGCCCCGAGGCCGCTGGGACCTGGCTGGAGACCGGCGTGTCGCCGGACGTGGTCCTCACGGCCTACGACGCCCCCTCCTACGGGCAGTACATGTCCATCGACGGCGGCCTCTCGGGCCTCGGAGGGGAGCTCGACACCGTCGTGTTCGACGCGGTGGTCCTGTTCGACGCGGGCCTTGGATCGACCTGCCCGACGGAGCCGAGCGGCGTCATCTCGGTGCGGGACGCTGCGGGCAACTGGTACGACATCGTGTTCGACGGCCCTCCCGACGCGGAGACCGCCTCGGACGCCTCCCTCTGTGACGGCTGCGGCTCTGCGTGGTTCCGCGGCGAGCCCCTCGGCGCCGTCTGCGCCGACTTCAGCGGCCTGCTCGGCTGGGAGGCGACCCCATGGTGATGTGGCTACTCGCCTGCGCCCCGGCGCCCTCCACGCCCGACGTCGCGCCGATCCCCGCCATGTCGGCGACGGACGCGCTGGTCCGCGTCAGCCTCGACCTGCGCGGGGTTCGCCCCTCCGTGGAGGAGCTCACGCGCGTCGAGGGCGACGCCGCCGCGCTCGACCCGTTGATCGACGCCTTCCTCGACGACCCCCGCTACGAGGGCCGCGTCCGCGACCTCTGGAGCGAGCTCTACCTCACGCGCGCGCCTTCCATCTACGTGAACGCCGCCACCTACGGCCTCACCGATCAGGCGGCGTTCGAGGTGTCGACGGGGGAGGAGGCCCTGGCCATCCTCGGGCACGTCGCGGCGAACGACCTCCCCTGGACGGACATCGTCACCGCCGACTGGACGATGGCCGACCCCGTCACGGCCGCGATCTGGCCGATTGAACGGCCGGAAGGGGAGGGGTGGCAGGTGTCGCGCTACACCGACGGGCGTCCCGCGGCGGGCGTCCTCTCCACGAACTCCTTGTGGTGGCGGTACGGTTCGACCGACAGCAACGCGAACCGCAAACGCGCGAACACCGCCTCGCTCCTCCTGCTCTGCAACGACTACCTCGTCCGCCCCCTCGAGTTCGACCGCAACGTCAACCTCCTCGACGAGGATGCCGTGAACACCGCGATCGAGACGGACCCGTCCTGCACGAACTGTCACGGCAGCCTCGACCCGCTCGCGGGCTACTTCTTCGGCTTCTGGTGGTACGACCCCAGCAATCCCCTGGAGAACGTGCGGTACTTCCCGGAGCGGGAGGGCCGTTGGGCCGACTACAGCGGCAAGTCACCCGCCTTCTATGGAGAGCCCGGCTACTCCCTGCGCGACCTCGGCCAACAGATCGCGGCCGACCACCGCTTCCCGACCTGCGCCGTCGAGCAGGCATGGGAGCTGCTCCTTCGCCGCGACGTGGCCGCGTCCGACACGTCCGCGCTGGTCACGCATCGTGACGCGTTCATCGAGGGCGGCCTCACGATGAAGGCGTTGATGCGGTCGATCGTGCACGATCCGCGCTACCTCTCCGGGGTGACGGACGCCGAGGGCTACGTCCCCAAGAAGATGGTGACGCCGGACCTGCTCGCGACCTCCGTGGAGGGGCTCACCGGATACACCTGGACCTACCAGGACTATGACCTGCTCCGCACCGACAACGTCGGCTACCGCACGCTCGCCGGCGGCGCGGACGGCTACGCGGTCACGGCGACCGCCACCGGCCCGAACGCCACCCTCGTGCTCGTCCAGGAGCGGCTCGCCGAGTCCGCCGCCTGGTACGTCGTCGAGCAGGACCCGGGCCGGCTCTTCACCGTCGACTTCACGGAGACGCCCGAGACGGGCCGGCTGGCGATGGCCGCGCAGGTCCAGGCGCTCCACCGCGCGATCTTCGGCCGCGTCGTCGCGGCGGACGGGGAGGAGGTCGAAGCCGCCCTCGCCCTCTGGGCAGACCTCTACGCGGTCGAGAGGGATCCCCGCGCCGCCTGGGCGGGCCTGCTGTCCGTGCTCCTCCGTGACCCCGACTTCCTCTTCTATTGATGGAGGCTTCGATGTTCTCGCGCCGCCGCCTCCTTCAGTCTGGCACCGCCGTCGGCGTGGCCGGTCTCGCGTCTCTCGGCCTGACGCCGCGCACCGCCCGCGCCGCGACCGCCGCCGACACCAAGTTCGTGTTCGTCTTCGCGCCCGGCGGGTGGGACACCACGCGCGTGTTCGCCGACGAATTCTCCAACGACGACGTGGACATGGAGGCCGACTCCCAGCGCGGGACCGTCGGCAACATCTCCTTCGTCGACCACCCCGCGCGCCCCTCGGTGCGGACGCTCCTCGAGGGCTGGCACGACCGGACCGTCATCCTGAACGGGATGATGGTCCGGTCGATCGCCCACGAGATCTGCACGATGATCGCCATGACCGGCACGACATCGGGCCTCACGCCCGACTGGCCCGCGATCCTCGCCTCGGTCGACCGCGACCGCTACACGCTCCCCCACCTCGTGCTCGGGGGCCCGTCCTTCCCCGGCGATCTCGGCGTGGCGGTCTCGCGCACCGGCGCCTCCGGGCAGCTCGAGGCGCTCGTCTCTGGGCGCTCGCGAACCTACGCGGACATTGTCACCGGCGGCCCGAACGCCCCCGCGGAGAGCCTCCTCGACCGCTACCTCGGGCGGCGGGCGGCGGCGCGGGCGGCGGGGGCGCGATCCGCGGTCGACGCGGTGTTAGCGGCCCAGTTCGCGGTCGCGGTCGATCACGCCGCCGCGCTCAAGGACCTCCAGTACATCATGAGCTTCACCGGCGGCACCGAGGTCGCGGATCAGGTCCAGGTGGCCGTGGACGCCCTCTCGCTCGGGGTGAGTCGGTGCGTCTCCCTGGCCTCGACGGGCGGCGCGCTCGGCTGGGACAGCCACGCGGACAACGACAACCAGCAGTCCCCCTTGTGGGAGACGCTCTTCTCCGGCGTCGGGCAGCTCCTCCAGGCCCTCGCCGCGACGCCGGGCACCTCCGAGGCCACCCTCGCGGACGAGACCGTGGTGGTCGTGCTCTCGGAGATGGGGCGTTCGCCGCAGCTCAACGCGTTCAACGGCAAGGACCACTGGCCCTACACGAGCGCGATGATCATCGGGCCGAACCTCGTCGGGGACCGCGTGATCGGCGGCTTCGACCGCAGCTTCTACGGCAAGCCGATCGACACCGTCTCGGGGGACATCTTCGAGGGCGGGAGCATCCTCTCCGCGGAGTCGCTCGGCGCCACGTTACTCGCGATGGCGGACGTGGATCCGCTTGCCTACGTGGACGGGGTCGACCCGATCCTCGGCATGCTGGCCTAAGCGCGGGCGGCCGCGGCCCCCGGGTCCGTGGCGTCCGGGGGCCGGCTCGACTATACGGCGGTCTCCGGCGCTCCTTCGGGGTCCTGCATGTGGTCGCTCCTCCTCGCCTCCGTCCTTACCGCCTGTACCGGCGGCGGCTCGGACTCGGCCGAGGTCGACGCCTGCGCGGACCAACCCATCGTCACCTACGAGACGTTCGGGGCGGGCTTCCTGACGGAGAACTGCCAGTCGTGCCACGCCTCCACCGCGCCCGATCGCAAGGGCGCCCCGGAGAGCGTGGTCTTCGACACCGTGGACGACGCCTGGGCCCAGCGCGACCGCATCCTGGCGCGCGCGGCGATCGACACGCCGGAGATGCCGCCGCTCGGTGGCACGACGGACGATGACCGGGCACGCTTGAAAATCTGGCTCACATGCGCGGAAGAGGGGACCTGATGGCGTCGATCGACGGGTATTTCAAGGGCAAGTCGGTGCTGCTCACAGGCGGCTCCAGCGGGATCGGGTACGCGGCGGCCGAGCGGCTGCTCAAGGCCGGGGCCGAGGTCACCCTCGTGGCGCGGCGCGCGAACGTGCTCGAAGAGGCCCGCGTGAAGCTCGGCGGCAAGGGCGTCCACGTCCTCGCGCTCGACGTGTCCCGCGAGGACGACGTCATCGAGAAGGTGGCCGCCCACCTCGCGCTCCACCCGACGGACGTGTTGATCAACAACGCCGGCGTCGTCATGCCCGGTCGCTTCCTCGAGCTGGAGTCCAAACACTTCCGCGAGATGATGGACATCAACTACTTCGGCTCGGTCAACATGTGCCGGGCGGTCATCCCCCACCTCGTCGCGAAGGGCGGCGGGGCGGTGCTGAACGTGTCGTCGATGGCCGGCATCATCGGCATCTACGGGTACACGGCGTACGCGGCGAGCAAGTTCGCGCTCTACGGCTTCTCCGAGGCGCTCCGCGGCGAGATGGTGCCCCACAACGTCGCGGTGAGCGTGTGCCTCCCGCCCGACACGGACACCCCGCAGCTCGCCTTCGAGAACCAGTACAAGCCGAAGGAGACCAAGGCCATCGCCGGCACCGTGAAGACGATGTCCGCGGCGGCGGTGGCCGACGAGATGCTCGCGGGGGTGGCAGGGGGCCGCTTCACGATCATCCCCGGTCTCGACGGGCGGATGACCGTCGCGGCGCAGCGCTGGGTGCCGAGCGTGGTGCGGTGGTACTCGGACATGGCGATGAAGAAGGCGAAGTAGACCCTCGCTTCCTGGAGGCCCGATGGTGTTGTTCCTCCTGCTCGCGTGCACCGGAGACGGGCCCTTCGGTTCGGACTCCGACGGGGGCGCGTGCGGCGCCTCGCCCGCGAGCGTCGAGGTCGGCGGCGGCGCGATGGCCTTCGAGCCCGCGGCCGACGGCGACGCGGTGACGATGGTCCACGGCCCGCAGGGGGGCTGGCACGTCCTCGCGAGCGTGCGGCTCGACGACGTCGATCCCATCGTGTCCCTGCACTACACGATCGCCGTGCAGCCCGAGGGCACCGTCGTCTCGGACAACGCGTACCGGGTGCAGATCCTCGAGGACACCCCCTGCGGCGGCTACTACCCGGGCATGTACGGGTACCTGCTCGTGGACGCGCTCGCCGAGGGGGAGCTGGACACGCCGCCGGAGCTGCTGGCCGGGCGGGAGCTCCTGCTCCGGATCGACATCGAGGACGAGGCCGGGCGCACCGCGTCCGACACGCTGACCGCGATCGCTGCGCTGGATCCGATCGACGCGGACACCGGGGCGCCCTGACCCCGACGGGTGGGGAAAAAGAGGAGAGCCCTCGCCCGCTTTCGCGAGGAGGGCTCCGCACCGACAGACCGGCGCTCCCGAGGGAACGTCAGATCTGCTGGCTGTAGTACTCGACGATCTTCTGGGGATCACACTCGAACGGCATGTCCTCGCGCTCGGGCGCGACGACCATCTTGCCGGCCGCGAGGGCCGGGTCGAACTCGAGGAAGCTGGGGCGGACGCGACCAGCGGCGAACTCGAGGGCGGCCTGGATGAACGGCTTGGCCCGGCTCTTCGGGTGGATGGCGATCGCGTCGCCCATCTTGACCTGGAAGCTGGGGCGGTCCGTGCGGACGCCGTTGATGCTGATGTGGCCGTGAACGACCATCTGGCGGGCGCCGGGGATCGTCGCGGCGAGGCCGAGACGCCAGACCACGCTGTCGAGACGGCTCTCGAGCAGGGTGACGAGGATGCGGCCGGTGGGGCCGCGGCGGCGGGAAGCCTCGGTGACGTAGCGGCGGAACTGCTTCTCGAGGATGCCGTAGTGGAAGCGCATCTTCTGCTTCTCCACCATGCGTTCCTTGAAGTCCGACTGCTTGCCCTTGCGGCGTGTGCCGTGCTGTCCTGGCGGGAACGGGCGCTTGAGAGCGACCTTGTTCGTGAGGCCAGGAAGCACCATGCCCACCTGCCGGCACTTTTTCAGCCGGGGTCCACGATAACGTGCCATGTTTATGGCTCCTTGGGGTGCGAAGTTGCCCGTGCGGCGAGGGCCCGCGGGGGCAGAAAGTCGTTACCGGGGGATCGAGAGGGAGCTCGTGGGCCGGGAACGGCGTCCGGGGCGATCCCGGACAGCCCGGCCTGCTAATCGATCGTCTCCCGCCCGCCAAGGAAGATCCGATGGACCATCTGCGCAACGCGCTCTCCCAGGCCCTCGGCACGACGCCGACGCCCGCTGCCCCCGCCCCCGCGGCGCCCCCCGCGGCGGACGTGTCCGCCCTGCCGGATCCGCTGAAGAGCGAGTGGATCGCGCTCTTTCGGAGGCTGGGCGGCGAGGTGCCGAAGGACGCCACGATGGGCCAGCTCACGCAGCGCTCGGACGTGCGGGCCCGCGCGCTCGCCGACGCCGGTCGGAAGTTCGACGCCGCGGCGCTCAAGAAGGCGCGCGAGGACTTCGAGCGCGATCGCGAGAAGAAGGCGTGGGCGCTGGTGAAGGACCGCTTCGAGGCCCTCGCGCTGCCGGAGAAGGCGTACCGGTCGTTCAAGCAGGAGGGGGCCGATCCGGTGAAGCTCCTGGCGAAGCTGACCACGAAGCGCGCGGAGGAGCTGCGCGGGATGGGGGCCGCGAGGCTCCGCGAAGAGATCGGGGCCGCGGTGGGCGCGGGCAAGAAGTAGCGTTCGCGCGCCGCCAAGCTGCAAGGCGGGCGCCCCCTCGCGCGGCGCGGCACCCGTCGGGCCCAGAAGGGCGTATACTGCGGGCTCGGAGGTCTCATGTCGCTCGCCCGGACTCGCACCCACGGCCGGCGCGGCGTCACGCTCCTCGAGATCGCGATCGTCCTCGCGATCATCGGCATCATGGCCGGCCTGGCGGGCACGCTGCTGACGGAGAACCTGCCGAGCTGGCGGACCCGTCGCGCCGCCGCCGAGTTCGCCGCCGCGCTGAACTCCTGCCGTCAACTCGCGGTCGTGCAGGGCGTGGAGTTCCGCGTGCGCCTGTCCGCGTCCGACCCGGACCTCTCGGGGGACAGCCCCAACGTGGGCGTCTACTACATCGAGCGCGGCGATCAGGCCTCGGGCAGCACGGACTGGGACATCCTCCCGTGGGACATGGACGGCTCCGGCGCCGCCGCGGGCGAGGGCACCGTGGAGATCTCGAAGGGCGGGGAGGACGCGCTCAACGGCGTGAGCATCGCCCCGTGGGTGGCCCTCACCGGCGTGGGCGGGGACGACATCGTGTTCAGCCCCCGCGGCTGGCTGGTCAACCCCGTGAGCGACTTCAACGGGGACGGCTACATCGACGTGACCTTCGTCAACAAGCCGGCGCGCGGACGCGGCGCGACCGACGAGTGGACGGTCATGGTGTCGCGCGGCGGGCTGGTGCGGATGGAGTCCAGCAACCAGACCGCGGTGGGCGGCGCCTCGGGCACGCCGGCGGCTTCGGAGTGGATGTCGAGCGACGCGTCCGGTCACACGCCGTAGCCCGGGCGGGTCAGCTTTCGACGAGCCGCGGGGTAGGCCACGACGTGACCGAGCCGGCGTGGGGACGGCCCTCGGCCTGGGCGGCCACGGCGTCCTCGAGGTGCACGGCCCGCCAGAGCCCGTCGAACTCGGAGAGCAGCTCGGCCAGGGCGACGCCCTCGTAGACCGCTGGGAGGCCGTCGAACTTGGCGCGCGCCTTCGTCCACTGGCCCCAGGCGCCGCGCGGGTTCCCGCGTCGCCAGTGCTCGAGCGAGACGGCGAGCTGGATCAGGCCCTGCACGTAGTCGCGCCCGGCGCCTCGCGGGAGCTCGCGCCACAGGGCCTCCAGGACCTCGTGGCACTCGAACCAGTGGCGTTCACGGAAGAGGTGGAGGCCCTCGTGATAGCGCGCGTCGTCCCGCATGCGGGCCCCTAACCGTGGCGGGCGGGCGGCGGGGCGCCGCCGGCGAGCACGCGCTCGGTGAGCTGGCGGACGGTCGGCCGGGGGTCCCTGGCCCACCGCCGCACGTCCTCGCCGCCCGCCGCGAGCACGGAGACCGCGTGCGCGGCCGTGACCTCGGTGCCGCGGGCCGCGGTGTCGCGGAGCGCGGGGAAGGCCACGGGGCCGAGCTTGGCGAGGGCGTCCATCGCGGGGAGGTAGAAGCCCCCGAGCGCGGAGCCGTGGGTGTCGCCGAGGTGGGCGAGGAGCGTCGGGAGGCTGGCGGGGTCGGCGATCTCCCCGAGCGCCCAGAGGAGGTTGGTCCGCACCGGGTACTGGATGCCGAGGCCGGCACCGGGGCGCCCCTCGTAGTCGGCGGCCTCGTCCTGGACGGCGCGCGCGAGCCACGGCGCGCCCTGGCGCAGGCCGAGTCGGCCGAGCCCGGTGGCGGCGAGGCGGCGCTGGGCGAAGCCGCGGCCGGGGTCGACGTCGGTGGCGCGGAGCGCGTCGCGGAGGAGGGGGGCCGCGCGCGGGTCTCCGGTGAGGCCGAGGGCGAGAAAGAGCGTGTGCTCGCCGCGGCGGCCGGCCGTGCGGAAGCGCGACTGGAGGGTGGGGAAGTCCTCGGGGGCGCCGAGCAGGGCGAGGGACTGGAGCGGCTCGCGGGCGGGTTCCTCCCGGCGCGGCGCCGCCCCGGCGGTGAGGGCGCGGCGGCGCGCGTCGAGGAGCTCCGCGCGGGGGCGGACCTCACCCGAGGCCTCGCCCAGCGCGGCCCACAGCCGCTCGGAGAGCGGAGCCAGCCCGTGCACGGAGGCCGGGCAGCGGGCGCCGCCGACCGTGTGGAGCACCCGCCGATCGTAGACCTCGAGCGCGAGGGCGAGGGCGCCGGGATCGTCGCCACAACGGGCGCGCGCGACGGCGAGCGCGACGCGGCCTTCCTCCGTGCGCTCTCCGGCCCACCCGGCGCGGAGGGCACCCAGGGCCTCGGGGCGGCCCGCGCTCGC
>CAJBVW010000506.1 GCA_903959175.1 uncultured Pseudomonadota bacterium
CGCCAACCGCTTCGGCGCGCTCTCGCCCACCACCGCCGCGCACGTCCGCGCCGCGTTCCCCGGCCTCCCCGTGCTCGACGGCGGCCCCTGCGACGTCGGCGTGGAGAGCACCATCGTCGACCTCACCGGGCCGACCGCCGCGCTGCTCCGCCCGGGCGGCGTCCCCGTCGCCGCGATCGAGGCGCTCCTCGGCCCCCTCGCCGCCGCCGCCGCGAGCCGCACCGCCGCCCCCGGCACCCTCACCGCGCACTACGCGCCGCGCGCCGCCCTCGTCGCGACCGCCGATCCGGACGGCGAGGCCGCGCGCCACCGCGCCGCCGGCCACCGCGTCGAGGTGCTGCGGGCGCGGCCCTCAGCGGCGTACGCGCACATGCTCTTCGACGCCCTGCGCGCCCTCGACGCGCGCGGTCCCGACGTGATCGTGGCAGAGTGGGCCGAACCCGGGGGCCTGGGCGACGCGGTCAACGACCGCCTCCGCCGCGCCGCCGCGACCCGTAGCGTGAGGGGGACCGATGGGACTGCGTGATCGACTGAAGGATGCCCTCGGGCTCGGCGGCAAGACCCACCTGCTGGAGGGCGGCGCCGCCCCCGAGCTCGGCGTGGCCGACGCGAGCGGAAAGATGTGGAAGATCAACGACCTGCGTGGCCGCAGCGCCGTCGTCTACTTCTACCCGAAGGACGACACCCCCGGCTGCACCAAGGAGGCCTGCTCCTTCCGCGACCACGCGGCCGAGCTCGGCGGCGCCGTCGTCCTCGGCGTGAGCTGCGACGCCGCGGACAGCCACCGCGCCTTCGCGCAGAAGTTCAACCTGAGCTTCCCGCTCCTCGCGGACACCACCGGCGAGCTCTCGAAGCGCTGGGGCGTCCGCGGCGCGATGGGCGTGCCCCGGCGCGTCACGTTCGTGCTCGACCGCGAAGGCCGGATCGCCCGCGTGTTCGAGGGCGTCAAGGTGGACGGCCACACCGCCGAGGTCCTGGCGGCGCTGCGCGAGCTGCCGTAGCCGCGTCGTCGCCTGGATGACACACCGCGCCCCGCACGGCGCGCGGTCGGAGTAGACTCCGCCGGTCGCGGAGCCCCCAATGGAAGTCCCCCAGTCGCACGAGTCCGCCCCCAAGGGGACGATCGACCTCACGCAGGTCCCGGAAGACGATCGCGACCGCGTCTGGTACGAGAACTACTACCAGGGCGACAACCAGCCGCAGCTCACCGTGCGCGCCATCGTCATGGGCATGGCGCTCGGCGGCGTGATGTCCTTGTCGAACCTGTACGTCGGTCTGAAGACCGGCTGGGGCCTCGGCGTCGCCATCACCGCGTGCATCCTCTCGTACGCCCTCTGGCAGAGCTTTCTGAAGATCGGCCTCGCGAAGACGCCGATGAGCATGCTCGAGAACAACTGCATGCAGAGCACGGCGTCCAGCGCCGGCTATTCGACGGGCGGCACGATGACGTCGGCCATCGCGGCCTACCTCATCATCACCGGCGAGAACATGCCCTTCTGGGTGCTCTTCTCGTGGACGGCGTTCCTCGCGCTCCTCGGCGTCTCCATCGCGGTGCCGATGAAGCGCCAGATGATCAACCGCGAGCAGCTCAAGTTCCCCTCCGGCATCGCCGCCGCCGAGACGCTCCGCAGCCTCCACGCCGCCGGCGGGGACGCCATCCTCAAGGCCCGCGCGCTCTTCGGCACCATGGCGCTCGGCGTCGTGATCAAGTGGTTCGTCGAGGGCAACGCGCTGATGATGGCGAGCCTCGCCACGCGCGCCCAGAGCGGCAACTGGTTCACCGGCTGGACCGTCCGCCCCGACTTCTCGCTCTTCGGCAACCTCTCGATCCCCTACGAGGTGATGCTCCCCATCACGATCTCCGGCCGCAAAGCCGAAGAGCTCGGCCTCGCCCTCCCGGTCGATCCGATGATGATCGCCGCGGGCGCGCTCGTCGGCATGCGCACCTCCGTCTCGATGGCGGTCGGCGCGGTCATCGTGTGGGGCATCCTCCAGCCGATGCTCGACACCAGCGGCGTCCTCACCGAGATGAAGTCGGCGGACACCGTGGCTTCCCTCGGAGAGCCGCTGAAGGTCCTCCAGCTCCCCGCCACCGACGCCCGCGTCGCCGCGGACGCCGCCCTCGACACCGCCGTCGCCGCGCTCCTCGCGCTGCCCGCCGCCGAGGACGCCACCGCCGCCCACCGCCGCGGCCTCGCCGTCTACTGGGCCGGCCTCGTGAACGCCGGCTCCGACCAGGCCCGCGACTCCCTCGCGCTCGTCGGCACCACCGCCGCCGGGCTCGCCGCCCTCCCCCCGCGCGACGCCACCGCCGCCGGCGAGGGCCTCGCCCCCGTCGTCACGCACGCCGCCGCGGTCCTCGCCGCGGACGCCGCCGCCGCCGACGCGAACACCCGCCTTGAGTACACCCTCGCCGCCCTCGCGGCGGACGCCCCCGCGCTCGCCGCCGCCACCGCCGTGCACGACGCCGCCGTCACCGCCGCGGACGCCCGCGCCAAGGACGTGGTCTTCGCCAAGAAGATCAACGGCTCCGGCGCCACCCTCCACAAGCTCTCGGAGGCGGGCGTCGTGCCGGTCACGATGATCCGCAAGTGGGCGCTCTGGACCGGCTCCGCGATGATGGTCACCGCCGGCCTCACGGCCTTCGCCTTCCAGTGGCGCAGCATCGTGCGCGCGCTCTCGGGCATCACCGCCCTCTTCGGCAAGAAGGACGGCGCCAAGGACGATCCGCTCGCGCAGATCGAGGTCCCCAACTCGTGGTTCATCGTGGGCACCGTGGTCTCCGGCATCGGCTGCATCGCCGTCATGCACTCCGAGTGGGGCATCGAGTGGTACTGGGGCGTCGTCTCCATCGCCTTCGCGTTCGTGCTCTCGCTCGTCGCCTGCCGCGCCACCGGCGAGACCGACATCACGCCCATCGGCGCCATGGGCAAGGTCACCCAGCTCTTCTACGGCGTGACCATCCCGCAGAACGCCACGGCGAACCTGATGACCGCCGGTGTCACCGCCGGTGCCGCCGGCGCCGCCGCCGACCTGCTCACCGACCTGAAGAGCGGCTACCTCCTCGGCGCGAACCCCCGCAAGCAGTTCATCGCGCAGGCGCTCGGCATCATCGCCGGCACCCTCATCGTCGTGCCCGTGTGGTACGTCCTCGTCCCCAACGCCCAGGCCATCGGCGCCGAGAGCAAGAACTTCCCCGCCCCCTCCGCCGAGGTCTGGGCCAGCGTCGCCAAGCTCCTCGCGAACGGGCTCGACAGCCTCCACCCGACCATCCAGGTCGGCATGGTGATCGGCGGCATCCTCGGCGTGCTCTTCACCGTCAGCGAGCAGCTCGTGCCCGCCTCGGTCAAGACGTGGATCCCCTCCGCGACCGGCCTCGGCCTCGCCTGCGTCATCAACTTCAGCGACTCGATGGCCTTCCTCGTCGGCGCGCTGATCGCGTGGGCCTACGCCCGCCGCAACGCCGAGGGCGCCGAGCGCTACGTCGTCCCCGTCTCCTCCGGCATCATCGCGGGCGAGAGCATCATGGGCATCGTCATCGCGCTGCTCGGGGCCGCCGCGATCATGTAGGCGCGTCGGGCCCGCTCCTCCCACGCGGAGGAGCGGCCGCCGACGGGCGCGGTCGTCCGGCGATACGAAAGAATCGTCGTGCCCAAAACGAAAGGAGGCGCCCCGAAGGACGCCTCCCCGTTCCGCCGAGGCGGGAGCTTACTCCTCGAGCGTGCCTTCCATCTCGACCGTGGCCGAGCAGAAGGCCTGGCCGGCGTCCTCGAGGTCGGTGCAGTACTCGCCTTCGCAGGTGAAGTCCACCGTGGTGGTGACGGTGATCTTGGAGCTGGACACCCACTGACCGGCGAGGTCGGCGGTGTAGGTCGTGATGGCGTCGAGGGACGCGGTCTCGTTGTAGTCGGTCACGATGTTCAGGATCTCGCCTTCGAAGGACGTGCCTTCGAGGGGGAACTCGATCTCGAAGAGGGTGACGGTGGTCTTGTCGTCGTTCACAGTCACTTCGACGGGCTCGGCCTCGACTTCCTCAGCGCCGGTGTCCTCGACCTCGGGACAATCGGTGGTCGTGGAGACCTCCTCGAAGAGGTAGTCGCCGCTGGTGGGGGTCGCGCAGCCGATGACGAGGAGGGGGGCGAGGAACAGGAAGGAACGCGTCATGATGATCTCCATCTCGTGAGTGCGGCGCCGCTATAGACGAGGCCGCGGCGACTGTCCACCGGAAAATCGCCGGTTTGCCCGCGCGTCGCGCCGCCGTCACGCCGTCGCCACCCGCGCCGCGCCGAGTGACGGGTCCGCACGATGATCGTCCTCTTCTCGTGCCGGCGCGGGAGCCACACCCGCATTAGGACGGCGCGTGCTCCTCCTCGTCGCCCCCCTGGCTGCCGCGGCCGACCTCGCCGCGCTCCCCACCGTCCGCCCCTCGGCCTGGGTCCGCCCCGGCTTCTCGTGGATCGCGGACGACCCGACCACCCCCACCGCGCAGGACGGCTTCACCGTCGAGGCCCGCATCGGGGTGGACGCCGCCCTCCAACAGCTCCCGGTCAAGGCGCGGATCGAGCTCGGGCTCCTCCCCGAGCCCGCCGTGACCGACGCCTACGTCCAAGCCTCGCCCCACCCCTGGGTGGACGTGCGGCTCGGCCAGATGAAGGTGCCCTTCTCCCTCCACCGCCTCGCCTCCGATACGCGCCGCCAGCTCCCGCAGGGCGTCGCCTTCCTCGCCGAGGCCGGGATCGGCCGCGAGATCGGCGCGGACGTGGCGCTCGCGGTGCCCATCGCCGGCCAGACCCGCGTGGTGCTCACCAGCGGCGTCTACAACGGGGAGGGCGCCAACCGCATCCAGAACGTGAACCAGCGTTACCTCCTCGCCCAGCGCGTGCTCGTCACGCCGCTCGGCGCGCGCAAGGGCGTGTTCGAGGGTACGCACCGGGCGCTGCCGGAGGGCGCCGTCTACCTCGGCGTCGGCGGCGGGTGGCTCTACGACTACGCGGGGGACGGCCTCACCGCGGAGGAGTCGAACACCTTCGGCGTCGAGCTCCAGGCCGCGTGGGACGTGCTCTCCCTCCAGGCCGAGGCCGTCGACCAGGAGCTCGTCCACGCGAACGCGTCCGTCGCCGACTACCACGTGAAGGGCGCCTACGGGCAGCTCGGCTGCTTCGTGCCGGCGCCCTGGGTGCGGGACCACGTCGAGCTGGTGGGCCGCTTCGAGGTCGGCGAGCCGAACACGGCGTTCGGCGCAGCGGACGGCGAACAGCAGCCCGATCTGCAAGCGAAGCAGACGATCATCGGCGGCGTGAACCTCTACGTGCGCGGCGCCGCCGACGCCGCCGACCGCTACCAGGATCTCAAGGTACAGGCCGCCTACGCGCACGTCACCCCCCTCGAAGGGGCGGACGCCGCGGACGACAGCCTCACCGTCACCGCCACGGCGAGGTTCTGATGCTCCTCCTCTCGCTCCTCGCGTGCCACACCATCGAGAAGATCGGGGACTCCGCGGCCCCGACGGCGAACGTGTGCGGCGGCGAGATCTTCGTCGCGCGCGCCGGCTACGACACGACGGACCCCGTCCCGGCCGACCCCGACGCCCCCGTGTTCGGGGCCGCCCCGGCGCCCTACCACACGCACCTCTCCTGGTCGGACGAGCCCTCCACCACCATGGCGATGGTGTGGCGTACGGACGCCGATACGCTCGCCACCCGCGTCGAGTACGGCGCAGACACGACCTACGGCGCCACCGCCACCGGCGCGAGCTGGCTCCTCGGGGTGGAGGGCGCGGCCGGCCGCGTCCACGAGGCTCACTTGTGTGACCTCACCCCCGGCACGACCTACCACTACCGCGTCGGCGGCGCGGGCAACTGGTCGGAGGACGCCACGTTCACCACCGCCCCCACCCCCGGCCAGGCCGCGCCCTTCCGCTTCGCCGTCACCGGCGACTCGCGCGACAACCAGGACACCTGGGGCCTCGTGCTCGACGCGATGGAGGCCCACGCCCCCGACTTCTACCTCTTCTCGGGGGACGCGGTCGACCTCGGCGTCAACATGACCGAGTGGGACGCCTGGTTCGAGGCGGGTAAGGGCCACATCGACCGCCGCCCGCTGATGTTCGCCCACGGCAACCACGAGTTCCAGGTCCAGAACTACTACGCGCTGTTCTCCCAGCCGGGGAACGAGCAGTGGTTCAGCTTCGACTACGCGGACGCCCACTTCGTCGTCCTCAACGACACCGTCGCCACCGCCGGTGACCGCGAGCTCCAGGCCGCCTGGATGGAGAACGACCTGGGCGCCACCGCCGCGAAGTGGCGCTTCGCCCTCCACCACATGCCCGCCTACTCCTCCTGCACCACGCACGGCTCCAACGCGGAGCTCCAGGACCTGTGGTCGCCGGTCGAGGAGGCCGGCGGCGTCGTGCTCGACTTCACCGGGCACAACCACAACTACGAGCGCTCCTACCCCCTGCGGGACGGCGCGCAGACCACCGCCGAGCTCGGCACCACCTACGTCGTCGCGGCGGGCGCGGGCGCGGACCTGTACGGGAACGACCTCTCGAACGCCTTCACCGAGGTGGCGGAGATCACCCAGAACTTCGTCATCGTCGACGTCGCGGACGGCACCCTCACGCTGACCGCCTACGACCTCGGCGGGAACGTGATCGACACGTTCACGACCACGCGCTGATGGGCGCATGACCACCCCCGCCGCCGTCGTCGCCGCCCACGGCCTGCGCTTCGTCGCGCTGGGCTCCGCCGCCGCCCTCCCCCACCTCGACCTCACCCCGCTCGGCGTGCCCGCCACCTTCCTCGACGCCGCGCGCGAGCCCGGCTGGGTCGAGCGGTACCACGCCGTCAACCTCGCTCGTTTCGGCGGCCCACTCGCCCTCCCCGGCTGGGTCCTGGTCGACCTCTACCTCCTCCCCTCCGCCATCGGCCTGCTGCTCGACGGCGAGCCGCACGCCTCTCCGAACATCGTCGCCGCCTACTACGCCGCCCCCTCGCTCGAGCCCGGCACCGTCATCGGCGTCTCCCTCCTCTCGCTCCGCGAGGGCCTGGGCGCCGGCTACGCGGTCAAGGCGCTCACCCTCGCGATGTACCGGGCGCGCGTCCAGCGGGGCGTGACCCAGTGGCGCAGCCGCGCGCTCCGCGTCCACACGCGCTTCGGCCCGCTCGAGGTCGAGGGCCCCGCCCCCGGGGTCCACGGCGCCGCCGCCGAGAGCTTCGTGTACCGCGTGACGCTCGGGGCCCCCTCCCCCGGAGACGCCGTCGCCGTGCCCATCCCCGAGGCCAAGGCGCGCGTGGCCGGCGGCGAGCGCGTCACGATCGTGAGCCCGGGCCTCGCGGCGGACGGCGAGCACGTGATCCTGGCGCGGTAGGCGCTACAAGCAGGCGTCTGCCCAGGCATACACGATGTCGGCCTTCTCCGCGGCACGACCGAGCTCGTAGCGGTTGGACGCCTCCGCGCACGCCGGCCACTTCTCGACCGTCTCCCAGTCCCCGCGGGTGTACTTGTAGTAGACGTATTCGCCTCGGGGGACCTCGATCGTCCCGTACGCGACGTTCCCTGCGCGCGTGAGCGGCGTGTGGGAGGACCACCCGTCCGCGGCGGACGCGATGCAGATCGGCGTGGTCGTGGGGGTGTCCGCAGGGAGGGTCACACGGAAGGGCATCGCGACGAGCGGCGCGGGGTCGGCGATCGTGGGGTCGTAGTCCATCTCGAGGGAGAGCGCGGCGTCCTCGGTGAGGGTGACCCAGAGGGAGAGGTCCACGGAGTCCCACCACCAGCCGGTCGTGGCGGCATCCAACGCCTCCGCCGAAGCGATGGACACCAGCGCCACCCCGTCCAAGCGAACGGCCGTCGGCGCCACGTCCACGCGGCGGACGCGCACCCGTACCGTGCGATCCGCGGGCACGAAGGCGCCGTCCCGCGCCGAGGCTTCGAGGGTCGCGCCGGTGTCGGTGCCCTGGAGCGTCCACGTCACGGCGGAGCTGTCCCCGAAGCCGTCCCCGGCGTCCTCGTAGAGCGTGAATTGGGTGGCGTCGGCCGCGGGCCACACCTCGAGCGTGAGCGGGTCCACCACGTCGGCGTCGCTCCACGCCATCACCGGGCCGCGGGGCAGGATGGCACCTTCGCGCACGAAGATCGGCAGGGCGGCGAGGGGGAGGTCGTCGAGGGTGACGGTGGTGGGGCCGTCGTAGACCACGCCCGTCTCGAACGCGAACCAGCGCCCCTCGGGGAGGTACACGGCGCGGGAGGTGGCGCCCTCGGTCACGATCGGCGCGACGAGCAGCCACGGCCCGAGCATCGCCTCGTCGCCGACGGTCTCCGCGGTCGTGTCCTCCGGGAAGGCCCACACCAGCGGCGTCAGCGGGGGGGTGCCCTCCTGCGACGCCGTCCACGCGAGGCTGTAGAGGTAGGGCAGCAGCGTGCTCCGGAGCTCCAACAGGCCGCGCGTGATGTCCTCGACCTCGGTGCCGAAGCTCCACGGGTACTGATCCGCCGCGCCCTCGACGAGGTGCGCCCGGAAGAACGGCGAGAACACCCCCACCTGCATCCACCGTGCGTACAGCTCTCCCGACGCGCCGCCGGAGTAGCCGCCGACGTCGCTCCCCACCCACGACTCGCCCGAGAGGCTCATCCCGAGGAGCATCGGGAGCGTGCCCGCGAGGCTGTCCCAGGTGCTCGGGGCGTCCCCCGTCCACGCCGCGGCGTAGCGTTGGATCCCCGCGTAGCCGGCGCGCGTGAGCAGGAACGGGCGTTGGTCCGGCATCGCCGCGAGCATGCCGGTGTGCGTCGCCTGCGCTTCGAGCAGGCCGTACACGTTGTGGACCTCGGCCATCGTCGTCGGCTCGCCCTCGCCGTTCGCGTCGAGCTCGTCGGGGACGGTGCCGAGCGTGAACTCGGAGGGCTCGTTCATGTCGAGCCAGAAGCCGGCGATGCCGTGCTCGAGGTCCGTCGCGCCGAGCCGGCCCCACCACGAGCGCGCGGCCGGGTCGGAGAAGTCGGGGAACACGGCGTCCCCCGGCCACACCTCGCCCACCCAGGGCTCGCCGTCGGTGCCGAGGAAGTAGCCCTCGGCGAGGCCCTCGTCGTAGATCTCCCAGCCCGGGTCGAGCTTGATGGCGGGGTCGACGATGGAGACGGCGCGCACGCCGTCCGCCGCGAGGGCGTCCACGAGGCCGGCGGGGTCCGGGAAGGTGTCGGCGTCCCAGGTGAAGGAGCGGAAGCCGTCCATGTGTTGGATGTCGAGCCACACCGCGTCCAGCGGCAGGTTGCGGGCGCGGAAGCCGTCCACCACGTCGGTCACGGCGGTGTCGGGCGACCATCCCCACCGCGACTGGTGGAAGCCCAGGCTCCATCGGGGCGGGAGCGGCGCGCGCCCGGTCAGGGACGTGTACCGGGAGGCCACCTCGGCGAAGCCCGGCCCGGAGATCAGGTACTGGTCGATCGGCCCCTCGGCCACCTCGAGCTCGAAGCGCTCGGCGTTGGAGACGCCCACGTCCCACCGGGAGGTCCACGTCGTGTCGGTGAACACGCCCGTCACGTTCGCCCCGCGCTTCGTCAGGTAGAACGGGATGCACTGGTAGAGCGGGTCCGCGTCGGGGCCCCAGCCGCCGTGCTCGGCTTCGTAGGCATCCGTGTTGCGGCAGGTGTAGGCGCGGCCGACGCGGTCCAGGCCGCCGGTGCGCTCGCCGAGGCCGTAGATGCGCTCGCCGTCCGCGAGCAGGCGCGTGAGCGTGTCGCCGCCGGAATAGCCACCGTCCGCGGGCTCCTCCAGGATCGTGTTCCCATCGCTGTCCTCGGCGGTGACGCGGCAGTTCGCGGGGTCGACCAAGACGTTCATCGTGCCGGTGCGCATCACGACGACGTCCGAGTAGGCCACGATGGACGGGAGCGCCGCCGCCGTCGGCGGGATCACCGCCCAGGAGTCGCGCGCGGGGGTACCACCGTAGCGCAGGCGCACCACCCCCTCGGCGAAGGCGCGGACCGCGAGCGTGCCGCTGCCACAGGTCGCTTCGAAGCCCCGGCCGTCGTCGTCGAGCGCGACGTTGTCGAGGATGCCCGTGGTCGTACCGGTGTCGAAGCGGGTGAACCCGGTCTCGAAGCAGCAGCCGTCGTCGAAGCCGCCGTCGCACGAGAGGAGGAGGAGCAGGAGCATGGCGCAGTGTAGCCCCGGCTCCGGCGAGGCGGGAGGCCCGCTTCTCCGCGTTCTACGGCGCGGCCGACGCGCCTACTCTCAGGGCGCCGTCGACGCGCCCGCCGCCCACGCCACGAGCGTCGCGCGCTCGTCGTCCGTCATCTTCGACAGGTTGCCCAGCGGCATCACCTGGGTCTCCACCTGGGTCTTGATCTTGGCGGCGGCCGCGGTGGCCTGCGCCTCCGTCTCGAGGATGAAGCCGTTGGGCGCCACCGGCCACAACGTCGGCGCGGTGGCATGGCACGGCGTGCACCGCGCGCTCACGATGGGCGCGGCGTCCGCCCACGCCACGCTCGGCCCCTCCACCTTCTTCGGCGCCATCGCCACGATGATCGCGATCCCCGCGGCCACCGCGACGGGGATCCACCCGGTGTAGGGCAGCCCTTTGCCCTTGAGGTTGAAGATGTGCCGGATGATCACACCCACGGCGCCGATCGCCGCGAGCGCGAGCCATCCGTAGGTGTTCCCGTAGGTGAACGGGAAGTGGTTGCTCACCATCACGAACAGGATGGGCAGCGTGAAGTAGTTGTTGTGGAGCGACCGCAGCGCGCCGTCCTTGCCCGTCGGCCCGGTCACCGGGAGCGGGGGTTCGCCGCGCTCGGCGCGCACCGCGGCGTTCACCATCGAGCGTTGGCTCGGGATGATGACGAAGAACACGTTCGCCACCATGATGGTGCCGATGACGCCGCCCATGTGGATGTAGGCGGCGCGCGACGGCAGCCACTGGAACAGGGCGTACGCGGCGACGACCAGCAGCGCGTAGAGCGTGACGCCGAAGGCGCGCGGGTGCTTCGCGAGGGGGCTCTTGCACAGCAGATCGTAGACGATCCACCCCACGCCGAGCGCGCCCACGCCGATGGCGACGGTGGGCCCCGGTCCGAGCGGCCCCGCCATCCACGCCTTCGCGTTGAGCCAATACACCACCGCCAGGAGCCCCACGCCGGACAGCCAGGTGGTGTAGGCCTCCCAGTAGAACCAATGCAGTGACTTCGGCAGCTTCCCGACGCTGTAGCCGTGCTTGACCGCCTGGTAGAAGGCGCCGCCGTGCACCGACCACACCTCGCCCTCGATCCCCTTGCGGCCGTCCTCCGGGGGGCGGACGTTGTTGTTCAGCCAGTTGAAGTAGAAGGACGCACCGATCCAGGCCGCGCCCGCGATGAGGTGCAGCCAGCGGAGGATGAGGTGGGCCCAGTCGGCGAGGTACGCTTCCATCGCGGGCATTGAACCACGCGGCCGCCTCGCGCGGGCGGTCCAGGTGCGCGCGCACGGCGATAAGCTCCGCCGATGCTCGCCCTCCGCACCCGCTTCGCCCTCGTCGACGGCACCTTCCGCCCCGCCACCGTGGTGCTCGACGGCGAGTCCGTCGCCGCCGTGCTCCCCGAGCCGCCCCCCGGCGTCGACGTCGAGGACCTCCCCGACGACGTCGTCCTCCTCCCGGCGCTGGTCGACACGCACGTCCACATCAACGAGCCCGGCCGCACCGAGTGGGAAGGCTTCGCGACGGCCACCCGCGCCGCCGCCGCCGGGGGCGTCACCACCGTCGTCGACATGCCGCTCAACTCCGACCCCGTCACCACCACCCTCGCGGCGTTGGAGGCCAAGATCGCGGCCGCCGAGGGCCAGCTCCACGTCGACGTGGGCCTGTGGGGCGGCGTCATCCCCGGCAACGGCCCCGAGCTCGCCCCCATGGTCGCGGCCGGCGTCTTCGGCTTCAAGTGTTTCACCTGCCCCTCCGGCATCGACGACTTCCCGCACGTCACCCAGGCCGACATGCGCGTCGCCATGCGGATCCTCGGGCCCCTCGGCGTCCCCTTGCTGGTCCACGCGGAGCTCGAGCTCGAGGGCACCAACCCCTACGCGGACGCCTCCCCGCGCGCCTACCTCCGCTACCTCCACGCCCGCCCGCGCGCCTGGGAGGACGCCGCCATCGCCATGACCATCGCGCTGGTGCGCGAGACCGGCTGCCGCGCCCACGTCGTCCACCTCTCGAGCGCCTCCGCGCTCCCGATGATCAAGGCCGCCAAGGGCGAGGGGCTGCCGCTCACCGTCGAGACCTGCCCCCACTACCTCTGCCTCACCGCGGAGGAGGTCCCCGACGGCGACACCGCCTGGAAGTGCGCCCCCCCCATCCGCGAAGCCAGCAACCGCGAGCTGTTGTGGCAGGGCCTCGCCGAGGGCGTCATCGACTTCGTCATCTCCGATCACTCCCCCTGCGTCCCGGCGTTGAAGCTGCCTGAACGCGGCGACTTCCTCGACGCGTGGGGCGGCATCGCCTCCCTCCAGCTCGGCCTGCCCAACGTGTGGACCGAGGCCCGGCGCCGTGGCTTCGCCCTCCGCGACGTGGTCCGCTGGATGAGCGGCGGCCCGGCGGCCTTCCTCGGCACCGAGCGTCGCATCGCGGCCGGAGCGCGCGCCGACCTCGTCGCCTTCGCCCCCGAGGCCGACGTGACCGTCTCCGCCGCCGCGATCCTCCACCGCCACAAGCTCACGCCCTACCTCGGAAAACGCGTCAGCGGCGAGGTCCGGGGCACCTGGATGCGCGGCGAGCGGGTCACGGGAGAGGTGGCGCGCGGGCGGATCCTGCGGCGGGGGATCGCGTAGGTCGGGGCCGGCCGCCCTCCGGGCCCCCGTGCCGCGGGAGCGCGCTTCGACCGAACGTGACCCCGCGCGGGCCGCGCGTCCGATAGCGGGTCGTATGCTCCTCCTTCTCTCCTGTGATCACGCTACCGTCGACTCCTCAAGGGTGCCGAGCACGGATACCAACACGACGGAAACCGCCCCCGGTTCCCGCGACACCGACACCACCGCCCCCGACACCGGCCCCACCCCCGTCCACCCGAGCGAGGCCGCCGGCACCTGGACGTGGGCCTGGCTCGACCCCGGCGCCCCGGACGCCACCGTCACCCTCACCCTCGATCCGGCCCACGGCGCGCGCATCACCGGGCTCACCGTTGGCGCCGTCGCGGTGCTCTCCACCGTGGACGCCACCAACTTCGGCAGCACCTTCTGGACCAGCCCCCAATCCGACTGGGGCTGGCCGCCCGTCGCCGCCATCGACGCCGGCGCGTACACCGCGGCGGTCGACGGTGACACCCTCGTCCTCACCAGCGCCCCCGCCACGGTAGGGGCGGCGACCGTCACCGTCGAGAAGCGCGTGTCCGTCGACACCGCCGGTGTCACCCTCGCCTACACCGTCCGCAACGTCGGCGACACCCAAGCCACCCTCGCGGGTTGGGAGGTCACCCGCGTCGCCACCGGCGGCCTCACCTTCTTCCCGGCCGGCGCCTCCACCACCTCCACCGTCGGCACCTTCCCCTCCCACGTCAGCGGCGGCATCGTGTGGTTCGACGGCGCGCCCTCCCCCGCGGGTGACACCAAGCTCGTCGCGGACGGCGCCCAGGGCTGGCTCGCGCACGTCACCGGCGGCGTGCTCCTCCTCCAGACCTTCGCCGACCTCGCCCCCGCCGACACCGCGCCCGGCGAGGGCGAGATCGAGCTGTTCGCGGCCGTGAACTACATCGAGCTCGAGAACCAGGGCGCCTTCACTCCGCTCGCCCCCGGCGCCTCCCTCACCCACACCGTACGCTGGCAGGTCACGACGCTCCCAACGTCCATCCCCGTCGCGGTAGGCAGCGGCGGGCTGACGGCGTTCGTGCGCGCCCAACTCTGATCGCGGTCCTCGATCGGGGCGGCCCCCCGCCCGCGGACGGGCGGGGGCGGGTGTCCTCTGGGCGCGCTTCGCTTGGTCCGGCGCGCGGACGCGCCGGGACCGGCCGGCCG
>CAJBVW010000507.1 GCA_903959175.1 uncultured Pseudomonadota bacterium
CGATCTCGACGAGCGGGGAGTGGACCTTGATCACGTCGCCCGGGTTGCCGTGCGTGCGCGCGACGCGGCCGCTCTTGGGGCTGGAGATCTCCACCGTCGCCTTGTCGGTCATGATCTCGCAGAGCGGCTGGTCGGTCGCGACGTCCTCCCCCGGCTTCACGAGCCAGCGGACGATCTCGCCCTCGACGACACCTTCTCCGATCTCCGGGAGGGGGAACACGAACATGGGGGGCTCCGGTGGGCTGGCTGCGAAGGGTTCAGTAAGCGACGGTGTCGCGGAGGGCGGCGGCGATCTGGGCCGCGGAGGCGGTCGCCGGGAGGGACACGAGCGGCGCTTCGAGCGAGAGGAACGCGGTGTCGAGCGCGACGGCGGCGCCGTCGGGGACGCCGACGACGACGGCGCGGCCCGACTTCGTGACGCGCGCGCCGATGCCGGCGCGGTCGAGCGGGGCGAGGCCGCGGAGGTCGACCACCTCGACGTCGATGCCCTCGGCCGCGAGGGTGTCCGCGGCGGCGAGGGCGGCGAGGACGCCAGGGCCGACGGCGAGCACGGTCGCGTGGGTCCCTTCACGAACGGTCGCCGCGACGCCAAGGGCTGCCACCACGGCGCCGGTGCCGGTGCCGGCGAGGGCCTCGGGGGCCTCGAGGATCACGACGGGCTCGGCGCCGTCGAGGGCGTGGGCGAGCAGGCCGACGAGGTCGTCCGCGGTGGCGGCGACGGCGACGCGCAGGCCCGCGGGGACGGCGGTGCCGACGGCGAAGGGGGCGCGGACGACGACGGGGGCGGCCCACGCGCCGTTGGTGCGGGCGCGGAGGGTGGCGAGCTCGGCGAGCACGTCCGCCGCGCGCGCGAGGCCCGCGGGGTCGATCAGCTCGACGACGACCTTCTTCCCGGCGAGCGCGAGGCCCGCCGCGACGCCGATCACGGCGCCCTCGGAGAGGGGGGTGCGCACGAGCCCGGGGCCGGAGAGGCCCTCCGTCACGCCGTGCACGCCGACGGCTTCGCCCACGAGCATCCCGCCGCCCGCGACGTGCCGCGTGAGCGCGGCGCGCAGGAGGTCCCGACCCGAACGTGTCATGTGCTCTCCGAGGCGGTGGCGGCGCGCGACCGCAGGTGCTGCGCGATGAAGAACTCGCCGGCCTTGTAGGAGGACCGGACGAGGGGGCCGCTCGCGACGTACTGGAAGCCCATCGCCGTGCCCGCGACCTCGAGCCGCGCGAAGACCTCGGGGGTCACGAACTCGTGGACGGGCAGGTGGGTCATCGAGGGGCGCAGGTATTGGCCGATGGTGAGGAAGTCCACGTCGAAGGTGCGGAGCAGCGCCATCGCGTCGAGGAGCTCGGCCTCGGTCTCGCCGTGGCCGACCTGGAGGCTGGTCTTCGTGATCTGGGCGGGCGCGTAGGCCTTGGCGCCGGCGAGGATCGTGGTGGACTGGGCCCAGTTGGCGCGGGGGTCCCGCACCTTGTCCTGGAGGCGCGGCACGCACTCCACGTTGTGGGCGAGCACGTCCGGCTTCGCGTCGAGGATGATGTGGAGCAGCGCGAGGTCCCCGCGCATGTCGGGGATGAGGACCTCGACGAGGGTCTTCGGGTTCATGGCGCGGATCTCGCGGATGCACGCCGCGAAGTGCGCCGCGCCCTGGTCGGGCTGGTCGTCGCGGTTGACCGAGGTGACGACCACGTAGTCCAGCTGCATCTCGCGGATGGCGGACGCGACGTTGGTGGGCTCCATCGGGTCGAGCGGGGCGGGGTTGCGGGCGGTGGCGACCGCGCAGAAGCGGCAACCGCGCGTGCAGGTGTCCCCCATCACCATGAAGGTGGCGGTGCCGCCGCTCCAGCACTCGCCGATGTTGGGGCACTGGGCCTCTTCGCACACGGTGTGGAGCTTGAGCTCTCGCGCCCGCGCCTTGATGCCGTTGTAGCGCTCGCCGCCCGGCAGCCGAACCTTCAGCCACTCGGGCTTCGGCGTCCTCACCCGTTCTCCGCCCATCTTGACTTCCTCCGGACGCAGGAAATGGCCTTTCGGCCGGGCCCCGATCGACGTTCGCCCCGCGGCGTTCGGACCAGCGCCCGCGGGGCCGCACCCTTACCCCGGAGCGGCGCGCCGATCAACGACGCGGGCCGGCCGAGGTCGTGCTGATGGCCCGCGAGCTGACCGTCGGGGCCCTCGCCCGCGGGCTGGTCACCGACTGCCCGCCCGGCTTCGTGGTGCGGGGCGACGCGAACCGCCTGGAGCAGGTGCTCGTCAACCTCTTCGCCAACGCGCTCCAGACCGGCGGGGACCCCGTCACCGTGGCCCTCGCGGAGCACGGCGGCCACATCGAGGTCCACGGCAACCGCTGGTACGCCGTCCTCGCCTCCGCGGAGGCCCCCCGCGCCGCTTCCCCGCGGTTAGCGAAGGCGGCATGACCCCCTTCGATCCCGTCCCGACCGTCGCCCGCCGCACCGCCCTGCCCCCGCGCGGCGTGGCCGCCGTCGTCGCGCTCCTGGCAGACGGCAACACCGTGCCCTTCATCGCGCGCTACCGCAAGGAGGCGAGCGGTGGGCTCGACGAGGTGCAGATCGCCGCGATCGAGGCGGCCTACACCGCCGCGCTCGCCCTGGAGAAGCGCCGCGACGTCATCCTCGCCGCCATCGCCGAGCAGGGCAAGCTCGACGCCGCCACCGAGCGCCTCGTGCGTGCGTGCGACGACAAGCAGGCGTTGGAAGACATCTACCTGCCCTTCAAGCGCAAGCGCAAGACCCGCGCCGCCGCCGCCCGCGAGCGCGGCCTCGAGCCCCTCGCCGACCGCATCCTCGCGCAGGCCCCGGGCGGGCACCCCGAGCGCGACGCGATGCGCTTCCTCGGGGACGAGGTGCCGGACGTCGCCGCGGCGCTGGCGGGGGCGCGCGACATCGTGGCGGAGCGCATGAGCGAGCGGGCGGACGTGCGCGCCATCACGCGCGAGCTGACCGTCAAGCACGGACGCGTCACGTCGAAAAGCGTGAAGAAGACGACCGAAGGCGAACGCACGCGCTTCGAGGACTACTACGCCTTCGAGGAGGCCCTCGGGCGGTTGGCGTCCCACCGCTACCTCGCGCTCCGGCGCGGCGAGACGGAGGGGGTGCTCCGCGTGGGCGTGGCGCTCGACACCGACTCCATGGTCGGCCGCCTTGAGCGCACGCTGGGCGTGACCGAGCGCTCGCCGTGGGCCGCCCAGCTCAAGGAGGCGATCCGCGAGGGCTACGCGCGCCTGCTCGCCCCCTCCATCGAGAACGAGGTCCGCGGGGACCTCGGCGACTGGGCCGAGGGCGAGGCCGTCGAGGTCTTCGCGACCAACCTCCGCGCGCTCCTGCTCTCCGCGCCCTACGGCAAACACGCGGTCGTCGCGATGGACCCCGGCTTCCGCACCGGCTGCAAGTGCGCCGCCGTCGACCCCACCGGCCGCTTCCTCGGCGCCGTGACCGTCTACCCGCACACCACGAAGGACCCCTCCCAGGCCGCCGCCGAGCTGGTCGCCTTCGTGCGGCGCCACCGCGCCGAGGCCGTCGCCGTCGGGAGCGGCACCGCCGGCCGCGAGACCTTCGACTTCGCCCGCCGCGCCCTCGCCGAGAGCGGCGACCCCGCGCTCGCCCGCGTCGCCGTCGTGAGCGTGAGCGAGGTCGGCGCGAGCGTCTACTCTGCCTCGGAGGCCGCGCGCGACGAGTTCCCGGACCTCGACCTCACCGTCCGCGGCGCCATCTCCATCGGCCGCCGCCTCCAGGACCCCCTCGCCGAGCTCGTCAAGGTGGACCCCAAGGCCCTCGGCGTCGGCCAGTACCAGCACGACGTGACCGAGGGCCTCCTCGGCGAGCGCCTCGACCGCGTCGTCGCGAGCTGCGTGAACCACGTCGGCGTCGAGCTCGACACCGCCAGCGCCGCGCTCCTCGCCCACGTCGCCGGCATCGGCCCCAGCCTCGCCAAGCGCATCGTCGCGTGGCGCGACGAACACGGCGCGTTCCCGACGCGGAGCAAGCTCCTCGCCGTGCCGGGGCTCGGCCCCAAGACCTTCGAGCAGGCCGCGGGCTTCCTCCGCATCCGCTCCTCTGCTCACCCGCTCGACGCCTCCGCCGTCCACCCCGAGCGCTACGCGCTGGTCGAGCGTATGGCGAAGGACCTCGGCGTGGCCGTCCGCCAGCTCGTGGGGGACGCCGCGCTCGTCGCCCGCATCGACGTGAAGCGGTACGTCGGCGGCGACGTCGGCGAGCCCACCGTGCGCGACATCCTCGCCGAGCTCGTACGCCCCGGCCGCGACCCCCGCGACGCCTTCGAGGCCCCGCGCTTCCGCGACGACGTCCGCACCCTCGCCGACCTCGCCCCCGGCATGGAGCTGGAGGGCGTCGTCACCAACGTCACCGCGTTCGGCGCCTTCGTGGACATCGGCGTCCACCAGGACGGCCTGATCCACGTCTCCGAGCTCGCCGACCGCTTCGTGAAGGACCCCTTCGCGCTGGTGCAGGTCGGCAAGCGCATCACGGTGCGCGTCGTGTCGGTCGATCACCAACGAAAGCGCATCGCGTTGTCCGCGAAGCGCTGAGCGCGCTCCCGATGGGCCCAGCGGCAACCTCGAGGTCAGCGCCGACCAGGTCCAGCCCGACCCCGCGAGCTTCTTCGCCCGCGGCTACCTCGGCACGGGCGAGGAGCCCACGCTCGCCATCCGCCTCGTCCGCACGCCCGACACGGACGGCTCCCCGTGGCGCGTGCACCTGGCCCGCGAATACGACGGCCGCCCGCTCCCCGACAAGCGCGGCTGCGCCTGGTACACCGGCTGACGCAAGCCGCCGGCTTCTGGGGGAGGCGCGGTCCACCGCTCGGGCGACGGCGCCGCGGGAGCGGCCGCGAGCGGGGGAACCCGCTTCCCCGCTCCGCCCTCACCCCCCGACGGCGATCCCCAACCGCCGCCGCAAGGCCCCGCGCTCCGCCGCCGCCTCCGCCAGGGTCACGCCGTCCAGCACCGCGAGAAACGCGTCGCTCGCCGCGCGGAGGACGGGCTGGAGGCCGCACGGCCCGCTCACGGGGCACGTCTTGTCGCCCGTGAAGCAGGCGACCAACGCGATCGGCTCGAGCGCGCGCACGACCTCGCCGACGCGGAACTCCGCAGGGTCGCGCGTGAGCCGGACGCCACCGCCGCGCCCGGGTACCGTGTCCACGAAGCCCGAGTGCACCAACGCCTGGGCCACCTTGGCGAGGTGCGCCTCGGACGCGCCGTACGCCCTCGCGATGACCCCCACGGACACGCGCCCCTCCCCGTGGACCGCCAAGTACAGCAGGAGCCGGAGGGCGAGGTCCGTTCGATCGGTAAGTTGCATGAATCTCGCTCCGGCACGCTGGCTATATCTGGACTCTGCGATACCTGATTTCCGCCAATCAGGAAGGCACTGCTATGAACGACAAAGACCTCCTCGTCCAGTCCATCGGCTGGGCCGCCGAGCGCGAGCCCGTCATCACCCGTCGGTTCTACGAGATCCTGTTCGCGCGCTATCCCCAGGTGCAGCCGTTGTTCGGCCGCAACTCGGGTGACGCGCAGGCGCGTATGCTGCAGGACGCCATCCTCGCTGCGCTCGACCACATCGAGGACGGCGCGTGGCTCACCGAGACCCTCGGCGCCCTCGGCGCGAGGCACGTCGCCTACGGCGTGACCGACGAGATGTACGGCTGGGTCGGCGAGTGCTTGATCGCCACGCTCGCGGAGCACTGCGGCGACCGGTGGTCGAACGATCACCACGCCGCCTGGGGCCGCACCTACGGCGCCCTCACCGGCCTCGCCCTGGCCGGCGCCGCCCGGGCCCGCGCCCAGTAGGCCCGTGTGGGGGCGCGCCCGCCCACCCTGCCCCCGCAGCGGCCGCGCGTCTGCGCGCGGTCCGTCTGCCCCTGCCTCCCGCCCCCCTACCAGTCGATCCGCCCCGCCCGCCGGTCCGCCTCCGCCTCGCTCCCCTCGATCCACGCGTCCGCGCCGCCGACCAGGTGGTGCACCAGCCACGCGACCGTGTACGTCTCGACCAGCGCCTGCCGCCCCGTGTCCTCCGAACCGCACACCGCCGTGCAGATCCAGTCGGTGTCGGACTCGAAGTCGCAGTGGCCCGCGTCGGTCACGGACACGCGCCAACTGTCGCCGCCGGTGCGCCACGCGCTGTTGTTGCCGCTCGCGTTGCACGACGAGGGGTCGCCGTTGAGGAACAGCGCCGGGGCGGTCACCGCGCCGTCCGCCGCCTCGCCCAGGCCGCTCGCATCCACCGCGTCGAGGCCCACGTACGCGTCCGCGCCCGCCTCGGCCGCCGCGAGGAGGCTCACGAGCCCGCCCGCCGAGTGCCCGACGAACGCCACCTTTCCGCCCGCCTCGGGGCGCGCCATCGCCGCCGCGAGGAGCTCGTTCGCGACGAAGGAGGCGTTCGCCTCGTGGTCCGAGAAGCTCGGGAGGTCCGGCACCGCCACGAGGAAGCCCCACGACGCCGCGTGCCGGGCCGCCTCCGCGTGGTTGGCCCCGCTCCGCGCGAAGCCGTGCGACCAGAGCACCACCGGCACGTCCGTCTCGCCCCGCGGGGAGTACCAGATCACCGCCGAGCCCGAGACCGAGTCGCTGTCCTCGTCGACCCGGTAGGGCCCGTCGCCCGCGGCGTAGGTGTCCGCGGAGGTGTCGGTGTCCGCGTCCGTGTCGGCGTCCGTGTCGGTGTCGGTGTCCGTGTCCGTGTCCGTGTCGGCGTCCGTGTCCGTGTCGGTGTCCGTGTCGGAATCCGTGTCCGTGTCGGTGTCCGCGTCGGTGTCGGTGTCCCCCTCCACGATCGCGGTGTCGTCGAGCTTGTCGACCGTGGGAGCGCCGGTACACGCGAGCAGGAGCAGCAACATGGGGACCTCCACCGCCCGCTAACGGGTGGCCGCGCCCCACGCGCGCCCCCGCCGGGCCCCCGTAGCCGCGCCCACGCCCGGCGATCGACGCCCATCCGCCCCCGCGCACCGGCGATACGGTGGGGCATGCTCCTCCTCGCCCTCGCCGCCGGCTGCGCCGCCGCCCCCGAGCTCCTCGTCGCTCCCGACGCCGCCCGCGACGGCCTCGACGGCACCGACGGCCCCCACGGCGCCGCTGCGCTCGCCCGCGTCTACCCGGCCCGCATCACCGACACCGTCGCAACCACGGTCGTCGTCCCCACCGACGCCGACGGCGCCGTGCTCCCCGGGCCCTGGCCCGTCGCGGTGTTCGTCCACGGCGGCCTCGTCCCGCCCGCCCGCTACCAGTGGATCGCCCTGCACCTCGCCACCCGCGGCGTCGTCGTCGCGCTCCCCTCGAGCCCGCTCGACCTCGCGATCATGGCCTCCGGCAACGCCTCCGCCGCCCTCGACGGCGTCCTCGCCGACGCCGACGGCGGCCCCCTCGACGGCGCGGTCGACACCGCCGCACCCGTCCTCATCGGCGGCCACTCGCTCGGCGGCACCGTCGCCGCGCTCGACTGGGTCGCGGACGACCGCTTCGGCGCCCTCCTCCTCGGCGCCAGCTACCCGGCCGGCGGCAGCGACACGGCCAGCCGCGCCGGCACCCCCGTCCTCGCGCTCGTCGGCTCGGACGACGGCTCCGCGCCCCCCTCCGACGTGGCCGCGCAGCTCGGCGACCTCGACTGCGTCTACGGCGTGGTCGACGGGCTCAACCACTACGGCTGGACGGACGACGCCACCGACAAGGAGCTCGCCAACGACGGCGTCGCGAGCCGCCCCCTCGAAGATGCTCGTCGTGACCTCTTCCGCGTTTTCGACCGCTGGGCCGATGCCGCCCTCGCCGGAGACGTCGCCACCGCCGACGCCATCGCCACCGAGGCCTTCGCCAACGTCACCTTCCCGGAGCGCGAGTGATCCCCGCCCTCCTCGCGGTCCTCCTCGCGACGCCCGCCCACGCCGACCCCGTCGCCCTCCGCGCCCCCGGGAGCGGCATCACCCTCGCCGCCGCCGGCCCCGCCGTCTCCGGCGCGTTCTGGCTCGGCGAAGGTCACACCACGAAGGGGGCCTTCGACCTCGGCTTCGGCGCAGAGGGTGACCTCCGCGGGGGCCCCGTCGGCGCCACCGTCGCAGGGGCGCGCACCCTCGTCCGCGGCCCGGGCGGCCTCGGCGTAGACGTGACCCTCGCCGGCTCCGTGCTCGTGCCGGTCGTCTCCCCGGCGCTCGCCCTCGGCGCCACCCCGTCGATCTTCTTCGGGTGGCGGGGCGCGCGCGTGGACGGCGGCCTCGGCGTCGTCGTCCCAGTGGTCGGCCGCATCGCGCCCGATCCGAGCGTTCGCGCGTCCGTACTCGCGGAGCCCTGGATCGGCGTCCACGCCGGCCCCGTCAGCGTCGGTGCGGGCGCGGCGATGGGCCCGGTGTTCACCGCGGACGAGCTCTGGGCGGTCGACCTGCGGTGGATGCTCTCGGTGGGCATCGAGCCGAAGTAGGAGGGGGATCCTCTTCAAAGAGCCACGAGGCCGCGGTGCCCGGCGCGCGCGGCGCGCGCCGACCCCGGCCAGTCGGCACCGTCGCCCGGGCGCGCCCTGCGCGTTAGACGCCGCCCATGCTCGACCCCAACGTGTTCGCCCAGAATCCGGACGCCGTGCGCGCTAGCCTCACCCGTCGCCACGCGGGCCCCGAGGCCTTCGAGGCCGTGGATCGCCTCGTCGGGCTGGTCGCCCGCCGCCGCGCGCTCTCCACCGAGGGGGACCGCTGCCGCGCCGTCCGCAACGAGCTCTCGCCGAAGATCGGCGCCGCGATGAAGGCGGGCCAGCGCGAGGAGGCCGACCGCATGAAGGCGGACGTGCGCGCCGCGAGCGACCGCGCCACCGAGCTCGACGCCGAGCTCGTCGGCATCGAGGCGGAGGAGCTCGAGCTCCTCCTCGGCCTCCCCAACCTCGTCGATCCCTCCACGCCCGACGGCGCGGGGGACGCGCAGAACCCCGTGATCCGCAAGTGGGGCACCCCCGGCCCCGCGGGCCGCGCCCACGACGACCTCGCGGTCGCCCTCGGCATGTACGACCCCGAGCGCGCCGCGAAGATCTCCGGCTCGCGCTTCTACGTGCTCTCCGGCGCCCTCGCCGCGATGGAGCGCGGGTTGATCCAGTTCTTCCTCGACGTGCACGTCGCGGAGCACGGCTACCGCGAGGTGCTCGTGCCCTACATCGTGCGCCGCAGCGCGCTGGTGGGCACCACGCAGCTCCCCAAGTTCGAGGCCGACCTCTTCAAGGTCACCACGCAGCTCGCCGGCGAGGACGCCTTCCTCATCCCCACCGCCGAGGTGCCCGTCACCAACCTCCACCAGGACGAGATCCTGGAGGAGTCCGCGCTCCCCGTGAAGTACTGCGCGTTCACCCCCTGCTTCCGGTCGGAGGCGGGCGCGGCGGGCCGCGACACGCGCGGGCTCATCCGCGTGCACCAGTTCCACAAGGTCGAGGTCGTGCACATCGTGCGCCCCGAGGACAGCGCCGCCGCGCTCGAGGCCATCACCGGCCACGCCGAGGCCTGCCTCCAGCGGCTCGGGCTGCCGTACCAGGTGGTCGCGCGCTGCGCGGGGGATGTCGGCTTCGGCGGCGCCCGCGGCTACGACCTCGAGGTCTGGCTGCCCGGCCAGCAGGCCTACCGCGAGATCAGCTCGTGCACGAACTTCCACGACTTCCAGGCGCGCCGCCTCAAGCTCCGCTTCAAGCGCGAGGGCGACAAGAAGACGACGTTCCTCCACACGCTCAACGGGTCCGCCCTGGCCGTCGGGCGCACCCTCGTGGCCATCCTGGAGAACTACCAGCAGGCCGACGGCAGCATCCTCGTGCCCGAAGCGCTGCGACCGTACATGCGGGGCCTTGACCGCATCGAGGTGCCGCTATAAAGTGTTTGGGCCTCCACGCGGAGGTGTGGCCGAGCGGTTTAAGGCAGCGGTCTTGAAAACCGCCGCCCTCGGAAGGGGGCCGTGGGTTCGAATCCCACCACCTCCTACCGCCCGGTTCATGCTCGACATATGGAGACGTGACCGAGTGGCCGAAGGTGCTCGCTTGCTAAGCGAGTGTATGCCAAAAGCGTACCGAGGGTTCAAATCCCTCCGTCTCCGCCATCTCCGTAGTTGAATCTACGGTACAAAATGCACCCTTAGCTCAATTGGATAGAGCATCTGACTACGGATCAGAAGGTTGGGAGTTCGAGCCTCTCAGGGTGCACCATCTTCGGGGGCACATTCGCCGTGAGCGAATGTGCCCCCGATTTCGTTTTTACGTCCGTCGGCCGGCCCCACGGCATCTCGCCGTCCGGGGCGCCGCGGGGTCGCGGGGGGGAGAGTCGATGAGCGCGTGGCCCGAAGGCGACTCCGAGCGCCTCGCCGGGGCGCTGCTGCGCGTCGACCTCTACGAGAGCCGGTACCTCGCCGTCGGCGAGCACCACAACGTCGTCAACCACCTGCTGCGCTCGGCGTCCGCGGCCTGCCTGCTCGACCGCGAGCCGGAGGCGCTGGCGCTCATCGACCGCGTGGTGGAGCGCACGATCGCGTGGATCGCCGCCGTGGGCCAGGGCCGCGCGCGGACCCACTCCTACAGCGACTTCTCGGCCACGCGCGGCGTGCTCACCTTCGCGCTCGCCGCCGAGGCGCGGCGGCCCGCCACGCTCGACGCCCTGCGCACGTTCCTCCGCCAGACGGAGGGCGCGCCGCCCGGCTCCGTCCACAACGCGCGCCTCGCCGCCGCCACCCTCCTCGGGGACCGCCCGGCGCTCCAGGCCGCCGCCCGCTCCTGCGAGCTCTCCGACGCCGGCCTGGGCCTGCCCTGGAAGCGCTTCGCCCTCGCCATCGACACGGAGGACGTCGCGACCGCCGCCCGCCTCGCGCTCACCTGGCTGCGCGAGAAGAACGAGTCGACCCACACCAACGAGTGGGGCGCCTACAACGAGATCCCCATCGAAGTCAGCGCGGCCCTCGCCCTCGCGGCCGGGCGCGGCGTGCATGTGAAGCTGGCGAGCAACCGCGTGCTCACGGCGTTCCGGGTCTAGCTGACCTCGGGAGAGGGCAGCGACGCCGACGCGGTGCGGGCCTACGCCGTCAACACGCCGAGCTCGCGCCCGACCGCCACGAAGGCCTCGACCGCCTGGTCGACCTGCGCGGTGGTGTGCGCCGCCGAGAGCTGCACGCGGATGCGCGCCTGCCCGCGGGGCACCACGGGAAAGCTGAAGCCGATCACGTAGATGCCGCGCTGGAGCATGCGATCCGCCATCTCGGTGGCGAGCCGGGCGTCCCCCAGCATGATGGGGACGATGGGGTGCACGCCGGGCCGGATCGCGAAGCCCGCCGCGGACATCGCCGCGCGGAAGCGGGTCGTGTTGGCCTCGAGGCGGTCGCGCCGCTCGGTGGACGCGGTGAGCATGCCGATCGCCGCGATGGACGCCGCGACGAGGGGGGGCGGGAGCGTGTTCGAGAAGAGGTAGGGGCGCGAACGCTGGCGGAGGAGCTCGATGACCTCCTGCCGGCCCGACGTGAACCCGCCGGACGCGCCGCCGAGCGCCTTGCCGAGGGTGGAGGTCACCACGTCGACGCGGCCCATGACGCCGCAGTGCTCGATGGAGCCGCGGCCGGTCTTGCCGACGAAGCCGGTGGCGTGCGAGTCGTCTACCATCACGGCCGCGCCGTGCTTCTCCGCGATGTCGCAGATCGCGCCGAGGGGAGCGATGTCGCCGTCCATGGAGAACACGCCGTCGGTCGCGACGAGCTTGACCCGCGCGCCCTGGTCCGCGGCCGCCGCCAACTGACGGTCGAGGTCCTCGAGGTCGAGGTGCTTGTAGCGGAAGCGCTTGGCCTTCGCGAGGCGGATGCCGTCGATGATGGAGGCGTGGTTGAGCTCGTCCGAGATGATCGCGTCGTTCTCGCCGAGGAGCGTCTCGAACAGGCCGCCGTTCGCGTCGAAGCAGGAGCTGTAGAGGATGGTGTCGTCGGTGCCGAGGAAGGTGCTGACGACGCGCTCGAGCTCCTTGTGGGCGTCCTGGGTGCCGCAGATGAAGCGCACCGACGCCATGCCGAGGCCGTGGCTGTCGAGCGCGGCCTTGGCGGCGTCGAGCAGCACCTCGTGGTCGGCCAGGCCGAGGTAGTTGTTGGCGCAGAAGTTGAGCACCTCCTGCCCGGAGGCGACGCGGATCGCGGCGTCCTGGGGGGAGATGATGATGCGCTCCCGCTTCCAGGTGCCCGCCTCGCGGATGCCCGTGAGCTGCTCGTCGATCGCTGCCTTCATCGCGTCGTACATTGTGAGCCTCCTGCCCGTTTGCCCGGGATCCCGGCCGCGCCGGTGTTGCGGTGCGCGCCGGGGCGATAGCCGCCCGTCGGAGGACGACACCGTGAGCGCCGCCCGTCGACCCTACGCGCCACTAGCGCCCGCCCTCTATCCCGCCTGGCCCCGCGCTGGGTGCCACGCGTGATCCGCGTCCGTCCGCCCGCCGCGCGCTGGCCGTTCGACCTGCTGCGGCTGGTGTTCGAGGCCACCCTCCGCGACGCCCTCCCCCCGGAAGAGCCCGAGATCCTTCGCTTCCTCGCCGGCTTCGGCTGGCGCTTCGAGGAGCGGCTCACCGTCATGCGCGGCCGCCTCATGGCGGAGGAGGCGCGGCGCTGCTTCGATGCGAACGTCCGCACCGCCAGCGCCATCGTGCGCGAGGCGAACGACCTCGCGCTCCAGGCGCGCATGGAGCGGCTCGTGCTCCCGCGCCTCTCGCACGCGCAGATGGACGCGATCGTCCGCGTCGAAGGCACGCTCTCGACGCCCGCGCTCCTCCTGTTCCCCCACGCCGGCAACGTCGACCTCCTGGTCGCCGCCGTCGCCCTGCGCTGGCCGGGCCTCGTGGTGTTCACCGGCCGCGACCCCGCGGTCTCCGCCGACGGCGCCCGCCTGACCCCCTTCGCCCGCGAGGTCCTGCGCCGCCGCGAGGAGGACCGCGCCCGCCTCCCCATCCGCTGGGAGCCCGACGCCGCCGCGCTCCCCGGCTGGCTCGCCCGCGGCCACCTCGTCGCCGCCGCCTTCGACGACCGCGCCTGGCCGACCTTCGTGCGCACCCCGTTCCTCGGCCGCGAAGCGCTGCTCTCCCCGGACCCCTTCGCCCTCGCGCGGGCGGCCGGCGTGCCGATAGTCCCCGCGACCATCCGTCGGGAGCGCGACAAGACCAGCCGCCTCATGATCGGCCCGCCGACGCCCCCCGACCTCGGCGCCTACGTGCGGGACCACGCCACGCCTTTCCTCCGCACCTACCCCGGACATTACGCGCGCTGGCTCGCCGAGTGCCGCATGCGCGAGGGCCAGGACGACCACCCGTTGTTCACCGACTACGCGGACGACGGGCGGTGGCGGCGCTGGCCGGTGGCATAGGACCGGGGGCGGACCCGCCGCGCGGCCCGCGCTGCAGGGGGGCTCGTGGACATCGAGAAGGCGCTGACCGTGTAGGCGCCCGGAGCGGATCCGCCATCCGATCATTGACAGGATCCGCCCGATCGAATTAGCTGGCGGTCTCATTTTTGGACCGGAGTCGGACATGGCAAAGAAGGCAAAGCAGGGCCGGATGACCATCTTCCTCGAGTGCACCACGTGCCGCGAGTCGGGCATCCCCGGGGTGAACCGTTACGTCACCCAGAAGAACAAGAAGAACACCGCGGCTCGCATCGAGCTGAACAAGTACTGCCGCTACGAGCGGAAGTACACCACGCACAAAGAGACCAAGTAGGTCTCCGCCTCCCCGCGTTCGCGCGGGGAAAGCAGCGTGCGCCCTTAGACCCTGTTCGGGACCATCCAGGTGGCCCCGTGCGGGGTCGAGGTCGTTTTGGCCGGCGGGTCGAGGATCCGGGCGCGTCCCCGGCGCGGACGCCGGGGTCGGTCCCTTGCGGGCGCGCTGTCGCTTGGTCCCGCCCCCCGGGCGGGCGGGGACCGGCCGCGCGGCGCGGCCGCCCTCCAGGCCCCTCGCGCGGGCCTCGGCGCGTCGCTCCGCTCCCCGGGCCCCTCGCCCGTCCCTACGGGCAGCTCCCCGCGACCCGCGTCGTGCCCGTCCCGGTACGGTACAGCAGGTCCCCGCCGCCGCTCCCGTCCGTGTCGCCGAGGCCCC
>CAJBVW010000508.1 GCA_903959175.1 uncultured Pseudomonadota bacterium
GGCTACAACTCCACCGAGGACTGCGACGACAGCGAGCCGTCCGTGAACCCCGGCGCGGAAGAGGTCTGGTACGACGGCGTCGACCAGGACTGTGACGGCAACGACGACGACCAGGACGGCGACGGCTACGCCGGCGGCTCCCTCGGCACCGACTGCGACGACACCGACGCCAGCGTCTACCCCGGCGCGCCCGACGCGTACTACGACGGCGTGGACGCCGACTGCGACGGCGCCTCCGACTACGACGCCGACGGCGACGGCTACGACTCCGACGCCTACGGCGGCGACGACTGCGACGACGGCGACGCCTCCGTCAACCCCGGCGCCTTCGACACCCCGTACGACGGTGTCGACCAGAACTGCAACGGCTCCGACAGCGTGGTCGACGCCGACGGCGACGGCTACCCGAGCACCACCGACTGTAACGACGCCGATGCCTCCGTCAACCCCGGCGCCACCGAGGTCTGGTACGACGGCGTCGACCAGGACTGCGACGGCAACGACGACGATCGCGACGGTGACGGCTACACCGGCGGCAGCTCCGGCACCGACTGCAACGACACCGACGCCACCGTGTACCCCGGCGCGGCGGACGACTACTACGACGGCGTGGACGCCAACTGCGACGGCGCCTCCGACTACGACGCCGACCTCGACGGCTACGACTCCGACCTCTACGGCGGGGACGACTGCGACGACGCCGACGCGACCATCAACCCCGGCGCCACGGACGTGCCCTACGACGGTGAGGACTCCGACTGCAGCGGGACCTCCGACTTCGACGCCGACGGCGACGGCTACACCGACGCCGCCTCGGGCGGCACCGACTGTGACGACACCGACGCCGCGGTGAACCCCGGCGAGGCCGAGGTCTGGTACGACGGCGTCGACCAGGACTGTGACGGCAACGACGACGACCGCGACGAGGACGGCTACGTCGGCGGCACCGGCGGCGACGACTGCGACGACACCGACGCCTCCGTGAACCCCGGCGCGACCGACACCTGGTACGACGGCGTCGACGGCAACTGCGACGGCCTCTCCGACTACGACCAGGACGCCGACGGCTTCGACTCCGACGTCTACGGCGGCGACGACTGCGACGACCTCGACAGCACCATCAACCCCGCCGCCGGCGACACCGCCTACGACGGCATCGACCAGGACTGTGACGGCACCGACGCCGTCATCGACACCGACGGCGACGGCTTCGACTCCACCGAGGACTGCAACGACGCCGACGCCTCGATCTACCCGGGCGCCCCCGACACCCCGTACGACGGCATCGACCAGGACTGCGACGGCTCGGACGCCGAGATCGACGCCGACGGCGACGGCTACAACTCCGTCGAAGACTGCGACGACACCGACGCCAGCGTCTACCCCGGCGCGGACGAGGTCGCGTACGACGGCATCGACCAGGACTGCGACGGCGTGGACGGCGTGATCGACGAGGACGGCGACGGCTACTCCTCCCTCGACGACTGCGACGACACCGACGCCTCCGTCAACCCCGGCGCGATCGAGATCTGGTACGACGGCGTCGACAGCGACTGCGACGGCGGCTCCGACTTCGATGCCGACGGCGACGGCTTCGACGACGCCGCGTACGGCGGCGACGATTGCGACGACAGCGACGCCACCGTCAACCCCGACGCGGCCGACGCCTGGTACGACGGCATCGACAGCAACTGCGACGGCGCCTCGGACTACGACGCCGACGCGGACGGCTACGACTCCGCCAGCTACGGCGGGGACGACTGCAACGACAGCGACGCCGGGACCTACCCGGGCGCCGCGGACGTGGCGGGTGACGGCATCGACCAGGACTGCTCCGGGGACGACAGCAACGACTCCGACGGCGACGGCTTCGACAACGTCGACGCCGGCGGCACGGACTGCGACGACGCCAACTCGTCCATCAACCCGGACGCGGTCGACGCCTGGTACGACGGCGTCGACTCCAACTGCGACGGCGCCTCCGACTACGATCAGGACGGCGACGGCTTCGATGACGCCACCTACGGCGGCACCGATTGCGACGATCTGGACGGCGCGGTCAACCCCGACGGCACCGAGGTCTACTACGACGGCGTCGACGGCAACTGCGATGGCCTCTCCGACTTCGACGCCGACGTGGATGGCTACGACAGCGCCGACTACGGCGGCGACGACTGCAACGACGCCGACGTGACGATCTACCCGGGCGCGCCCGAGGTCCCGGACGGCCTCGACAACGACTGCAACGGCGTGGCCGAGGACGACGACACCGACGGCGACGGGCTCTCCGACGACGAAGAGGCCGTGATCGGCACCGACATCGACAACGCCGACACCGACGGCGACGGCGTGTGGGACGGCGACGAGGTCGGCGAAGACCTTGCCAACCCCGGCGACAGCGACGGCGACGGCACGCCCGACTGGAACGACACCGACGACGACGGGGACGGAATCCCCACCGCCGACGAGGTCGTGGGCTACGACCCCACCGATCCCACCGCCACGCCCCCCGACACCGACGGCGACGGCGCCCCCGACTACCTCGACACGGACGCCGACGGCGACTCCCTGCTCGACGGGGACGAGGGCCTCACCGACACCGACGGCGACGGCAACGTCGACTTCCAGGACGCCGACGACGACGAGGACGGCATCCCCACCATCGTGGAGGAGGCCGAGGACGCCAACGGCGACGGCGCCCCGGATCGCGACGCCGATGGCGACGGCATCCCCAACTCCCGCGACACGGACTCCGACGACGACGGCGCGCTCGACCTCGACGAGGGCACCGACGACTCCGACGGGGACGGCGTGGCCGACTACGTCGATCCCGAGGGTGGCGACACCGGCGACACCGGCGGTGACGTGGTGGACGACACCGGCGACGACACCGCGGCCCAGCCGTTCTCCTACGAGGGTGGCGGCGGCTGCGGCTGCGACACCCCGGGGACCCCCGCGGCGGGGGCCTGGGCCGCGCTCGCGCTGCTGGGCCTCGCGGCGCGCCGGCGCTCGACCCGCGAGTAGCGATCCGAACGACAGAGGCCCCGTTCGCGTCTCGGCGCGAACGGGGCCTTGTTCGTTTTGCGGGGGAATCGACCGGCACGCAGGACGGGGGCGTTGCGGGGGGCGCGTAGCCCCCCGCCCCAAGAACTAGACGAATCGATCCAGGAACATCGGCAGCATCGTGCGCCAGGTCGGCCAGTCGTGGTCGACGTCGTGGCCCCAGAGATCGACGTAGTTGGGGATGCCCTTGGCGCCGAGGAGCTGCCCGAGCTTGACGCTCTCCCACGGCGCTTCCCACCGGCCCTGCCCGGTCGCGATGTGGAAGTACGACTTCTTCAGCCACTCGAGCTGCGCGCTGTCGCCCATGCCGGGGAGGTAACGGAAGGGCTGGTTGAAGTAGTAGTTGTCGTCGACGTGACCGTTCATCCAGCGGTCGAAGTCGTACGTGCCGCTCATGCCGATGGTGAGCCAGAACTGGTCCGGGTGCTTCAGGCCGGCGTTCACGGCGTTGAAGCCGCCGAGCGACGCGCCGGTGCCGATGAGGCGCACGGCGGGATCGCCGACGTCGTGCCGGATCCAGGGGACGAGCTCACGCGACAGGTAATTGTCGAAGCGGCCCTGCAACCACGACTTGTGGCCGGGGCGGGCCTCGTCGTTCATCCAGCCGTCCCCCGAGACGCTGCCGCAGGCGTACACGCGGATGCGGCCCGCCTCGATGAGCGGCGTGAGCACGCGCAGCATGAGGAAGCGCTCGGCCTCGAGGAAGTCCCCGCCGGCGGTGGGGAAGAGGAGCACGGGCTTGCCGGCGTCCCCCCAGGTGGCGACCTGCATCTCCTGGCCGAGCTCGGGGCTGGTCCACGCGTTGATGCGGCGGTTCACGACGCCTTCCCGGCGGAGAGGCGGTCGGACTCGGTCTTGCGCCAGAACTGCACGAGGCCGAAGAAGTGCTCGGTGAAGGGCTCGATCTCGTGCTTCGGGTACAGCGCGGCCACCTTCTCGCGGAAGATGTCCTTCGCGCGGGTGGTGCCGAAGAAGTCGTACGCGACCTCGTCGAGGTGCCCGAGGTGGGTGTGGCAGAACTCCTCGAAGCGGTCGGCGTCGAAGTAGTCGTTCGCCAACGCGTCGTACTTCAGGAGCTTCTCGTCGAAGGAGATGTCCTGGTCGGCGATGGCGAAGTAGGGCGCCCAGTTCGGGTTCAGCCGGGGCTTGCGCTGGGTGTACGCCGCGAAGAGCGACCACTTGAGCATCGCCTTCACCATCCACGGGAAGTGGTAGTGGAGGCTGGTGATCTGGCTGTCCGGGCAGGCGTTCGCGAAGTCGATCGGGTGGAACACACCGCCCTTCCGGAGGGACTCGCAGGAGTTGTAGTCCCAGCAGAAGAAGGCGTTGATCACGCGGGTGAAGCGCTGGAGCGTCGCGAGCTCCTTGTTGTTCACGAAGTCGAAGTCGACCACGTAGCGGCCGTGCAGCGGCGCGGTGGGGTCGTACTTGATGACGTTGACCTGGGGCCCGATGCCGATGCCGCGCACGAAGAGGTCGAAGGGATCGACCGCGTTCTGCAGGTGCATGATCTGCTGGCCGGAGGCGTCGTAGCCCTTGAGCAGGGCCGCGCTGTCCTCGATGCGGGAGACGCCGCGCCAGGCGCCGCCGTCGTACGGCTTCATGAAGAGGGGGTAGCCGACCTGCTCGCCGACCTTGTTCAGGTCGAACAGCTTGTTGTACCGACGCGTGGTGACGGGGAAGTCCGCCTCGGTCGGGTACTCCTTGGGGGGCACCATCCAGGTCTCGGGGATGGGGAACCCGAGGCGCATCATCGCGCAGTAGGTCGTGTGCTTCTCCGCGGACTGGATCATCCACGGGTTGTTCAGGACGTACACGTCGTCCATGATCGCGATCTTCTTCACCCACTCGCGCGTGGTGTGGAACCAGTGCGTGATCCGGTCGATCACGAGGTCGTACTTGGGCTTCGCGCGCAGGTCGAAGGGCTCGGGGCGCACGCGCTCCACGGCGAATTTCACCGTGTCGTCGCCCTTGGGCAGCGACAGGTCGAGGCGCTGGACGAGCTCTTCGTAGCAGGCGGGCCAACAGTGGTCGGCGCCGAGGGAGAGGCCGATCTGGCGGATCTGGGTGCTCATGGGCGCCCGTATACACCGTCCCGCGCCCCGAATCCACGGCTACTCGTAGTACATCCAGAGCGGACCCGGAAAGAGGAACGTCAGGCCTTCCCGAAGGCGATCTCGCCAGTTGATCCAGTTGTGGCCGTCGGGCGCCTCGGTGAAGAGGAACTCGTCGGCGCGCCGGTCGAACAGCGGCACGAGGCTGCGGTTGTAGTAGATCAGCGACTCGAAGGTGCCGCAGCTCGCGTAGACGCGCGCGTGCAGGTGGTGCGGCGAGTCCCGGAACCCGTTCACGAAGCGCACGATGGGGTCCCAGAGGGCGCCGCGCTGGTGGTCACCGATGTCGGTGAAGGCGAAGCTGCCTGAGAGCAGCATCAGCCGGCCCCACACGCCGGGGTGGTGGACCTTCGTGTACAGCGACGCCACCCCGCCGAAGCTCGCGCCCATCAGGCCGCGGTGCTGGGGCCCCGGGAGGACGGGATACCGTGCCTCGATCGCCGGGAGCAGCTCGTTGCGCAGGAAGTCGGCGTGGCGCGAGTTGGCGCCGTACTCCTGGTTGCGCTGGACGCCGCTCGTGAAGCACACGAGCAGCGGCGCGACCTCGTGCCGGTGGATGAGGTTGTCGAGCACGGTCTTCATGCTCGCGAAGTGCAGGAAGTCGTTGCCGTCGTGCACGATGAGGAGCGGGTAGCGCTTCCCGGCGCGGGCCTCGGCGGGGATGTACATCTTGTACGTCCGCGTGTCGCCGAAGAGCGCGCTCTCCACGGTGCCCGCCTCGAGGCGGCCCTGGCGCGCGGCGGGGTCGTGGTGCACCCACTCGGGCTCCTCGTAGGAGCTCGCGTGGCACACGGAGTTGCTCCCGAAGGGGTCGTAGGCGCGGCGGGTGTTGCGCGGGTCGTGCATCCACACGCCGTTGCCGTCCCGCACGACCTCGAGCTTGTACTCGACGCGCGCGCGCTTCGGCAGGTCGAGGAACAGGTAGAAGGCGTCGGTGTGCGGGATGCGCTGGAACTCGACCGTCGAGGACAGGCCGAACACCCAGTGCTTCAGGAACACCTTGTCGGCGCGGCGGCCGTCCCAGTAGAAGAACGTGGCGCAGTCGCCGTCCACCAACGGAAACTGCTGGCCGTCTGCGTACTGTTCGAGGAGCGCGCGCGCGCGCCACGGCTCGCGCTCGATCTGCGCGATGAGCTCAAGGAGCGAGCGCATGCGCCTCCTGCGGCGGGGAGTCGGGGAGGGGGGCGAGGGTGCCGTCGGGGGCGAGGAGCAGGGCGGCGTCGCGGGCGCCGGTGCTCGCGAGCCCGGGGCCGGTGAGGAGCGCGCCGTTCTGGAGGCCGATGGCGCGGCAGGGGGCGAAGCGGCGGGCGAGGATCGCGACGTTCTCGACGTCCCCGAGGGCGAGCCGCTCGCGGGCGTGGGGGAGGAACACGACGTTGGGGACGAGGGCGAGCCCGCGGTCGAGCACCTCGGCGAGGCCGACGCCGTGCGCGGTGTGGTCGTGGAAGAGCACGACGCGGTCGGTGAGCGCCATCGCGCCCGCGGACCACGCGAAGACCTTCCGGTCCGTGAGCCAGCGGTCGAAGCCGAAGAAGGCGAGGCGGTTGCGCAGCACGCCCACGTGGCCGCCGGCGAGGAGCACGGCGTCGCAGTCGGCCAGCTTCTCCCGGATGCGGTCGACTTCAGCGCGCACGCGGCGGTGGCCGAAGGGGCGCGCCTGCTCGTCGAACTCGACGTGGAGGCGGTCGGCCTCGGCGAGGAAGATGGCGTCGATCGTCTGGAGGTTGCGGATCGCCTGCTGGAACCAGGGGCAGTCCCCGTCGCGACGGCGCGCGTACAGCTCCCGCGCCGCCGTCAGCGCCGGCACGATCGCGGTGCGGTAGCGCTCCTTGATGCGGCGGAGGGTCGACTGCTTGAGGGTGTAGGCGGAGACGAGGTCGGAGGCCTCGCGCTCGAGCACGCGGAAGGCCGCGTACAGACCGAGGTTGTGGACCGGCAGCCCCACGGCCTCGCGCAGGGGTTCGTCCCGGGGCTCGTCGTGCCGCCACCCGGCCGAGACGAGCGCGACCGGGCCGGTCACGCCGGACTGCGCCAGCACTTGCGGCAGGATGGGGACGGGCCGCTCGGGGCCGAGGATCGTGATCGACAGGGGGCTCCCTCCGATGAACGGGCCAACGTAGCCGGCTCGGGGCCCCCGCGCGCAGACGGCGCCCCGCGGAGACCGCGCTATGTGGCCGTTCCACGCCCCGCGCGTCCGCTCTCGGAGTCCGCATGATCGAGGTCCAGCACCTCACCAAGACCTACCGCGTGCCGCTGAAGGAGCCGGGCTTTGTCGGCTCCGTCCGCTCGTTGTTCTCGCGGGCGTACAAGGACGTCGAGGCGGTGAAGGACCTCTCCTTCACCATCCAGCAGGGCGAGCGCGTGGGTTTTCTCGGCCCCAACGGCGCCGGCAAGACCACCACGCTCAAGATGCTCGCCGGCCTCCTCCACCCGACCTCTGGCGCGGTGAAGGTGCTCGGCGCGCGCCCCCAGGACCGGGACCCGGCGTTCCTCCGGCAGATTACCCTCGTCATGGGCCAGAAACAGCAGCTCCTCTGGGACCTCCCCCCGCGGGAGACCTTCGAGCTCAACCGCGCGATGTACGGCATCCCCCGCCCCGAGTTCAAGAACACCCTCGACGAGCTCATCGCCCTGCTCCGCATCGAGCCCCTCCTCGACAAGCCCGTGCGCAACCTCTCCCTCGGCGAGCGCATGAAGTGCGAGCTCGCCGCCGCGCTCCTCCACCGGCCGCGCGTCCTGTTCCTCGACGAGCCCACCATCGGCCTCGACGTCGAGATGCAGGTCCAGGTGCGCCAGTTCATCGCGGGGATCAACCAGCGCTTCGGCGCGACCGTCCTCCTGACCAGCCACTACATGCAGGACATCGCCGCGCTCACCCCGCGCCTGCTCGTCATCGACGAGGGCCGCCTCCGCTACGACGGCGCCCTCACCGAGCTCGCCCGCGAGATGGCCCCGGAGCGCCGCGTCGTCGTGCGCGGAGTCGAGCCCGCCCTCACCGCGCTCGGCTTCGTCGAGGACGGCGGCAAGATGGTCGCCTCCGTCGCCCCCGAGGCCGTCAACGCGCTCCTCACCCGCGCCCTCGCCGCCGTGCCCCTCGCCGAGCTCGGCGTGGAGGAGACCCCCCTGGAGGAGGTGATGGGCCGCTACTTCCGCAAGCGCGACCCCGCCCCGCCCGAGGGGGCCCCGTGATCGCCGCCGCCCGCGCCTTCCCGACCCTGCTCCGCATCGCCGTCGCCGAGATGGTCGCCTACCGCGCGGAGATGGTGATCTGGATCCTCACGGCCACCCTACCGCTCGTGATGCTCGCCCTCTGGAACGCCGCGTCCGCCGCCGGCCCGCTCGACGGCTTCGGCCAGGCTGACTTCGCCCGCTACTTCGCGGTCACGCTCCTCGTGCGCCAGCTCACCGGGGTGTGGGTGCTCTGGGAGCTGAACCAACAGATCCGCACCGGCGCGTTGTCCCCGCAGCTCCTGCGCCCGATGAACCCGCTCTGGTGGCAATTCGCGGAGACCATCGCCGCCATCCCGTGGCGCCTCCTCGTGCTCGGCCCCGTCCTCGCCGGGGTGGCCCTCTGGCGGCCGGAGGTCATGTTCGTCCCGACCCTTTCGGCCGCCGTCGGCTTCGCGATCTCGCTCGCCCTCGCGCTCCTCGTCGCGTGGTTCGTCCAATGCCTCTTCGGGATCCTCGCGTTCTGGTTCGACCAGTCGCTGGGGCTGTTCCAAGTCTGGTTCTTCGTGTGGGCGCTCCTGTCCGGCTACGTCGTGCCGCTGCCGCTCCTCCCGAAGTCCGTAGCCGCGATCGCCGCGTATCTGCCTTTCCATGCTTCGCTTGGCGCCCCCGTCGAGGTCCTCCTCGGCTTCGCCCCCGTCGGCCCGACGCTCGCGATCCAAGCCGGTTGGGTCGCCCTCCTCGGCGCTGCCACCTACCTCACCTGGAACGCGGGCCTGCGCCGCTACGGAGCCGTCGGTGCGTAGCGGTGTCATCCTCGCGCTCGTACGCGTCGCGCTCATGACGGCGATGCAGTACCGGGCCAGCTTCCTCCTTGAGTTCTTCGTGGGCGTCGGCACCACGGCCAGCGTCGTCCTGCCGCTGGTGTTCGTCTACGACCACACCGCGAGCGTCGCCGGGTGGTCACTCCACGCCTCGTTGCTGGTCGCGGCGTTCTTCCTCGTCCTCCAGGCGATGGTGGGCGGCCTCGTCGAGCCCAACCTGGGCGCCCTCGTCGAGGGTGTCCGCTCCGGCCAGCTCGACTACCTGCTCCTCAAGCCGCCCGACGCCCAGTTCGTCGCCAGCTTCCAGCGTGTCGCCCCAGCCCGGCTCTGGGACCTGCTCGGCGGCGCGATCGTAGGGGCCTACGCGCTCTCCGCGCTCCCGACCCCCACCGCCGCCGGCATCGTCACCGCCGCCCTGCTCCTCTTCTCCGGGCTCGCCGCCGTCTACGGCCTCTGGGTCCTCGTCATCTGCACCAGCTTCTGGTTCGTGCGCGTCGACAACCTGCGCTACCTCCTCGGCGCCATCGTAGACGCAGGGCGTTGGCCCGTCTCCATCTACACCGGATGGGTGAGGGTGTTCCTCACGATGTTCGTCCCCGTCGCCCTCGTGACCTCCTACCCGGCGCTCGCCCTCCTCGGCCGCCTCGACACCGGCCTCGCCGTCCAGGCTGTCGGGGTCGCGGTCGGCATGCTCGTCGTGAGCCGCGTGGCGTGGGTGCAGGCGCTTCGGCATTACACGAGCGCGAGCTCGTAGGTACGGGACGTGGCGGTCGGTCGAGGCGCGCCGCCCACCCCTACCGCCCCGCCCCCAACCAAACCCACGTCGCCCCTGCCCCCACGCCGCCCACATCCTCGCCGACACCGCCCAACACGAGCTCCGCGCGTGTGTCACCGTCGAGGTCCCCGAGGGTGAGGCCGGTTCCGAGGACGAGGCCGGACAGGTGGCCCGCGAGGATGGCGTCCGCGTCGGCCAGGGCGAACGTGCCACCCGCGGGCGCGTAGAAGACGTAGGCGGCGCCGGCGTCCTCGGCGCCGCGGTCGCTCCGGGGCGCGGTGACCACGGCGTCGTCGCGGCTGTCCCCGTCGAGGTCTCCGCCGCCCACGGCGCTGCCGGCGGTGTCGCCGGGGCCCTCGCCGATGAAGGTCGCCCACGCGACGGCGGGCAAGGTGCCGCCCGCGCCCACGGGGCCGCGCACGATCCACGCCTCGCCGCCGGTGAACGAGGCGCCCTCGGAGTCGGTGGGGCCGCCGATGAAGAGGTCCGCGGTGCCGTCGCCGTCGAAGTCCGCGCCGGCTGAGACGGCCGCGCCGGTCTGGTAGCGGCCGCCGCGGCCGTCGAGCGTGGCGTCGGCGTCCGCGAGCAGGCGCGATCCCCGCGTGTCCCCGGACACGACGACGACCTCGTAGTTCCCCGGGGCGCCGATCACGAGGTCGGACACGCCGTCGCCGTCGAGGTCCGCCACGGCGAGGGCCGCCCCTGCGCGGTCGAAGGCGGTGGTGCCGTCCAGCGTCGCGAGCGGGGCCGAGGCGTCGGTGGCGTCGAGCCCGAGTAGGTACACGCGCCCCGTGGCGGTGCCAGAGTTGGAGGCGGCCACGAGGAGGGCGGGGGCGCCGCCGGCGTCCGGGACGGGGGCGAGCGCGCCGCCGAAGCTGTCGCGCGAGGTCTCGGCGTAGATCGCCCGGCCCGACGTGGTCGCGGCGCTCCCCGCAATCGGCCCGGCGAAGATCCACACGGCGCCCGCGTCCGTGCCGAGCGTGGTGTCGTCGGGCGCGCCCACGAGCAGCTCGGCGAGCCCGTCGCCGTCGAGGTCCGCGGCGCTGAGGGCGCTCCCGAAGGCGCCCACGGTGTAGGAGCGTCGCGTCGCGTCTGCGCTTGCGAGCGACTCGCCGCCGGTGAGCGGGCCCGCGAGGAGGTCGGCGCGGTCGGCCCCGGGGGCGCCCACGAGGAGGTCGGGGAGGGTGTCGCCGTCGAGGTCCGCCACGAGGTGGGCCGCGCCGACGCCGTCCCCCTCGGAGAGGCCGTCGAGCGTGAGCGCGGCGTCCGCAACGGAGCCCTCCGCGGGGAGAGCGCAGCCGCCGTCGGCGGGGTTGGTGGCGGCGTCGGCGTCGTCACAGTCGAAACGATCGGCGGAGCGCCCGTCCGCCGCGCAGTCGAGGACGCCGTCGTCCTCGGCGTCGCCGTAACCGTCTGCGTCGGCGTCCGTGTACCAGCGCGTGCCGTCGATCGCGCCGAGGTCGAGCGCGCCGTCGCAGTCGGTGTCGACGCCGTCGCAGCGCTCCTCGGCGCCGGGGAACACGGCGGCGTCGCTGTCGTCGCAGTCCCCGCCGGTCTCGATGCCGGTCGCGGCGCAGGCGGTGACCCCCGCGGCCGCGTCGCCGTAGCCGTCGGCGTCGGCGTCGGGGTAGCGCGTGCGCGCGTCCAGGGCGTCCTCGTCGACGGCGCCGTCACAGTCCTCGTCCCGGCCGTCGCACGTCTCGTAGGCGCCGGAGAACACGGTGGCGTCGGTGTCGTCGCAGTCGCCGCCGTCTAGGACGCGCCGCGTGGTCACGACGCAGGCGAGGGTGGCGGTCGCGGGGTCCCCGGCGCCGTCGCGGTCCTCGTCGGCGTAGGTGGTCACAGCGTCGAGGGCGTTGTCGTCCGCGCCGTCGACGCAGTTCTCGTCGTAGCCGTCACAGTGTTCGGGGGCGCCGGGCGTGCGGGTGGGATCGAGGTCGTCGCAGTCCTCGCCGAAGGGGGAGCCGTCGCCGTCGCGGTCCTCCACCGCGGGGTCCACGCCCGTGCAGGCGAGGAGGAGCGCCAGGAGCGTCGTCATGGCGCCCACCCGCGCACCAGCGCCACGCCGCCCGCGCCGCTGCCCGCGCCGTCCGCGCCGGGGCTCCCGACGAGGAGGTCGGGCGCGCCGTCGCCGTCGGCGTCCGCCCCGCCCGCGAGCCCGTGGCCGGGCGCGTCCATCGCGCCGCCGACCACGGTGATCTCGGCGTAGGTCAACGCGATCGTGCCGGCGAAGGGGGCGAGGAGGACCCACGCACGATCCGCCGCGGCGCTCCCGCCGATCGCGGCGTCTCCCCGGCCGGCGCCGTCGAGGTCACCGAGGGCCGCCACCGTCGTCCCCGCGGCCTGCCCGGCGGCGTCGCCGAGGAGGGTGCAGTGCGCGTCCGCCAGCGCGGTGTCCCCGAGGGCCGGCCCGCGCACGAGGTAGGCCCCGCCGGCGTCCACGAGGTCGGGGGAGGGGTCCAGGCCCGGCGCGCCCACGAGGAGGTCGGCGAGGCCGTCTCCGTCTACGTCTCCGAGGGCCGCCACCGCGGCGCCCGCGTGGTCCCCCGCGGCCCCGCCGGACAGCCGCGCGTCGGCGTCGTCGAGGGCCCCCGTCGCGACCGGACCGTAGAGCACGTAGACCACCCCGGCCTCCGCCGCGCCGGGCGCCCCCACCACGAGGTCCGCGAGGCCGTCGCCGTCGAGGTCTCCGGGGCTCGCCACCGCCGCGCCGGCGTCCCCGCCGTCCGGCCCCGCGAGCCACACCGCGCCGGCCACCGCGCCGCCGCCGCGCCCGCTCCCGATCGCGACGCCGCCCGAGCCCGGCGCCCCGAGCACGAGGTCAGGCACGCCGTCCCCGTCCAGGTCGTGGCCCGCCGCGAGCGCCGCCCCGAGGAGGCTCCCGGTGTCTCCGGTCCAGGCACCGTCGGCGTCGTCCAGCGTCAGCGCGCCGGTCCGCGCGCCGTCCACGATCCAGACCGCCGCGCCGAGCGGCGTCGCCACGATCACCTCTGCGAGGCCGTCCCCGTCGAGGTCTCCGAGGGCCACGCCCCCCACCGGCGCGTCGTCCCGCGTGCCCGCGATGCGCAGCCCGGCGTCCTCCAACGACCCCGACGCGGTGAACGGCCCGCGCAGGACCCACGCCGCCCCGGCCACGCCCTCGGCGCGCGGCGCGGCCACGATGAGGTCGGCGACGGTGTCCCCGTCGACATCCCCGAGCCCCAGCGCGGCCCCGGCGCCGTCCCCGGCGGCCTCGCCCCAGAGCACCAGGTCGGCGTCGGCTGTCGCCACCTCGCCGCGGCGGCTGCACGCGTCGTCCGCGCCGTCGCAGTCGGCGTCTCCGCCCCCACAGGCGTCGTCTGCGCCGGGGCTCACGGCGTCGTCGTCGTCGGCGCAGTCGCCACCTGCCGCCACGTACCCGAC
>CAJBVW010000509.1 GCA_903959175.1 uncultured Pseudomonadota bacterium
CCCCGGCCGCGGGGTTCCGGGCCCGGCCGCCGGGCCCGAACCGAGCGCAGCGAGCCCGGAGCAGCGCGGCGCCCGCGTCCGCGCGGGCGGGCGCCCTGCCCTCAGGACCGACCGCTCAGACCCGCACCGCCGACCCCCACGCATCGCCCGGCACGTCGTCCACGCGGTAGGCGAGCACCTGCGCCGCCGCCTCGCGGAGCAGCTGCCGCTCGGCGTCGGTGGTGCCGCCCGCGAGCTCGGCCAGGAGTCCGTCGGCGAGGACCACCTGCCCCCGCAGCGCCGAGAGCAGCGACTCGCGCCAGAGGCGGCCGGCGTCGCCCCGGAGCGCCACATGCGCCGCCGCGGGTAGCTCGTGCACCCAACAGTCGGTGCGTGCGATGCAGGAAGCGTTGCGACGCTCGCCGAGGAGCAGGGAGCCCGTGCCGAACACCGCGCCGCGGTCGAGCGTCGCGAGCGCGCTGGCCTTCCCGCCGTAGGTCTCGCGCAGCACGTCGAGCGTGCCCTCGGTCAGGACGAAGGCGCTGTCCCCCGTGTCCCCCTCGAGGAAGACGGGCTCGCCCGCGTCGACGTGCCGCGCGGTGAGGGCCTCGACCAGGGCGGTCAGGGCCTCGACGGGGGCCTCGCGGAGCCGCGGCAGGCGCCGGAGCAGGGCGTAGATGCCCGGGGGCGTCGCCTCCTCGGGGCCGGAGAAGGCGCGGAGCACGCGCGCGAGCGCGAGCGGGACGAAGCGCACGGGCGCGTCGAGGGTCTGCGTGCTGGCGGCGGAGATGCGGCGGTCGGTGTCGCGGACGCGGCGGGCCATGGCCATGAGGGCGCTGTTGAGCAGCGGATCGTAGACCTGGGGGTGGGCCGCGCGCAGCGGCACGAGCGAGGCGCGCTCGAGCACGAGGATGCGCGCGGGGGCGGTGACGGTGACCGTCGCGACGCGGGGCTGCCCGAAGAAGGCGGAGGCCTCGCCCACGAGCTCGCCGGGGCCGATGCGGCCGACCTCCCGCACCCCGACGCTCACGGCCAGGGCGCCGTCCACGACGATGGCGAGGGCCTCGGCGGGCTCGCCCTCGTACCAGAGCGTCCCGCCGTCGAGCACGCTCCGGAGCTGGAAGAACGGCGCCGCGGCCGCGATCGCGCCGAGGGGGACACCGGCGAACACGGGCTGGTGAGCGAGGAGTTCGCGGATCATGGGGGCTAGTAGCACGGGCCGGACGCGGCGGGCCCGCCGAGTGTGGGAGGGGGCGCGCCCGTCACAGGTGCCGCGGCGCCACCCGCCTACCTCCACCCCGCGCGAGGGATGCGTGGGGCCCGCCCGCGCGCCCGCTTGCCGCGCTCGCCGCCGGGGCGTACGTGGCCGACGTGCCCGCCGCGCCCATCCGCACCCTGATCCTCGTCCTGGGCGACCAGCTCGACGCCCATGCCGCCGCCTTCGACGGCTTCGACGCGGCGCGCGACGTGGTGTGGATGGCGGAGGTCGCCGAGGAGTCGACGCATGTGGGGTCCTCGCGGCCGCGCACCGCGCTCTTCCTCGCGGCGATGCGTCACTTCCGGGACGCCCAACGTCGGGCGGCGCGGACGGTCGACTACACGGAGCTCGACGCCGCCGACACCACAGGGACGTTGGCGGGCGAGCTGGGCCGCGCGATCGCCCGCCACCGGCCGGAGCGGCTCGTGATGACCGAGGCCGGCGACTGGCGGGTGGCCGCCGCGCTCGAGGCCGTGGCCGCCGCCGCCGGGCTGGCGCTCGAGGTGCGCACCGACCGGCACTTCTTCTCGACGGTCGCCGACTTCCGGGCGCACGCGGCGGGGCGCAAACAGCTCCGCCTCGAGTTCTGGTACCGGGAGCTTCGGCGCGCGCACGGGGTCCTGCTCGACGCGGACGGCGGGCCCGTGGGCGGCGCGTGGAACTACGACCACGACAACCGGGGCGCCTTCGGGCGCGGTGGCCCCGGGGCGATCCCGGCGCCGGTCTCCTTCCCGCCGGACGCCGTCACGCAGGAGGTGCTCGCGCTGGTCGCACGCACGTTCCCGGACCACCCCGGCCGGCTCGACGCCTTCGATTGGCCCGTCACCCCCGAGGACGCGCGGCGGGCGCTGGACGACTTCGTCGCGCACCGGCTCGCGGACTTCGGGCAGTACCAGGACGCGATGTGGACCGCCGAGCCGTGGCTGTACCACTCGCGCCTCTCCGCCGCGATGAACCTGAAGCTGCTCGACCCGCGCGACGTGGTGGGCGCGGCCGAGGCCGCCTACCGCGCCGGGCGGGTGCCGCTGGCGTCCGCCGAGGGCTTCATCCGCCAGATCCTCGGGTGGCGCGAGTACGTGCGGGGCGTCTACTGGACGCACATGCCCGGCTGTGTCGACCGCAACGCGCTCGGCGCCACCGGCGACCTCCCCGCCTTCTATTGGACCGGCGACTGCGAGATGGCCTGCCTCCGCGCGGCGATCGGCCAGACCCTCGAGCTCGGCTACGCGCACCACATCCAACGCCTCATGGTGACAGGGCTGTACGCGCTGATGCTGGGCGTGGATCCCAAGCAGGTGCACGCCTGGTACCTCGCGGTGTACGTCGACGCGGTGGAGTGGGTCGAGCTCCCCAACACCCTGGGGATGTCACAATACGCCGACGGCGGGGTGATGGCGTCCAAGCCCTACGTGGCCACGGGCAAATACATCCAGCGCATGAGCGACCACTGCGCGGGCTGCCGCTTCGATCCCGCCGTGAGCACGGGGGCGAACGCGTGTCCGTTCACGACGCTGTACTGGGACTTCCTGCTGCGGCACGAGGCCCGCCTCGCCGCCAACCCGCGCATGGCGCTCCAGGTGAAGAACCTCGCGCGGCTCGACGCGGGGGCGCGCCGGGCGATCCAGGATCAGGCGGCCGAGCTCCGCGCGCGCGGCGGATTCCCGGAGCGCGGCCGACTCCCCGGCGGGCTCGGCCTTCGCTGACGGCGCTACGGACGCCCCACCGCGGGCGTGACGGGTGCGCGCGTGCGCCGCGGCGTCACGGCATGGTGCGCGCGAGCCGAAAGCCGTAGTCCGTCAGGTAGGCGCGCATCGGAACGCTGGAGAGGCGGTTGGACACCCGGGCGTACGCGTAGCTCCAATACCAGTCGCCACCACGAACCACACGGTACACGCCGGCCCCCACCGCGATGGGATCGACCGCCGCGGTCGCCGAGTAGGGCAGGTAATTGTCGTTGGTCCACTCCCACACGTTGCCGCTCATGTCGTACAAGCCCCACGCGTTCGCGGCCTTGCCCGCCACCGCGTGCGTCGTCGAGCCGCTGTTGCCCGAGTACCACGCCACGTCGTCGATGGTGCTCGACCCCGAGTAGGTGTACGATCCGCCGGCCTTCGCGGCGTACTCCCACTCGGCCTCCGTCGGCAGCCGGTATCCCTCGCAGTTGTACGGGTTGTAACCGAGCGAGGACACCAGATCGCTGCCCGTCGACGTGTAGCAGAGGTCCAAGCCCTCGGCCGCCGACAGGGCGTTGGCGTAGACCGCCGCCATGTTCCAGGAGACCCGCTCCACCGGGCAGTCCGTCCCGCAGCTCGCGTAGTAGGACGGGTTGGTCCCCATCCCCGCCTGGTACTGCGCCTGTGTCACCTCGGTCTGGCCGATCCAGAAGTCGTGCGTCAGCGTCACCGTGTGGACCGGCGCTTCGTCGCCGTCTCCGAGGATGCTCCCCATCGAGAACGAACCCGCGGCGATCGCCACCATGGTCGACCCGTACGTCGTATTGTACCCCGCGATGGCCGTGACTCCGTCGGTGCCCGCAGGCCCGGTCGCCGTGCCGTCGCTGGCGGCCACTTCGCAGGTCCACGTCGTGTCGCCCTCCACGTCGGCGCCGTCCACCACGCTGGTCGTGGCCGAGTCCGCGGCGCGGACGTAGTCGACGCCGTCCACATCCCAGACGAAGTCGTAGGCGAGCGGATCGCCGTCCGCGTCGGTGCTCGCGGTTGTGACCGAGCACGTCAGGTCTTCGCCCTCGACCGCGCCGGCCGGTGTGACCGCCACGATCGGGGCGGTCGGGACGCTGTTGGACACCGTGACCGTGCTGCTCGACGCCGCCGCGCCGTCGGATTCGCCGTCGTTCGGGGTCACGACGACGTACACCGCTTGCCCCCTGGCGAAGTAGGTCGCGCCGGACACCGACGCGCTCGGCCCGTACTGCTCCAGGACGCCGCCGACGTACCAGGCGTAGGTAGCGGTCAAGGGGTCACCGTCGAGGTCCGTGGCGGACACCGACGCGGTCAGGGTGTCGTTCGTGTAGACCGCGGCCGGCGAGAGCGTGACGCTGGAGACGACGGGCGCGGTGTTCACGCCGGTGGCGGTGGCGCTGGTGACCGGCGCGCCGTAGTCCGCCAGGTCGTAGGGCCTCACCACGACGTAGATGCTGTCGCCCTTGTCGAAGCTCGCGGGCGCGAGGCTCGCGCTGCTGCTGACCACACCGCCGTTGACGTACCAGGCATAGCTGTAGGTCACGGCGTCGCCGTCCCCGTCGGTCGCCGCGCCGAGCGTGACGGTGAGGGTGTCGCTCTCGGAGGGCGCGGTGCTCGAGAGCGCGACGGTGTCCAGCACCGGCGTGGTGTTGGAGATGATCCGGACGCCGGAGGTGACCGCAGCGCCGCTGGCCTCGCCGTCGAAGGGGGTGGCGGTGCACGTCACGGCGTCGTTCTTCTGGAACGAGCCGGTCTCCAACGTCGCCGCGGTGCCCGCGTCGACGCCGTTGACCGCCCATGTGTAGGACCAGGATTCGCCGTCGCCGTCGGCGTCCGCGAAGCCCAGCGGTGCGCAGGTGAGCGTGCTGGAAGCGTAGGCCGGAACGGGGTCGATGGTCGCGCTGGCCGCGACGGGCAGCGCGTTGGCGACCTCGACGTCGGCGGAGACGAAGGCAGCGCCATCGTCGATGCCGTCGTTCGGCACGACCTCGACGAAGATGCGTTCGTGCTTGGTAGCGCCGCCCGCACCCATCGTGTCGCTGTCACCGGACTGCACCTCGGTGCCGTCGACGAAGAACGTGTAGGTGTAGGTGATGCCGTCCGCGTCTGCGTCGTAGCCGTCCACGCTCGCCACGACGTCGTCGGTGACGAAGGGGGCCGCGGGCGCCAACGTGACACCGAGCACTTCGGGCACGCTGTTGGCGATGGTGACCTCGGCGGTGACCGGCAGGCCGGCCCCCTCGGGATCAGCGGGCGTGACGGTGACCGTCCACCGCTGGCCGTGCCGGACGACGTCGCCCGAAATGCTGTCCTCCGCGACGTCGGCGGGTTCGCCGTCGACCGTCCAGACGTAGGTGAACGAGAGGGGATCGCCGTCGGCATCCACGCCGGTGGCGACGGCGACGAGCGTGTCCCCGCTGAGCGGGGCTTCGGGGGCGAAGGCCACCGTCACCGTCGGGAGCGTGTTCACGACCGTGACCGTCGCGGAAGCCGCCGCGCCGTCGGTCGTGCCGTCGTTCGGGACCACCGTCACGTCCCACCGCTCGCCCTTGGTCGTCTCGCTCGCGGGGACCGTCGCGGCGGTGAGGTCCGCGCGCGGGAGGCCGTCCTGCTTCCAGGCGTACCGGTAGCTCACGGTGTCCCCGTCGGGGTCGACGGAGGGCGCGTCGAGCACGAGGAGCAGATCGTCGCCCGTGCGCGGATCGTAGGGTCCGATGCCTACGGTCGGCGCGCCCGGCGGCTGGTTCTCCGTCTCTTCGGCCGCACCGCCGGCGCAGGCGGCAAGCGCGAGCACGGAGCATGCCGGAAGGAGCTGCAGGATGCAGGGGCGTAGGCGCATGTCGGGCTCCTCGGACGGGTGCGGGCGGGGCAGGGCGGCGCACATATAGCGCCACCTTCGCGTGTCGAGCGCGCGCGTGCCGAACCCGGCGTGCCCGGCGGGGACGTTCCCCAGCTTCGCGGAGGCGGGCTACCCGCGGCAACCGGGTCGCGGCCGCCGTCCTGCGGCGCCCCCTCCCCTCCGACGAACCTGCAGAAGCTCAACCGGCACGCCCCTTGCTACGCCTCCCAGCACACCTGGAGCCCGCGTGTCCCTCCCCCGCTTCTTCCTTCTCCTCGCCCTCGCCCTCGCCCCCCTCACCGCATGCGACGAGTCCGTCGACACCTTCGTCGGCGGGGAGTGCACCTACGAGGAGACGCACGGCACCTGCACCTTCGTCGAGGCCACGGGCGGCGCGGACGCCACCTTCGACTTCGTCTCGGACGACGGGACGATCCTCGACAGCGCCACGCTCGTCGTCGGGGACGGCGGCTCGCCTCCCTCCCAGGACTGCCTCGACACCCTCGGCCTCGCCCCCGGCGTCGAGGTGGGGTGCACCCTCAACGAAATCACCGAAGGGACCTGCTCGCCGGTGGTCTTCGCGTTCGACGACTTCACCACGAACGCGTGTCTGGACGGATAGCGTCCGACGGGCGGAGCCCGGTCAGGGCTCGAGCGAGCCAGCCGATAGGAGCGCGTAGATTGGCTCGCCGGGACAGTCGGTGCCGAGGCCGCAGAGCGGCGCCACGTCGCGGTGACCGTTGAGGTACAGCGTGTTGGGGTTGCCCGATGCCGCGGCCTGCTCGCGAATGCGGTGGATGGCGGCCTTGGCGCCCTCGACCTGCGCGGCCGTGGGTGGTGCCTCGGGCGTGACCGTCGGGATGATGATGGTGTAGCCGGGGTAGTTGGCATCCGGGCAGCCGCTGGCCGCGTTGCGGATGTCGTGCCCGCGGATCTCCCACTCGTCCCCGTCGAGCGCGATGTAGCTGTTGTAGCCCGCGGACACGCCGTCGTTCGTGTAGTAGGAGTACTCCTGCGTGTTGCGGATCCGGTCGATGGCGTCGGCGTCCTGGTACACGTCGTCGTCTCCGTCCAGATCCTCGGCCACGCCGTTGTAGTGGATGGTGACGAACTCGAGCCAGTCCAGGCGCATGTCCGGGCCCTCGACCCGAAGCCCGGGCTCCTCCCACTCGTCGCGGTAGTGGACCGTGAACGGGCCGTAGCCGCCGGCGACCTCGACGGACACCAGGGGCGTCGGCTCGCCGATCCAGCGCACCCACTCGTCCACGAGGCGCCACTCCCACGGGTGCGGGCCGTTGACGAGCGGCGCGGTCGCGGTCCAGCGGAGGCGCACGGCGACCGACGGCGGCACGTCGGCGGGCAGCAGCACGCGCGCGCGGCCCCAGGTGTCGGTGACCGTGGCGCTCGTGGACCCCAGCTTGACCCCCGCGACGGCGTCTTCTGAGGTCGCGGCGATCCACGTCGCCGCCTCGCAGTTCGCCAGGACGAGCTCTCCGAGGACCGTGGCCCCCGCGGCGACGGGCCCCGTCGGCGTGGCCTGGGCCAGGACCTTCACGCTGTCACCCGCCGCGCAGCCCGGGTAGGGGGCCAGGTCCCCGCTCCACACGAGCCCCGTGTCCTCCGCGGGCGCGGTGTCCCCCAGCGGCGCGGTGTCCCCCAGCGGCGCGGTGTCCCCCAGCGGCGCGGTGTCCGTGGGCGTCGCTTCGTCGCCGCGCGGCCCCGGCGTGCCGCGGCGCGCGCCGCCGAGATCGGGCGCGGTGCAGGCGGCGACGAGAAGGCTGACGGCGATGGGGCGGCGCATCGGGACCCTGGAGCGGCCCCGAGCGTACCTCGGCGGGGATGCGGCGGTGAAGATCGCCTCCCGAGGCCGCACGCCGGCGCTGTGCTTCCCGGGCGGGGAGGCGGCTACCGCCGATAGTCCGACCACCGCGGGTCCGCGCGCAACGACGCGAGGTCGGTGTCCGCAGCGGCGACCCCCGGGGGCAACCCGAGCCGCGCGGCCTCTGCCAGGAGCCCGAACGCCGCCCCCGCGTCACCCGCCTGGGCGCGCAGGCACGCGCGGTTGTACGTCGGCTTCCAGTCGCCCTCCTGCAGCTGGTCCGCTCGCACGAAGTAGGCCTCCGCCGCGGCGGCATCCCCCGAGCGCTGGGCGGAGAGGCCCGCCTGGAGCAGCGCCACGTAGTGGCTCGGGATCTTGGCGAGCACGCGCTCGTACCAGCCGCGGGCCTCCGCGTAGTCGGCCTTCAGGAAGAGGAAGTCTGCCCATGCGTGCGCCGCGACCGGGGCCTCCGCGTCGCGCGCGGTGGCGCGCTGGATCCAGCTCCCGGCCTCCTCCGTGCGGCCCTGCGCCATCTCGAGCGCCGCGCGCTGCACCATCGCCTCGATGAAGCCCGGCGACAACGCGAGGGCGCGGTCGTACAGCGCGCGCGCCCCCTCCGAATCGCCGCTGACGGCGGCGATCTGGGCGAGGGCCAGGTAGGCGCGCTCCTGGTCGGGCAGCGTGACGAGCGACTGCTCGTACTCTGCACGCGCCTCCGCTGTCTTGCCCTGCCGCAGCAGCACGACGGCGAGCACGTTGCGCGCGCTCACGTTCGCGGGCGCGCGGATCAAGAGGTCACGGAGCGTCGCCTCGGCCTCCGGCCAACGCTTGCGCTGCGCGAGGTGCCGCGCCTTGGACAGCGCTTCATAGAGCGGGAGCCCGTCCTTGGGGTCGATGCCGCCCATGCCGGAGGGGTCGTCCGCGGCGGGCAGGTAGCCGAGGGCGCGGAGCATGTCGGTGGTCTGGTCGTCCATCGTCGCCGCGAGCGCCGGGAGCGCACGCCCGGCGCTGTCGTCGAGGAGCGCCTGCAATGCCGCGTCGAGCCGCGCATCCACGCTCGGGTCCTCGCCCGCGCGATCGTGGAGCTCCGCGCGGTCGAGCGAGAGGTCGTACCGCTCGGGGCGCGGGGCACGGATCCACTTGTCCGCGCCCACCCGCACGGCCTGGAGCGGCGCCATCCCGAACCCCAGCTCCGCGAGCATCGACTCGAAGTACTGCGGACGCGGGGAGGAGGTCTCGCCGCGCAGGAGCGGGCGGAGGTCCGTTCCCTGGGTCGGCATGCCGGGGAGGCCGAGCAGCGCCAGGACCGTCGGGACCACGTCGACCGCGCTCGTCGGGGTGCTCACGACCGTGCCGGCCGGGAGCCCCCGCCCCCGCATCAGGAACGGGATGTGCATGGTGGCGTCGTAGACGAAGATCCCGTGGGTGTTCTCGCCGTGCTGGTTCAGGCTCTCGCCGTGGTCGGAGGTGACGATCACGAGCGTGTCATCCGCCACGCCCGCCTCCGCGAGCCCGTCGAGGAGGCGGCCCACCGCGCGGTCGGTGGCCGCGATCGCCCCGGCGTAGCCGCTCGTGGTGGCCAGCC
>CAJBVW010000510.1 GCA_903959175.1 uncultured Pseudomonadota bacterium
CTTGACGGTCTCGCCGTCCCACCGGGTCACCGGGGCGCCGTCGGCGTCGAGCACGGGCTCGACACGGTCCCAGGTGAGCACGGCGTCGCGGCACTCGATGTGGCCGTAGTCCGCGAGCACGGGCTCCTTGGGCGCCACGGTCGGACCGGACATGCGGACGTTCCAGGACAGGTAGCCCATCCACAACACGAGCTCGGCGATCTCCTTGGCCCACGGCTTCTTCTCGATGCCGAGGAACTGGCTCGGGCTCACGCGCGGGGCGAAGAGGGCCTGGGTGTCACCGAGGTCTTCCAGGAGCTTGAGCACCTCGGACTCGAGGCGCTTGAGCGTGTCGAGCGCGACGTAGAGGAAGTTGCCGGTGCCACACGCCGGGTCGAGCACCTTCGTTTGGACGAGCGCCTGGTGGAAGCCGCCGACGACGTCGCGCGCCTCGGCCGTCTTGCCGGCGTCCAACAGTTGGCGGGCGGCGACGCGGGCGAGGTCCCACTCGGCGCGGAGCGGGTCCTCCAAGGTGGGCTTGACCAGCCGCTCGACGTAGGCGCGGGGTGTGTAATGGGCGCCCAGGCGGTGGCGCTCCTTCGGCGAGAGGGCGCGCTCGAGCAGCGTGCCGAAGATGGCGGGCTCGACGTCGCTCCACTCACACTTCGCCGCCGCGAGCAGGGCCTCGAGCCCGGCGCGATCGAGCGGGAGCGCGCGGGCGTCCGCGAACAAGCCGCCGTTGAAGCGCAGGATCCGGCCGGGCACGCCGTAGAGGGTGCCGCCGAGGTTCATCTTGGTCCAGAGCTCGGACACGCCGTCCACGAAGCTCTCGGGGTGTGGCACCCAGGTGTCGGCCAACTGTCTGGCGAACACGTCCTTCGGGAGCAGGCCGACGTCCTCCGCGAACATGGTGAACAGGCACCGCATGAGGAACTTCGCGACCAGCTCGGGGTCGTGCCCGGCGCCCTGGAGCGTGGCGGCGAGCTTTGCCACGTGCTCCGCGATCGCGGTGGTGACACGCACCTTCGCCCGGGCGGGGTCGAGCGCGGCGGGGTCCGTCCAGATGGCGCGCAGCAGATCGAGGTGGGCGCCCAGCTTGGCGAGGTAGATGCGGGAGTTCTGCCCGTCGGGGAACGGGCGGTACTGGAGCGTGCCGTCAAAACACGCGTACAGGTCGAAGCAGTGGCCGATGTCCGCCACGATGAGGAACCGCGGCGCCTCGGACGCGGCGCGCGCGTAGTTCCGCGCCTGCCCGTAGGCGTCCTGCATGGACGTGACCCACCCGCCCGTGCCGCGGCGCGCGGTGCCGACCTTCGCCGCGCCGGTGTCGCTCCCCTGCTTCGCCTCGAGCACGAAGGCGCCGTGCTTGTAGAGGTCTACCTTGCCGAGGCTGTCGGCGCGGTCGGCGTGGGTGAGCACGGCGTCGGCCTCGAAGACGTAGCGGTCGCGCGCGCGGTCCCCCGTGGTGGGGTTGGGCCGCGAGACGCCGAGCACGTCGCACAGCTCCAGCAGGATCGTGTCCTTGTTGGCGCGTTCGGAAGCGCCGGAGTCCGTCCAGCGGGCGATGAAGTCGTGTACGTGCATGGTCGGGCGATCCTACCCGAACGAAC
>CAJBVW010000511.1 GCA_903959175.1 uncultured Pseudomonadota bacterium
CCGCCGCGACGAGCGCCCGGGCCGCACGCGTGGCGGCCGCGCGCGGGAGCTCGGGCACGAGGCGGAGGAGACGGTCCACCGAAGGCAGGGAGCGGCGCGGATCCATGCCGCGCACGATAGCATCCGCCCGTGAACATCCTCCTCTACGCCCTCGCGACGATCGCCGCCGGGGCGCTCGCCGTGCGCGTGCCACTCGGGGACCGCGAGGACCCCGTCCGCCGCGCGTTCGCCGTGTTCACCTCCGTCCTGTGCGTCACCTACTTCGGCTTCACGCTGTACCTGCTGCCGGGGCTCGGCGCGTTCAAGTACCTGCACGCCGGCGCCGGCGCGTTCCTGCCGCTCGCCCTGCTCGTCTTCGTCGACCGCTTCTTCTGGCAGCCCGGCGCGCCCCGCGATCCGCGCGTCCGCACGCTCACCGTGGCGACGCCCCTCGTCGCCGTCGCCTACACCGTGGTCGACGCCGCCTTCTACCGCGGCGTCCCGCGCGCCTCGATCCCCGAGGTCGTGCTCGCCGTCTACGTCTTCGGCGCGTTCCTCGTGCCGCTCCACCGCCTCTGGGAGCTGCACGAGTCCACCGACCACCGCCTCGAGCGCGCGCGCATCCGCTACCTCGCCGCGCTCGCCGGCCTCGCGATCGGCTTCTCGGGGGTCGAGGCGCTCGCCCGCTCGCTCGGCGGCATCCCCGGCGCCGAGGTGTCCTTCTGGGCCTTTCCGGCGGTCGTGCAGGGCGCGCTCCCGCCGCTCGGTGCGATCTTTGCCAGCATCTTCGTGTACTTTCTGTATCAGATCATCACGGTGTACCGCCTACTCGACCTCGCGGAGATCTTCAGCCGCCTCGCCGCCGTCTCGGTCGCGAGCATGCTCCTCGTGCTCATCGACGCCCTCTCCGCGGCCTCACTCCTCGGCGACTACCCGATCCACGGGACCTTCCAGGTCTTCCTCGCGAGCTGCCTCTTCCTGCTCGCCTACGATCCGCTCCGCAAGCAGCTCGAGACGTGGGCCGGCCGCATCCTCAACCGCCGCGGGCAGCTCCTCCAGGAGACGCTCCGCGAGCTCGACGCCGCGATGGTCCGCGCGCTCTCCATCGACGGACTGGCCCACGAGATGCTCTCGCGCCTCGTCGCGTCCGGGCGGGTGCCGATCGCGTCCATCTTCTTGTGGGACGAGGAGCGCCGCACCTACCGCCTCGTGGCGGAGCGCGGCACGCGCGAGGAGCCGCCGATCATGCAGGTGGCGCGCCAGCCGTTCACGGACGGCTTCACCGGCGGCCAGCGCGCCTACGTGCGCGCCGTGATGGTGCGGCAGAAGGCCGCGCGCCAAGGTGGGCGCCCCGAAGACGCCGAGGCCCGGCTGCGCCTCCTGCTCGCGATGAACGCGGACGTGGTGGTGCCCTTCATGTCGGGGGAGGTCGTCATCGGGTGGCTCGCGCTGCGCGGCGAGGAGGAGCTCGAGTCCTTCACTGCGGAGGAGATCGCGCGGCTCGTGCACACCGCCACGCGCGCGAGCGTGTTCCTCGAGAACCTCCACGGCTTCGAGAAGCTCAAGGAGGAGAGCCGGCTGGCCGCGCTCGGGACGATGGCGGCGGGCCTCGCGCACGAGATCCGCAACCCGCTCGCGGGCATCAAGGGCGCCGCGCAGTACCTCCAGGCCGGCCGCGAGGGGCCGGACGCGGAGATGGTGCGCGTCATCGTGGACGAGGTGGACCGCCTGAACCAGGTCGTCAGCCAGTTCCTCGACTACGCGCGCCCCATGCAGCTCCACCTCGAGGAGGCCGACGTCGCCGCGCTGATCGGCAACGTGGTCGGCGTCATCAACGCGCAGGGCCTGCCCCCGAACGTGGTCCTGCGCGAGGAGCACGCCCTCGTGCGCCCGCCGCTTCCGGTCGACGTCGTGAAGCTCAAGCAGGTGCTCCTGAACCTCTGCCAGAACGGTCTCCAAGCGATGAAGAGCGGCGGCACGCTCACCCTCCACACCCGCGTCGGCCGCCTGCGCGACCCGAAGGCGCGCTACGCCCCGGCGGTCGAGCTCGTGGTCGAGGACACCGGCGTCGGCATCGCCGTGGAGGACCTCGACAAGCTCTTCGTGCCCTTCTTCACCACGCGCCACGACGGTACCGGGCTCGGCCTCGCCATCTCGCGGCGCATCGTGCAGGCCCACGGCGGCGAGCTCGACGTGTCGAGCACCGTCGGGCGCGGCACTACCTTCACCGTCCGCATCCCGCTGAGCCCGCCGAGCGTCGAGGACGCGCGGGTCAGGAGCCTCGCGGCCGGTTGAGGTTGGTGATCGGGCCGACGTCGAGCGACGGCAGCCCAGCGACGAAGGAGCGCACGGACGCGTTCGCGTTTGCCGCCGCGACGGCGCGGTCCCGGAGCCACGCCGGGAACACCCCCAGGAGCGGCTGGCCGACGGCGACCGCCCGCGCGTCGAGGAGCGCCCGCACCTGATCCACGCGGAGGTCGGCGAGGTCGCACGGGGTGACGAAGGCGTCGTCCCCTTCCCCGAGCGCGGCGGCGACGCCCCACAGGGGGTGACGCGGCCCCTCGGGCTCCAGGAGCTCGGGGAGGCCCACGGCGCGGGGCTCGCGGGCGACCAGCCAGGGGTCGAGGCCGGCTGCGCGCAGGACCGCAGCGAGGCGCAGCACGAGGGGCTCGCCGTCGATGGGGTAGAGCGCCTTGTCGGCGCCGAAGCGGCGGGAGAGCCCGCCCGCGAGGATGCATGCCCGCATCGGCCTCACCACCGGTAGGACGCCTCCGCCCCGGCGAGGAAGCCCGGATCGAAGACCTGGACGGCCACCGTGCCGGCGACCTCGGTCGCGGCCTCGGGGAGGAGGGCGAAGCCGTGGGCGTCCGCCATGGAGAGCACGCCGGCGCTGCCCTGGTGCCCGGCGACCTCGGCGCGGACGGTGTCGCCGTCGCGGAAGAGGCGCACGCGGACGAACTCGGCGCGGCCCGGCCGGCGGCGCGAACGGCCGACCATCTCGGCCTGGATCACGGGGAGGTACGGCGTCGGGTCGCCGAGCATCGTCCGGAGCACCGGGCGCACGAACTGGTAGAAGTTGACCATGCAGCTCACAGGGTTGCCGGGGAGCCCGAAGACCGGGGTCCCGCCGAGCACGCCGTAGGCCAGGGGCTTGCCCGGCTTCATGGCGACCCGCCAGAAGTCCATGGTGAGCCCGAGGTCCTTCAGCACGCCCTTGACGTGATCGTAGTCCCCGACGCTCACCCCGCCCGTGGAGACCACCAGATCGCAGCGGAGGGCGGCGCGGAAGGCCGCCCCGATGGCCACGGGGTCATCGGGGGCGTTGCCGAGGTCGACGGGGACCCCGCCGGCCTCGCGGACCAGCGCCGCGAGCGCGTGGCCGTTGCTGGAGTGGATCTGGCCGGGCCCGAGCGCGCCGCCGGGCTCGACGAGCTCGTCGCCCGTGGAGAGGATGCCGACGCGCGGGCGCACGGAGACGCGCACCGACGGGATGCCCACCGCCGCGAGCACGCCGATGGCGCCGGCGCCGAGGGTCTGGCCGCGGGAGAGGACGCGCACGCCGCGCGCGACCTCGCTGCCGCGGGGGCGGACGTGCTGGCCGACCGCGGCCGCGCCGAGGAGCCGCACGCGGTCGGCCCCCGCCGCGGAGGGGGGCAGCGCCTCGCTGTCCTCGACCATGACGACGGCGTCGGCCCCGTCGGGCACGGGCGCGCCGGTCATGATGCGCGTGACGGTGCCGGGCTCGACGCGGTGGCGCGGCACGCCGCCGGCGGCGACGGTCTCGAGCACGCGGAGGTCACCGGGGATGTCCGCCGCGCGCACCGCGAAGCCGTCCATCGCGGAGGCGGGCCACGGCGGAAGCTCGCCGGGCGAGAACACGTCCTCTGCGAGGATGCGCCCGTGGGCGTCCGCGAGCCAGGCGCGCTCGGCGCTGCCGGGCGGGACGTGTTCGAGGACGCGGGCGAGGGCTTCTTCGACGGTGAGCATCCGGGTCTTCTATCCCCGGGGGGCGTTGCGGGGGGCGGGAGCCCCCTGCACGGGCGGGGGCGCAAGGCGCCCGCGCCCCGCTCAGCCCTTGATCTTCAGCTTCTGACCCGGGTAGATCGTGGAGCCCTTGAGGCCGTTCCACGACTTGAGCTCGGTGATGGAGCACCCGTAGCGGTCGGCGATGCTGGAGAGGGTGTCCCCGCGGCGCACGGTGTAGCTGGTGGACTTGGACGAGGAGCTGCTCGACGAGGTGCTCGCCGCCTTGGTCGTGGACGAGGTGCTGGCCGCGACGGTGGTGGTGGAGGCGGCCTTCACGATCAGCTTCTGGCCGACCTGGATGCCGGTGCCCTTCATCTTGTTCCAGCTCTGGAGCTGGCTGGTGCTGACGCCATACTTGGAGGCGAGGCCGGAGAGGGTGTCCCCGCTCTTGACGGTGTGGGTGACGGCGGCGACGGTCTTTGTGGTGGTCGCGGGGGCGGAGGACGCCGAGCTGGCGGTGGTCTTGCTCTCGGCCTTCGGGGGCGGGTCGCTCTTGCTGCTGCTGCTGCTGGAGCCGCCGGTCTCCGTGCTGCGGAGGGGGTCGGCCGCGGCGACGGCGCCGTTCGACGGGATCACCAGCTCCATGCCGACGCTGATGTTGTTGATGTTCCCGATGCGGTTGACGCGCGCGATCTCGGAGACCGAGAGGTTGTACTTGCGCGCGATGCTGCCGAGGCTCTCGCCGCGCTTGACCGTGTGGCGCTGGAGGGTGAGCTGCTCCTCCTTCGGGACCTTCGCCAGGTTCTCCTTGAAGGAGGCGGTCTTTCCGACGGCGATGCGCACCTTCTGGACGGCGGGCTCGGGCGGGAGGGCGTAGCGGCGCAGGGCGGGGTTCAGGGCGAGGAAGGCATCTTCCGTCATGCCGGCGCACTTCGCCATCACGGCGACGCTGGTGGACGCGGGGACCTCGACGGCGTCGAACTTCCACTCGGGGAGGTACTTGAGGCCGACGAAGCCGTACCGCTCGGGGTGCTTGCCGATGATGGCGGCGGCGATGAGCTTCGGGACGTAGTTGTCGGTCTCGGTGTGCAGGTAGCTGCCCGCAGAGAGCTTCCAGAAGTCGGTGGTGCCGGCGTAGCGCGTGGCCTTCATCACGCGGCCCTGGCCGCCGTTGTAGGAGGCCCAGGAGAGCCACCAGTCTCCGCTGAACATCTTGTTCAGATCGGCGAGGTAGCGGAGGGCGGCGTCGGTGGCCTTCTCGGGGTCACGACGGTCGTCCACCCACCAGTCGATGCGGAGCCCGTAGTCCTTGCCCGTGTAGGTCATGAACTGCCAGAGCCCGGCCGCGGAGGCGTAGCTGGTGGCGCCGGTGGAGAAGCCGCTCTCGATCATGGAGAGGTAGGTGAGGTCCTTCGGGAGCCCGCGCGCCTCGATCTGCCGGTGCATCATCGGGAGCCATTGGGTCGAGCGCTCGAGGTAGCGCGAGTAGTACTTCCGGCCGCGGCCGAGGAAGTACTCCATCCACTTCTTCACCTCGCTGTTGGTGACGACGGGGATGTCGAATTCTTTGGGGTCGACCTTGTCGAGGTGGAGCGGGTCGAGGGCCGTGGCGCCGAAGGGGTCGAGGTAGTACTCGATCGGAGGGGCGGCGCCGACGGAGCCGACGTTGCCGAGCTCGGCGATGCGCTCCTCGACCATCTCCTGCGTGGCCGCGCGGACCTCAGGCGAGGCGGGCGTGCCGTCCGCGGACTCGATGAACGCCCAGATCGACTCCTTGGGCTCCACGGCGGGCGCCTCGGCGTCGAGGGCCGGTTCCTGGGCGAGGGCCGTGGAGAGGAGCCCACGGAGGAGGAGGACGGAGAGGTGGGAGGGCATGCAGGCGGGGGCGCAGGATAACAGTACGAGCGCATGTCCTCCATCCTCGTTGCCACCCAACGCGAAGGCATTCGCGCATCCGTCGTGCTGCCGCTCGCCCGCGAGGGCCTGCCGGTGTCCTCCGCGGCCGACTGGGACGGGCTGTGCCGCGGCGCCTGCGCCCCCTCGACCGTCCTCGTGCTCGTCGATCCCCTCCTCCCCGGCCTCCGGCCGGAGCTGCTCGTCTTGCTCGCCGCGAGCCTCGATCACGCGCCTACCGTGCGGGTCCTGGGGGCTCCCCTCCCCCCGCTCGTGCGCGTCCCCACGACCGAGCGCGCCCTCGTGAAGCTCGCGCGGCAGCACGTCGGCACCGGCGGCCTGAACCCCGTCGAGCGCCGCCTGCTCCGCATGCAGGGCCTCGGCGGCTCCCCGCTCGACCGCCTCGCGCTCCTCGCCGGGTCCTCGCTCCCGACGCTCCTCCACGGCGAGCGCGGCACGGGGAAGGAGCACGTGGCGCGCGCGCTCCACCGCCTCGCCGGGCTCCCCGGAGCGTTCACGGTCCTCTCCCACGCGGAGGAGTGGCGGCCCGATGGCCCCGTCGGCACCGTCTACCTCGAGTCCGCGCACCGCCGGGACGACCTCCGCGCCGTGGTCGCCATCGCGCGCGAGGCCGGGTGGCGCGTCATCGGCGGGACGCGCCTGGACGAGGCCGTCCCCGGCATCAAGTGGGACCGCCTGCTCCTCCCACCGCTCCGCGAGCGCCCGGACGACCTCCGCAACCTCGCCACCTGGTACGTCGACCACCACACGCGCCGCATGGGCCTGCCGAGGCGCACCTTCGACCGCGGCTTGTGGGCCCTCCTCCACGCGCACCGGTGGCCCGGCAACCATCGTGAGCTGGAGATGTTCGTCGTGCAGACCCTCGGCCGGGTGGACGAGGCCCTGATCCGAGGCGCCACCCTCCCCGACGAGCTGCGCGCCCTGCTCCTCCCCACCGCAGAGGCCGAGCGCGAGGCCGAGGGCTTCGAGGAGATGGCGCGTCTGCGGCTGGTCCCCGTGGTCCGCGCGTGGTCGCCGGGCCCGGAGGACACGCTCCACGCGCTCGTCATTCGCAGCGCCGAGCGCGCCCTCTTCCAGCTCGTGCTCGCCCGGACGCAGGGCAACCGCAAGGCCGCTGCCACGCTGCTCGGGGTGGCCCGCAACACGCTCCAGCAGCGGATCGAGACGCTGGGGCTCGGCTCGATCGGGCGCGCGGGAGAGGGGTAGGCGGGGACTCCCCCTGGCGACCCTAGCCGCGGTCGGGCCCTCCCGCACCGTCGTCCGCCTGTCGTGACACGAGCGCCACCCGGCCGGACGACGGTTCTTGGCGTTACTCCTCGAAGTCCGGCGGAAGATCGTCCGGCGGGAGGTCGTTCGGCCCCTCGTTCTGGTTATCCATCGGGCCGTCCATGCCGGCGTCCGGGCCGTCGCGGTCGCGGAAGGGGGGCGAGAAGCGGGGCTCCGGGCCGTCCTCGCCGCCCTCGAAGTCCTCGCCGTCCATCGGGCCGTTCTTGGTGCCCTCGCCGCCGTTCCCGAGCGGCTTGTCGCGCTCGGCCTGCTCGCGGCGCTCCTTGAGGCGCTCGCGGCGCGCGCGGATCCGATCCTCGCGGGCCTTCCGGCGCTCCTCGGGGTCGGCCGAGGGGGCGAAGTCGCCGCCGCCCATCGGAGAGTCGAGCTCCCCCATGCCGGCGAGGTCGCCCTTGTCGCCCTTGATACCGCCGCCGCCGCTGCGGCCGGAGCGCGAGAAGCGCACGGTCGGGGAGAGGATCGTGCCGCCGATGGCGACGTGGTACTTGCCGTCGTCGTCGCGGGCGCGCTTGAGGTCGGGCGCGATCTGGGCGAGCTTGTCGAGGTCGTCCGGGAGGGAGAACAACAGCTCGAGCCGGTTGCGGCTGCGTACGAGCTTCTTGTTCAGGACGATGTCGCCCGAGAGCGTCGCGTTCAGCGTGTCGCTCGCGAAGGTGCCCTCGGTCACGGCGAGCTTGCCGTCCTTGATCTCGAAGGCGACACCCGCCTCGGAGAAGGAGACCTCGGGGAGGCCGAAGCCGGCCACGGCGCTGTCCGCCGCGAGGCCGAGGCCCTCGAAGGAGAGCTTGAGGAAGCCGCTGGAGTTCTTCACGTCCGTGGCGTCGAACGTGAGGTCCGCCTCGCCGGAGGCGATGCCGACGAGGTTCAAGGTCATCTTGTCGGTGGCGACGGGGAGCTTGCCGAGGTCGATGTCGCCGCCGTCGAAGGAGACCTCCACGCCGGCGTCGGACTGGGCGAACTCGCCCGAGAGCGCGCCGCCGTAGATCTCGGCCACGAACGCCAGGGCGTCCTTGCCCATGAGCATGGATATCGGGGCCGCGCGGACGGCGAGGCCGTCGAGGTGGAGCATCGGCGTGCGCTCGCGGGGCGGGTCCGGCTCGTCCTTCGTCTTGCGGCCCTTCTTGACCGTGTAGAAGGTCACGTCGGAGAGGTCGACGCCGGAGAGGCGCCACAAGGAGAGGTCGCCGATGTCGACGGCGTACTCGTTGCGGGACCACTCGCCGAACTCGTAGACGACCCGCTCGCGCGCGGCGATGGCCGGAAACGTGACGTAGAGGCCGATGAGGAACATGACGCCGCCCCAGCCGATGGCGGCGAGGCCGAACAGGACGCGCTGGATCACGGGGACTCCTCGGCCGGGGTCGGCGCGGCGTCGGTGAGGCGGAAGGCGCTGATCTCCATGGACACCGCCAACATCTTGACCCCCTGGACCGTGGTCGCCTTCGTCTTCATCGATCGGACGCGGAGGGGGTAGCCGTCCGTCTCGATCGCGTACAGGAAGTCCGTGAGCTGCGGGAGCAGGATCTTCGTGATCTCGACGGTGTAGGTCTTCTCCTCGAGGGAGCCCTCGGTGACGACCTGCTTCTCGCGCACGCCCTGGAGGTTGGACGCGATACCCGCCTTCTCCGCCGACTTCTCGATGAAGGAGGGGAGATCCTGGCCCTCGTTCTTGCGGAGCTCGGCCTCGATCGTCGCCACCTTCTCGGCGGCCTCGGTCTGATCGGACGCGAGGCCGTTGAGGAGGCCGAGGGTCTCCTCGCGCTGGTCGACGCGGCTGCGCACGTCCGCGAGGACCGAACGGCCCACCCACCACGCGCCCCCGAAGAGGACGACGAGCACGAACACGATCAACCCGACGAACAAGCGGCGATCCCGCGGGCTCATCGTCGCCACCAGCTCCGCGAAGCGCTCGCGGACGGGCTCTACCATCGTCATGCCGGCCATGATCAGCCCTCCTCGCCGGTTTCCGCGGCGTCGGTCTCGCCGAGGGGGATGGTCATCGTGAAGGTGAGCGCCTCGCCCACCTTCTTCTCGTCGCCCTTGCGCGCGCTCTTGAAGCGCTCCTCGGCGCGGAGGGCCTCCTCGATCTTCGCGGCGCTCTCGTAGCTGTCGGTCTCGGCGCGGAAGGAGATCGACGCCGCCGAGATGGTCAGCTCGCGCACGTCGATCCGGGCCTCCGAGTGAGGCGGCACCGCGGCGGAGATCACCTTGAGCATGTCGAGCGTCGGCGGGACGCCGCTGACGGTGGCGCCGAGGACCTCCACGCGGCGCGTCGTCTCCGCGGAGAGCTCCTGCATGATCGCGAGGGCCATCGAGGGCTCGGTGAGGCGGTCCGCGGTCACCTCGGGGAAGCTGCTCGTCACGGCCTCGACGATCTTGGTGTCGAGCTCGGCGAGGCGCTGGTTGGCGTCGTAGAGCTGAACGCCGAAGAGGGTCAGGCCGGCGACGAGGGCGAGCGCGCCGCCGAGGGTCGCGGCGCCGACGAGGTTCCAGAGGGACTCGGCGTGGCCGTGGAAGGCGAGCTCGCCGAGGCGGAGGTCGACCACCTTGAGCTCGCCGGCCGCCACGCGGGCGAGGGCGACGGCGAGCGCGTACTCGATGCCGTGCCCGCCGGGGACGACGACGGTGCGGACGGGCACGCCGGTGCGGGCGCCGAGCCGGGCGCCGAGGCCCTCGAGCCGGGCGCCGCCGCCGCACACGAGGAGGTCGTCGATGCCGACCTTCAGGTCGTCCTCGAGGGTGATGAGCTCGGAGCGCACCTCGGCGCACCAGGCGTCCACCGCCAGGGAGAGCGCGCGGGACTCGGCCGAGCCGGGGAGCGGCGCGAAGCCGGTGTCCGTGTGCTCCTCCCCTTCCCATTCGGCGCGGGCCTCTCCCTCGTCGGGCGGGAGGGCGAGGCCGTGCTTGACCTCCTCCGCCTCGGCCAGGGACACGCCGAGGGCCTCCGCGACGGCGGCGGTGAGCTCGGCGCCACCCGAGGAGACGAGGCGCGCCCCAAGGAGCTGGCCGTTCTGACAGAGCGCCACGAGCGTGCGGCGGTGGCCGATGTCGAGGATGACCTGGACGCCACGGCCCGCGTAGGTCGCCAGCGCGTCGACGTCCATGCACAGGACCTTCGGCTCGGCGCGGGCGCCGATGAGCGCGTCGATGCGGGCGCGGAGCTCGTCCTTCGGGGCGATGAAGACGGTGGTGCGGCTCTGGCCGTCCTTCGCGTCGATGAGGCGCGTGCCGAGCACCATGTCGTCCAGATCGTAGGGCACGCTGCCCTCGACCTCGGCGGGCAGGGCGCGCGCGATGGCGTTCTTGTCGACGAAGGGGAGGCGCACGAGGCGCACGACGCCGCTGTCGAGGGGGAATGCACCCGCCTTCTCGGCGGCGTCCCAGCCCTTCTCCTGCTCGCGGAGCTGCCCGACGGCGTCCGCCATCAGCGGCGTGCCGTCCTCCGCGTGGGCGACGCCCACCTGGGCGGCGTCGCGGATCTCGAAGCGACGGAAGCTGCCCTCCATCGCCGCGACGCGTACGCGCCACGAGCCGGTGTCGATGCCGTAGACCATTGCCATCGCGCGCCTCTAATCCACCCGCCAGTAGAGGATCGTGCCCTCACTGGAGGAGGTGAAGTCGACCACGGCGGTGATCTGGGCGCTCGCGTCCCCCACCGTACCCGTGCTCGTGATCGTGAAAACCTGTGTCTTGACGCTGATCTCGTTGGCGAGGGCGTCGCTGGGGTTGAACCCTTGGTCCTGCAGGAACTTGACGAATGCCTGCCCGTTCTTGAACGAGGTGATCGCCATGTTCTCACGGATGAGCGCGAGGATGGCGGCGACCTCGGAGTCGGTCGGGCGCGGCGTGAGGTGGGCCTGGAGGAGGCCGGCCATCACCACGTCGTCCGCGCAGGTGATGTTGATCTTGCCGCTGCCGTAGATGGTGAGCTGGGTGGCCCACCGATCGTAGACCTCGTCGCTCCAGCCCTCGACCAGCCGGAGCTCGGTGCGCGTGTCGAACTTCGCGTTCTTGGCGAGGTAGGGCGCGGGCTGGGAGTTGTAGAAGTCGTCCTCGTAGCCGCCCTTCCCGCTCGCGACGTTGCTGTCGGCGTCGACCCAGTCCGCGAGGTTGCCGATGAGGTCGAGGCGATCGAGGTTGCGCTCGCGCAGCCACTGATCGTTCTCTTCTCCGCTCATCAGGCCGACGAGCTGCTTGCCGACGGTCGTGTCCTCGGGGCGCTCGGTAGAGGCACGGGACGCGAGCTTATTCACGTTGATCCCACACTCCTCACCGGTGACGGCGGCCATGAAGTCGCCGTCGAAGTCGAGGAAGGCGCGGTTGCCGAAGCGGGTCCCGCCCTCGACGCTGTCCTCGCGGACCTCCTCGCTGACCTCTCCCGTCTGCTCGAATTCGCTGACCTCGTCCTTCTCGAGGTCGCCGTCGGACGAGATGAACATGCGGAGCAGGCCCGTGTTGATGAACGGGATGGTCTGCCACAAGGAGTCGCCGAGGCCGAGGTTGGCGAGCGTCTCGCTCTCGCCCATCTTCTTGTTGAAGACGAGGACGAGCCGGTAGAGGTTCACGCCGGTGACGCCGAGCCAGTAGGACTTGGCCTCGTCACGCTCGTGGACGGCGGTGAGGAAACGCACGCGGGCGCCGAAGCTGATGTCGGTCACCAACGCGGTGAGGAACATGAGCGTGCCGACGACCACGATGAGCGCGATGCCACGCCGGTCACCGCGACGCCGGGCGCGCGAGAGGAGGCCGGAGGGGTGGGAGAAGCGCGTCATTCGTCGGCCCCCACGTCCTTCTTGAGCTTGGGCCCGAACTCGAGCACAACCGTCGTGACCCAGCTGCGGTCCTCGGTCTTGTCGGGGTCGTCGGGGTCAGGCGCGAGGAGGGTGAGCGTGACCTCAGCGGCGCGGGGGAGTCGGTTGGGTGTGTCGACGCCGGTCGTGTCCCACTCGTCCTTCCACTCGTTCGATTGGGAGTCGAGG
>CAJBVW010000512.1 GCA_903959175.1 uncultured Pseudomonadota bacterium
AGGAGGCCCACGTCGACCATGGCGAAGAAGGCGGCCACGCCGAAGAAGGCGGTCCCGCCGAGGAAGGCGGTCACGCCGAGAGCGTGACCCTGTCCCCCGAGGCGCGCGCCGCCGCCGCGCTCGTCGTTCAGCCCGCGGAGAGCCGCGCCTGGTCCGGGGGCTTCGGTACTACCGCGCGAGTGCAACTCGATCCTCGCCGCGAGGCTCGAGTCGGCGTCTCCGCGGAAGGACAGGTTGAGCGCATCCTCCTCCAGCCCGGAGATCCGGTCGGCGTGGGCTCCCTTCTGGCAGAGGTGCGCTCTCCCGCCCTCGGCGAGGCTATCGGCGCCTACCACGCGCGGAAGGCCGACCGCGACGTCGCCCTGGCGCGCGTCGCGCGGCTCAGCGAGTTGGAGGCGAGCGGTTCGACGTCCAAGGCCCAGCTCGCGGAGGCAAACGCTCAGGGGGCAGGCGCGCTCGCGGCCTACGAGGCCGCCGAGGAGCGGCTCCGCGTGCTCGGGGTCAGCCCGGGCGCCCTGGACGACGAGCACTTCCCGTCGAGGTTTCCGGTGAAGAGCCCGGTGGCGGGCGAAGTGCTCGCGGCGGACGTATCCATTGGTGAAACGGTCGCACCCGGCACGCAGCTCTTCCATGTCGGCAACCTCGACCTCGTCTGGGTGGTGCTGGACGTGTTCGAGCGGGATCTTTCCCGGGTGACCCGTGGTCAGCAGGTGCGGTTCACCGTGGACGCCTGGCCCGGCGAGGCGTTTGCGGGGGTCATCGACTGGGTGGGTTCCATCGTGGAGGCCGACTCCCGCACCATCGAGGTGCGACTCGTCGTGGACAACCCGGAACATCGCCTCAAACCAGGTATGTTCGGGCGGGCGGACCTGGGTGCAAGCGCCACTCTCGGAGCGTCGACCGTCGTCGTTCCGGCTGAGGCCGTGCAGGACGTAGAGGGCCGCCCCTCCGTGTTCGTAGAGGAGGGCGCCGCGTTCGAGGCCCGCGCCGTCACGCTCGGGCAGCGCACCGCAGTGGACGTGCAGATCCTGACCGGCATCGAACCCGGCGAGCCCATCGTCGTGAAGGGCGCGTTCACGCTGAAGAGCGAACTCGCCAAGGCGGAGATGGGGGAAGGTCATGCCCACTGACCCCCTCCTCCACGGCGGTGGCCCGGACATCATCGATCGCGTGCTCGCGTGGTCGCTTCGCAACCGGGTGCTCGTCCTCATCCTGGTGTTCGTCATGGCCGCGCTCGGATTCCGATCCGTGCTGCAACTGCCGATCGACGCCGTGCCGGACGTCACCAACGTCCAGATCCAGATCCTCACCGAAGCGCCAGGGCTTGGCCCTGAAGAGGTCGAGCGCTTTCTGACCGTTCCCGTGGAGCAGGCCATGGGGGGAGTGCCCAAGGTCGAGGAGATGCGGTCGCTGTCCCGCTTTGGCCTGTCCGTCGTGACGGTCGTGTTCGAGGAAGGCACGGAGATCTGGTGGGCACGACAGGTGCTCGGGGAACGTCTGAACGAGGCGCGCGAGGCAATTCCCGAGGGCTACGGTCAGCCCGAGATGGGCCCCGTGTCGTCGGGGCTCGGGGAGATCTACCAGTTCGAGATCCGTGGCAACGGGCTCACGGCCATGGAGCTTCGCGACATCCTCGATTGGCAGGTGGCGCCCCGCCTACGCGCCGTTTCTGGCGTGGTCGAGGTCAACAGCTTTGGCGGCGAGCTGCGCACCTACGAAGTGGCGGTCCGCCCCGAGGCGCTCACCGCGCGCCGGCTGGTGCTCGCCGACCTGTTCGAGGCGCTGGAGAGGAACAACCGCGCGGCCGGCGGCGGGTACATCCAGAAGGGCCGCGAGCAGATGCTCATTCGAGGGGAGGCCCTGGTCGGCTCGCTGGAGGATCTCGCCGACATCGTAGTCGCGACCACGCCGGAGGGCACGCCGATCCACGTCCACGAGCTCGGAGACGTGCGCTTCGCGCCCATGCTCCGTCAAGGTGCTGTGACGCGCGACGGTCGTGGCGAGGCCGTCACCGGCATCGTCATGATGCTGCTCGGCGAGAACTCCCGCACCGTGGTGGAGTCCGTGAAGGACCGGATGGCGGAGATCGAACCCACGCTGCCGGACGGCGTGACGATCGAGGTCTTCTATGACCGGACGGAGCTCATCGCCCGCACCATCAGCACGGTGGAGACGAGCCTGCTCGAGGGTGGCGTCCTGGTCATCGCGGTGCTGTTGCTCACGCTCGGCAACGTTCGCGGTGGCTTCATCGTCGCTGCAGCCATCCCGCTTTCGATGCTGTTCGCGTTCACCGGCATGCTGATGGCCGGGGTGTCGGGCAACCTGATGAGTCTCGGCGCGATCGACTTCGGGTTGATCGTGGACGGCTCGGTCGTCATGATCGAGAACGTCGTCCGCCTGGTGGGTGAGAAACGAAAAAGGGGCGAGAAGGTCGACGACAGCACGATCCTGGCGGCCGCACGCGAGGTCGGGCGCCCGGTCGTCTTCGCGGTCGGGATCATCATCCTCGTGTACCTGCCGATCCTGACGCTCACCGGCATCGAAGGCAAGATGTTCCGGCCGATGGCGCTCACCGTCGTGTTTGCCTTGGTGGGGTCGTTGCTGCTCTCGCTCACGTTGATGCCGGTGCTGGCTTCCATGGCGCTGCGCAACGCCGAGGAGAAACACACGTGGCTGATGCGCCTCGCCGAGCGCGTCTACCTGCCGCTCCTGGCCATCGCAATGCGGCGCCGCGTCCTGACGGTCGGGCTCGCGGCTGCGGCCTTCCTCGTGAGCCTCGGCATCGCCCCGTTCCTCGGTGCGGTGTTCGTGCCGAAGCTCGACGAGGGCGCCATCGCCTTGCAGATCGCCCGGTTGCCGTCCGTGTCGTTGGAGGAGTCCATTCGACAGGCCGGTGAGGCCGAGCGCGCGATCCTCACGGCGTACCCGGATGAGGTCCTTACCGTCATCTCGAAGACAGGACGCGCCGAGATCGCCACGGACCCGATGGGCGTGGACTTCTCGGACGTGTTCGTCATGCTGAAGCCCGTGGCCGACTGGACCAAGGTTGACGACAAGGAGGATCTGGTCGAGGGGCTTCAGGAGGTGCTGAAAGACGGCGTACCCGGTGCAAACTTCTCGTTCTCGCAGCCGATCGAGCTGCGGGTGAACGAGCTCATCGAAGGGGTGCGGTCCGACATCGCCATCGTCGTGTATGGAGATGATCTCCCCACGCTCAAGCGGATCGGGGACGACATCGTCCGCGTCGTCGGCACGGTACAGGGGGCGGAGGACG
>CAJBVW010000513.1 GCA_903959175.1 uncultured Pseudomonadota bacterium
CCCGCGCGTCCGCGCGCGGGGGCGCCCCGAACCAAACGAGCGGGGCGCGCCTACCGTGTCAACCTACTTGACGCAGAGCTGGTACGCGCCGCTGCCCGAGTAGGACTTGACGGTGAAGTAGTGGTACCCGGCGGCCGAGTACGTGGTGGTCTCGGTGGAGGTCGACGTGGTGCTCGACGCGACCTGCTTGAAGCGGCTGGTGCGGCTGCTGTAGGACTGGTACAGGTCGAAGTCGGTGCCGGAGGCGCCGCAGAGCGTGCCCGTGGCGCCGGTGGCCGTGTAGAAGTAGGTGCCGCCGGGCTCGATCGCGGAGGCGCCCGCCGCGAGGGTGCCGGTGTAGAGCGTGCCGCCGGTGCAGGTGAGGCTGCAGGCCGTGCCGGTCCCGCCGCCGCCGCCGCCGGAGCCGGTGACGCCGACCTCGGCCCAGGCGTCGGTGACGGAGGCGCAGGTCGTGGCGTCGTAGCCGAGGGCCGAGCACGCGGAGAGCGTGGCGGTGGCGGCGCCGGCGAAGGTGGTCGACGAGGTCATGTAGCTGGAGAGCGCGAGGTACCAGATGTCCGCGGCGGCGTCGATGCCGAGGCCGGTGACGACGGTGCCGGTGCGGTACGCCGCGGTGTGGTGCTGGCCGCCGGCCGCGAGCAGGTAGAAGAAGTGGTTGGCGATGCCGCTGTTCCAGTGCACGCCGCCGTTGTCGGACGTGCCGGTGTAACGGGCGGAGTAGTGGTCGCGGGAGGAGCCGTCGGTGCTCGGGGCGTCCATGTAGCGGAGGGCGGGGCTGGCGAGCCAGCAGTCCTCGCCGATGTCCCAGGTGTCAGCGGTGACGGCGCCGTCGACGTAGGCCTCGACCGCGGCGGCGAAGATGTCGGAGGTGGCCTCGTTGAGGGCGCCGGACTCGTTGGAGTAGGTGAGGTTGGCCTCGTACTCGGTGACGCCGTGCGAGAACTCGTGCGCCATCACGTCGAGGACGCCGAGGTAGTCGGAGGTGACGCCGTCGCCGTCGCCCACGGTGATGCGGGTGCCGTCCCAGTACGCGTTGACGAGGCCGCGGCTGTAGTGCCCGTAGGTGAGGACCTTGCCGCCGGTGCCGTTGAAGCTGTCACGGCCGTGCGCCGCCGCGTAGTAGGCGAGCGTGCTGGCGATGGCGCTGTGGGTGGTGTCGAGGTCGGCGTCGGACGAGTCGCCCACGACCGCGCGGGAGTAGCGGGTGCCGCCGGCGAGGTCGTAGGTGGTCTTGTCGGCGTCGCTCAAGGAGACGTGCTTGGCGTCGTCGAAGGACTGGACGACGGAGCCGTCGTGCGCGTCCACGAAGTAGACGGGGATGGCGATCAGGTCGCGGTCGACGTCGGGGATGCGCACCTTGTAGGCGAGGTGGTCGACGTCGCCGACGCGCAGCACCATCAGCGTGGTGGTCGCCTCGTGCTTGAGGCCGTTGCCCTGGCCGTAGGTGTCGAGCGCGATGTCGAGGGCCTCGTCCGCCGTGTAGAGGGGCTCGGTGTCGACGTCGAGGTCGCGCACCATGTCGTCGGTCACGCCGACGTAGGCGCCGGTCGCGTCGAGGTGGACGATGGCCTCGCCGCCGAAGACGGGGATGCCGTCCACGTCCTGCTGGAGGCGCACGTGGGCCATGCCGACGCTGTCGACGCCGACGCGCGTGGTGGTGAAGGAGCTGACCCCGGCGAGCACCTTGTCGCCCGACTCCACGGCGTCCCAGGCGAGGGACTCGGCGTCCTCCAGGGAGGCGGCGTCATCCTGATCGAAGCGGTAGTCGGTGGCGACGGGGACGCCGTCGTACGAGGTGGCGCAGCCGACGAGAGCGAGGAGGAGGACCGAGGAACGAAGGGACATGGAGCTCCGGAGGCGATCGGGGTCGGCAGACCACGAGGCGACCTACTTGCGCCGGGACGTGCACCCCGTCACTTACTCGGCTCTTACACCGCCGTTCGTCCCCGCCGCCGACGCGACCCCGCACGCGAGGGCGAAGAGGACCATCGTCCCGGAGTGTCCACGGCCCACGCCGACGACGAACCGGCCGCCGCGCGGGGCGTTATCGTGGGGCGGGTGGAGGCCCGATGGCGAAGGACCCCGAGACCCCCGGACCGCTCGACACCCTCGCGGACGAGGCCCGCAGCCGCGCCGCCCGCGCCGCCGTGGAGGCCGCCGCCGAGGCCGCGGTCGCGACGGCGGGGCGCGTCGCCAACAGCGTGCTCGACGGGCTGGAGTCCCTCCTCTTCGGGCGGGTCGGCGCCGCGGAGGAGGCCGCGAAGGCCGACGATCCCGATCCGCTCGCCCGCATCCGCGCAAAGTACGACGCCGACGTCGCCGCCGTGCACCGCGCCGACGGCGCCGACGGTGCGACGAAGCGAGAAGCGACGCCCGCCGCGCCCGTGCAGGCCGCCCCGCCCCGCCCCGCGAAGGAGGACCCCGTCGCCCGCGCCCGCGCCGAGCTCGAGGCCCTCAAGGCCGCGCGCGACGCCCGCGACGCCCGCGACGCCCGCGACGCCAAGGAGACGGGGGCCCCCGCGGAGCCCGTGAAGAAGACGTTGTAGGCCGACCTACCCGCGCACCACCATCACCGCGCCGACCACGAGCAGCCCGATGCCGGCGACGCGCCCGGCCGTCATCAGCCGCAGCTCCGAGCCGAGCAGCCCGTAGTGGTCCATGACGCCGCTGATGATGAGCTGCGCGGCCACGCTCACCGCGGTGAAGGTCGCGACGCCCACCATGCCGACGGCGCGGTTGGCGAGCACCACGAGCATGCTCCCGATCACCCCGCCGAGGAACGACCACCACGGCGCCCGCGCCACGCCGGTCATCCATTCGCGGCCGAGGAACGGCAGGATGCACACGCAGAGGAACACGGCCCCGCTGGCGTGCACGCTCGCCGACGCGGCGATGCCGCCGACGCTGCGCCCCAGCACCTCGTTCATCTTGACGACCATGGGCAGCAAGAGCCCGAACACCAGGGCGTAGACCACGCGGACCCCGCATCGAAAGGGGCGACCGCGTAGCCCGTTGAGGGGAGGGCGGCAGGGCGCCCTCCGGGGCCCCCACGCGTGCCCGAGAAAGAGATTCGATAGGTTGAGACAGCACTTTCTGCAATCGTGACTCTGGGCACGTAAGTGCCCGGAACTCTTGCGGACGCCAGGGATTGCGCCTCGGGCGCCTGACATTTGGGCCCCCGAGTGAGATAGGCTACCCGCGTTGCGGAGGGTCAGGCATGGAAGATTTCGAGGAACAGGCGGCGACGGGTGGCGGGCGCCTCGGCGGCTGCCTCGTGCAGGTCGTGAGTCACGGCGCCGCGCTGGTGCTCGGCGCGGTGCTGGGTATCGTCGGCATGCAGGTCACCGAGTACTACGCAGACCCCGAGATCCTCGCCCGGCCCGAGGGGGAGCTCTCCCGCGCGGAGCTGATCACGAAGCTCGACGCGTCGGATCGCGCCTACGCCCAGCTCCTGGCGGAGAACGCCAAGAAGCAGGACGCCGCGCAGACCGAGGTGAGCGAGGCCACCCGCAAGGTGACCGACCTGCAGACGCAGGTGTCCGCCAAGCAGGACGAGATCACCGTCCTCGAGCTCAAGTCGAAGAAGAGCGCGGGCAAGAGCGCCGCGCTGAAGAAGGAGCTCGAAGCCCGGCTCGCCGAGCTCGAGACCCTGAAGACCGATCTCTCCACCGCCCTCGCCGACAAGGCCCGCCTCGAGGAGGACCTCGTCGTGTCCCGCGAAGAGACGCGCGTGGCCCAGGACGAGACCCTCGTCGCCCGCGACGAGACCCGCGTCGCCCAGGGCGAGACGGTCGACGCCCGCTGGAACGGCTTCGTGTCGGACGCCATCGTCTCCATCTGCGAGAAGGGCAACCGCAACAAGCTGGCCCGCTGCAAGGAGGAGGTCCGCGCCAGCCTCTCCTCCCAGCGCGCAAGCAAGTTCAAGCAGTGCGTCGGCTCCCAACAGGCGCAGCCGCGCCTCATCCGGATGGACGACAAGGTCAAGGACCCGCAGATGCCGCGCTGGTCCGAGTGGCTCGACCAGGACTCCAGCTTCAGCAAGGACAAGTGGTACATCACCTTCTGTGATCCCACCCTCCCCGAGGCCGAGCTCGGCACCGAGCGCCGCTCGGCGCCCACCCCCGACTTCGACGAAGACGAGGCGCTGGACGACCTCTAGCGGCCCGCGACCCGTCACGGGCTTCACGGGAGATCCGTGACGGGTCATGGATCTCCCGTGACGGCCGTCATGGCACCCCCGCGTAGGCTACGGAACTCCCGTGATCGCGACGCGGGACGCGCCGCGGCACGGAGCTTGCTGTGTCGGCACCGATGACCCCGATCCTCTACCGGGTGGTGCCGGCCCTCGACGCGCTCCGCACCTACCGCCTCCAGGACGCGCGGGCCGACGTGCTGGCCGGCCTGACCGTCGCCGCCGTGGCCGTACCCCAGGCGATGGCCTACGCGATGGTCGCGGGCCTGCCCGTCGAGCACGGGCTCTACACCGCGATCGTGATGACGGCCGTGGGCGCCGTCCTCGACTCCTCGCGGCAGCTCATCAACGGACCGACGAACGCGATCTCGATCGCCGTCCTCTCCGCGATCGCGCTCGTGCCCGGCGACAAGGTCCAGGCGGCCGTGCTCCTCGCGTTCCTCGTGGGCGCGGTGCAGCTCGGCATCACGTTCCTCCGCCTCGGGGACCTCACCCGCTACATCAGCCACTCGGTGATCGTCGGCTTCACCGCGGGCGCGAGCACGCTCCTCGTGCTCGACCAGCTCAAGAACCTCCTCGGCCTCACCAGCATGGGGGACGTGCACGCCCACTTCCTCGTGCGCTTCTTGCGCACCCTGGTCGAGGGCGGTCCGGTGCACCTCGCGACCGTCGCGGTGGGCCTCGGGAGCGTCGCCGCGGTGCTCGGCCTGCGCTGGCTCAAGGGCAAGCTCGGCTGGGTGTTGTTCCCCGAGCTGCTCACGGTGGTGGTGCTCGCCGCGCTCGTCGTCGCGGGGCTCGGGCTCGACGCCGAGGGCGTGAAGGTGGTCGGCGCGATCCCGGCCGCGCTCCCGGGCTTCGCGCTGCCGCACCTCGACGTCGCCCTGATCCGGGACCTCGCCCCGAGCGCCGTCGCCATCGGCACGCTCGGCCTGCTCGAGGCCATCGCGATGGCGAAGTCGATCGCGCAGCGCACCCGGCAGAAGCTGGACCTGAACCAGCAGTGCTTCTCCGAGGGGCTCGCCAACTTCACGGGCTCCTTCTTCCAGTGCTTCCCCGGCTCGGGCTCGCTCACCCGCTCCGCGATCAACCAGCAGGCCGGCGCGGTCAGCCAGTGGTCGGGCGTGGTCTCCGCCCTCGCGGTCGCGGCGATCGTCCTGCTCTTCGCGCCCTACGCGCGCTTCATCCCGCGCGCCGCGCTCGCCGGCATCCTCATGGTCACCGCCGCGCGCATGATCGACCCGAAGCAGCTCCTCTACCACCTGCGCGCCAGCCGATTCGACGCCATCATCGTCGTCGCCACCGCCGTCGCCGCGGTCGCGATCTCCGTCGAGTTCTGCGTCCTCATCGGCGTGTTCCTCTCCTTCCTCCTCGCGGTCCCCCGGGCCGGGCAGGCGGTGCTCACCGAGTTCGTCGCCGGCCCCGACGGCGTCGCCCACGAGCGCTTCCCCGGCGACCCCGGGAGCGACCCCATCCTCATCTTCGGGCTCGAAGGCGAGATGTTCTTCGGCGCCGCGCCCAACCTCGAGCGCCACTTCGAGAGCATCGAGGCCCGCATCCTGCCGAGCACCCAGGTCCTCGTGCTCCGGCTCAAGCGCTTCCGCACACCCGACGCCGTCGGCATGCACCTCCTCGAGGACTTCCTCGCCCGCGTGCGCGAGCGCGGCGTGACCGTGCTGACCTGCGGCGTGCGCGACGAGCTCTACCGCGCCTTCGAGAAGACCGGCCTCGCGGAAGAGCTGGCCCCCGAGCACGTCTTCCGCGAGGAGCCCGTGCGCCAGACCAGCACGATGCTCGCCGTGCGCCACGCCTACGCGCTGGTGGATGGGGCGCACGCGGCCCGCGGGGCCTGATCCCCGCCGCGGGAGGGCCTCACCCCCGCCGGAACCGGAGCCACCCCTTGAGCACCGCCGCCACCGTGGGCGTCAGGCGCTCCTTGTTCCACGCCGAGGCGAGCCGGAACACCACCTCGGAGCGCGTCGGATAAGGGTGGATGGTGCTGGCGATCTGGCCGAGGGTGACGCCGTGCGTCATCGCGAGGGTGAGGGGCGCGAGCAGCTCGCCCGCCCCGTCCGCGACGATGGTGGCGCCGCGCACGCGGCCCTTGGCGTCCACCACGACGCGCGCGTAGCCCTCGGTCTCGCCGTCGGTGCGCCCCCGGTCGGTCTCGCCGATGCCGACGGTGTAGACGCGGAGCGCCGGGTCCTTCGCCGCCTCCTCCGCCGAGAGACCGACGGCGGCGACCTCCGGGTGGGTGAAGGTCACGCGCGGGATGACGAGGCGGCTGACGCGCGAGGGCGGCGCGGGGAAGAGCGCGTTCCGGAGCACGATGCGCGCCTGGTGGTCGGCCGCGTGGGTGAACTGGGCCTGCCCGATCACGTCGCCCGCGGCGTAGATGCGGGGGTTGGCGGTGCGCAGATGGTCGTCGACCTCGATCCCCGCCTTGCCCACGCGCACGCCGGCGCGGTCGAGGTCGAGGTCCGTGTTGGGCGTGCGTCCGAGCGCGACGAGGAGGGCGTCGCCCGCGAGCTCGGTGCCGTCGCCGAGGACGAGCACGCGCGTGTCGCCCCGCCGCTCGACGCGGGTGACCGCCGCGGAGAGGTGCAGCGCCACGCCGTCCTTCACCAGCCGCGCCGCCACGATCGCGCTGGCGTCGGCCTCCTCGCGAGGGAGGACGCGGTCGGCGCGGTCCACCACGACCACCTCGGTCCCGAGCCGCGCGAAGGCCTGGGCCATCTCGCACCCGATCACGCCGGCGCCGAGCACCACGAGCCGCCGGGGCCGCTCGGTGAGGGTAAAGAGGGCCTCGTTGGTGAGGGCGCCCGCCTCGGCGAGGCCGGGGATGGGCGGGAGCGCCGCGCGCGCGCCGGTCGCGACGAGGCACTTCGCGAAGCGCAGCTCGACCGTGCCGACCTGTACGGTGTCGGGCCCGCCGAAGCGCGCCGCGCCGAAGAACACGTCGATGCCCGCCGCACGCAGCCGCTCGGCCGAGTCGTGGGGCGCGATGTCGGCGCGGATCCGGCGCATGCGCTCCATGACCGCCGCGAAGTCGACGTCCACCGTCGCGTGGACGCCGAGCGCGCCCGCGTCCCGCGCGTCCTGCGCCGCGTGCGCCGCGCGGAGGATGGCCTTGCTCGGCACGCACCCCGACACGAGGCAGTCGCCGCCGAGGAGGCCCTTCTCCACGAGCGCGACCCGCGCGCCGAGGCCCGCGGCCCCGAACGCCGCGACGAGGCCGGCGGGGCCGCCGCCGACGACCACGAGGTTGTACGTGCCGGCTCCCGCGAGGGTCGGCCAGTCGCTCGGGTGGGTGTGGGCCGCGAGCCGGCGGTCGTGCGGGTCGTCTTCTCGGATCACGGGGCCTCCACGGCGCGCATCACCGCCTCGAGCATCGTCTTGAGGGCGTGCACGTCCACCTCGCCGCCGCCGAGGCCCTCGACGAGGCGCTTCGGCACGTCCTCTGCGCGCACGCGGAGGGCGCGCCCGGCGTCGGTGAGGGAGATCAGGACCACGCGGTTGTCGGCGGCGGCGCGCGTGCGGGCCACGAGCCCGGCGGCCTCGAGGCGCTTGAGCAGCGGCGTGAGCGTGGCGGAGTCGAGGTGGAGGCGCTGAGCGAGGGCGCCGACCGAGCGCGCGTCCGTCTCCCAGAGCACGAGCATCACGAGGTACTGCGGGTAGGTGAGCCCGAGCGGCTCGAGGAGCGGCCGGTAGCGCTGCTGCAGCCCGCGCGCGATCGCGTAGAACGGGAAGCAGAGCTGGTCCGAGAGGCGCAGCGCGGTCACGCGAGCGCCTTCCGCAGCGCCTCGACGCGGGCGCGGTTCACTCCCAGGTCGCCGTACCCGGTGCGCGACGCCGAACGCACGTGCACCACGTCGCCCTCGGCCTCGAACTCCACGTCGTCCTTGAAGCGCATCAGCAGCGTGGTAACGACGAAGTGGAGGTAGCCCGGGTCCTCCTCGACGAGCGCGACGCGCGGGAACGTCGCCATCGCCGTGCGTATGGCGTCGAGCGACACGCCGCGGAGCGGGGCGATGTGGTGCTCGCGGTCGTCGGGGGCGGCGCGGCTGCTGACGCAGTTGGGGGAGCGGGGCGCGGGGGCGAAGCGGGTCATCTCAACCTCTGCACACTCATTAGTGCACAAATGATTCGTGCACAAATGATTCGTGCCGATCGACCGGCCGCCGCGGCCCCGCCCGGCGATCGGCTACCTTGCGGCGCATGTCCCCCGTCGTCCGCGCCAGCCTCGTCGTCGGCGCCCTCTCCGTCGTGTTCGTCGGTGCGCTCGTGGTCTTCTGGCCCGCGCCCGTCGAGCGCACCGCCCGCGCGCCCGCCGCCCAGCGCGCCGACGCCCCCACCGACGCGCCCTCCTTCGGCGAGGACGACGCCCCCATCGGCGCCGCCGCCACCGAGCCCGAGGCGGGCGTGGACGAGGATGTCCTGCTCGACCGCGCCCTCGGCCTCCCCGACGCCGAGCCCGACGACGGCAGCACCCGCGACGAGCGCCGCCGGGACAAGCTCGACCTCCCGCCCTTCGACACCGGCCCCCCGGCCGACGGCGACCGCTGCGGCGCCCTCGCGACCGACCGCAAGCGCCTGAGCACCGCCGAGAGCATGCTCGAGAAGATCCCCGAGAAGAACGCCCGCAGCATCGGCGCCCAGCGCTTGCGCGAGGTCACGGCGCGCCTGGAGCGCTCCGTCGAGCGCCGGTCCAAGGCGATCGCGCGGGACGGCGAGACCTGCCCGGAGAGGTAGCGGGGGCGCGGGTCGTCGGGAGTCTCGTGGCGCGGACGGGGCGCCTCCCGACGCCCACGCCACCTTCCTGAGCCGATCGGTGACACACGTCGGGCCCCCGCGGGCTCTACGGGGCGAACACGGAGCCCGCATGTCCCGTCCCCGCCCCTCCTCCGCCCCCGGTGGCGCGTGAGGCCCCTCCTCTACGTCGTTACCGGCGCCGCGCTCGGGTACGGGTGGTACCGTGTCGTGGGCTGCTCCAGCGGCAGCTGCGTCATCACCGCGCGGTGGTGGACATCCACGCTCTACGGCGCCTTCGTCGGCTGGATGCTGGCCTCGACGTGAGGGCCCAACCCCTCGAGCTGCGCGCGGACGGCGCGGCGGGCGCGGGACAGGCGCGTGCGGACGGCGCCGGCGCTCACCCCCACCTCCGCGGCGATCTCGGGGGCGGTCCAGCCCTCCGCCTCCGCGAGCAGCAGGACGGCGCGGTCGAGCGGCGTCAGCGTGAGCAAGGCGGCGCCGAGGGCCGTCGCGACGCGCGCGCGCCCGGCGAGGAGCTCGGGGTCGTGCTCCTCGGACGCCGCGAGCGCGGTGGCGTCGACGTGGATCGACGGGTCGTTGCGCCGCCCGCGCCGCCCGCGCCGCATGCGCGCGCACGCCCGGGCGACCATGCGCGTCACCCACCCCTCGGCGGAGCCCTCGCCGCGGTAGTCCCCGAGGTGGGTGCCGGCGAGCAGGAGCGCGTCCTGCACGGCGTCCCTGGCGTCCTCCTCGTCGCGGCAATAGCGCCGGCCAACGGCGAGGAGCCGCTCGCCCTGGCACCGGGTGAGCTGCTCGAGGGACGCGAGATCCCCCGCGCGCATCCGCGCGGCCAACACCTCGGGATCGCAGACCGTCGGACCCGCCCGTTCCACCGTACGCCGCATCGCTGACCCCTAACGATCCTCCCCCACGCCCGCCCGCCGGCCCTCTCCCCGGAGCTCCCCGATGTCCCTCCTCCTCGCGACCGTCCTCCTCCTCGGCGCGTGCGCCGACACCCCGCCGGCCGCCACCCCCGCCGGCGCCCCCACCGCCGCCGCCGG
>CAJBVW010000514.1 GCA_903959175.1 uncultured Pseudomonadota bacterium
CCGCCCAGGTCGCGGAGGCGCCGCCGCCCTTCGCGGCGCGGGTCTTCCAGCCCTCGCCGAGCTCCGCGGCGTCGAAGCGCTCGACGAGGAGCGGCAGGGCGGAGGCGGCGGGCGCGGTCAGGACGAGGCCGAGGAGGGAGACGAGCATCCGGGGGAGGTAACCGGAAGCGGGGGGGTCAGGGCGGCGCGGGGGCGGCCGCGAGGGCGGCGGCGATCGCGGCGAGGTCGGGCATCACGCCGATCGCCGGGCCGGGCCCCGCGGGCGTGCCGTGGGCGCGGAGGAGCGTGCGCACGCCGGCGACCGAGCCCGGGACGCCCCACCGCGCGCGGACCATCCCCTGCACGGCGACCGCGCAGCCCGCGACGATGGCGCCGGCGGCGGAGGTGTTGGCGAAGGCGTCGGTGATCGTGGGCACGATCGTCGGCGCGGTGGCAGAGCGCGCGGTGTCGAGGAAGAGGGAGGTCGTGACGACGCCGCGCCCGCTCGCGAAGCAGTCGGCGCGCGCGCCGTGGTTCGAGGCGGGCTCGCAGACCCACCCGGCGGGCTCGTGTACAGCCGCGCTCACGACGATTGCGCCGGAGTCCTCGCCGTCGGGCGGGAGGAGGCCGCCGAGGTCCCGCGCGCCGTTGCCGGCGGGCTGCACCACGGTGACGCCGAGCGCCGCGGCGCAGGCCCGCGCGTCCGACTCGGAGCGGAGGCCCAGGCGGAACCAGCCGAGCAGGTCGAGCCCGAGGGCGGCGTAGGCGGGATCTTGGGCAGCCGCGGCGCGGGCGATCGCCTCGATGAGGCCCACGGGCACACGCCATCCCAGGCGACGAACGGAGACCCCTTCCGAACGGAGGTGGGGAGGGACCGCCGCCGTCAGCGCCCGCACCCACCCCTCCACGGCGGCCGCTCGCCCCACGTCCGGGAGCGCGACCCGCGCGAGGACGGCGCAGCGCCCCGCTACGGGAGGGCACCCCAGGAGTAGGTCATCTGTACGTAGAAGGCGCCGAAGTTGCCGACGTTGTTCGTCAGGAACGTCCGCAACTGCTGTTCGGGCACGGCGGACTTGAGGAGCTGGGTCTGCGCGCTGTTGGCCCCGGTGCCGTTCACCGGTTTGACGTACCCGGCGCCGAGCAGCCAGTGGTCGGTGATCACGTTGTTGCTGCGGATCTCGCGCCACAAGGCCCCCGTCGTCGTGGCGGCCGCCACGAAGGTCTTCACGCTGAACTGAACCCGGGTGGAGCTCGCGGGGGTGTCGGGGAGGGCCGCGATCTGGGCCGCCGTGGGCGGGGCCACGTATTGGAAGGTCATCTTGGCGTGACGGTACGGGGCCGGGTGCCCGGGCACCCACACCCCGAACGCGGTCTTGGCGGCCGCGTCGTTCATGGGCCCGTTCGAATTGGGATTCTGGACCAACCACTGCTCCGCGGCCAGCGAGGCGCCGTCGGGGATGTAATGACGCTCGTTCCAGGTGCCTCCCAGGACGTCCGTGTAGACCTGCCCGAGGTCGGCGCCGACGCGGGTGGCGCGGAAACCGACGGTGCCGGTGTCGAGTTGGGGGGCCGTGCCGATCGCCGCCGCCGCAACGGAGCGCGCGGGACCGGCGGCGAGCGCCTCGACCGCCTGCTCGTAGGCGAACCACGTCTCGAACACGACGGAGGGACAGCCGACCGGCGGGAGGGAGGTGTGGACCGCGGGCTTGGATTGCATGGCACGTTTCCGGGGTGGAGAGCGCTGTATTCATGTCGGGCCGCGCCGTTGCTTACAACCGCCAACAGGGGTCCAGGGCCTCCTCGAAAGAGAGCACGTCCAGACGGTTCGCCCACTGCTCTCTCGGGCGCGCCGCGGCCTTTTCCAGCGCGCGGAGCCGCCAGCCCGGATCAGGCGCAGCGTTGGCGAGCCGGAGGAGCCCGAGCGTCTGTACGGCAAAGTCGGGCGCCAGACCGTCGGCCTCGGCGGCGACGGCCGCGACGGTCGCCGCGTCCGCTCCGCGGGCGGCGCACACGAGCGCGCGGAAGAGCACCCCACCGTGGCGCTCCCCCACCGAGGTGAACCCCCGCGCGGCGCGCTCCGCGAGGTCGACGGTCAGCGCGAGGTCTCCGCCGCGCCAGGCCACCGCGGCCTCGGTTCCCAGGCACAACGCCGCCACGAAGGGCGCGACCGCGGCCGCGCCCTCCACGAGGTCCAGGCGGGGCGCGCCCGCGTGCCCGGCGCGGTACTCCGCCATGCGCACCCCCACGGTGGCGTGGGCCTCGAGGAGCGCGTGCCCGAGCGCCCGCGCCCGCTCCGCGACCTCCCGCAGGAGGGCGTGCACCCGCGCGAGCTCGCCCAGCTCGAGGAGCGCGAACGCCGCGTTCCGGAGGGCGCCGAGCCTCCGATCCTCGGTGGGCATCACCGCCGCCGCCGCGAGGTGCAGCTCCGCGGCCTCGGCATAGCGCCCCTGGCGGTAGCGGAGCGCCCCGAGCCAGCCCGACCAGCGGGCGCGACGGTATGGCGTGATCGCCCAGGCCTCCAGCTCGGCGATGGCTTCGGCCTCGCGGTGCTGGTGCCGCGCGGCGCGCGCGAAGATGGCAGCGCGCCAGATCTCGAGCTCCTCGTCCCCCAACGGCTGCGCGTCCAACAGGCGCGCCTCGGCGAGCGCGCCCTGACCGGCGAGCACGGCCTCCAGCGCGTGGAGGAGCGCGTCCATCGCGGCGAGCTGGGGCGTGAGCCGGGCGCAGCGACCGATCTCGCAGCGCGCCCGCCGGAGCGCGAACGGCGACTCCTGGCCGAGGCCGGTGACGCTCCACCGCGCGAGCAGACGGGCCTCGAGGCCCATGTCCTTCGAGGCGCGGGCGAGGGGCAGCGCGAGCTCGAGGGCGGCGATGGTGCGGAGCGCGTGGCCCGCGGTCGCCTGGAGGTCGGCGAGGCGGATGGCTTCGGCGACGATGGTGCTCGGGTCCGCGTTCGCCCGCAGCATCGCGCGCAGCCCCGCCTCGTCCGGGCGCTCGTCGAGCGCCTCGAGGGCGAGCCGATCGACGCGGTAGAGCCCGTCGTCGCGGTGCACGATGCCGGCGCGCTCCCAGCTCGCGAGCGTGGGCCCGACGCGGCGAGGGTCTCCCCCGCAGACCGCCCCGAGCACGCGCGCGGCCTCGGAGGGGTGGTGCAGGAACAGCTCCGGGCCGGCGAACAGCGGCGCGAGGCCGGCGATCGTGGCCTCTCCCTCGAAGCGGAGGTCCTCCGGGGCGGCGCCCAGCGCGTCCAGCACCTCGGCGGCGGAGGCGGGGCGGTCGGCCGGGGCGGGCGCCACGAGGCGACGGAGCAGGGCGGCGACCTCCTCGGGGGCGTCGCCGGTGTCGGCGGCGGCGGGCTGGAGCGCGTTGGTGAGCGCCTCGAGGAGCATGACGCCGACGGCGTAGAGGTCCGCCCGGACGTCGCGCAGGGTGCCCTCCCACGACTCGGGGGCCATGTAGCGGGGCGTCCCCGCGACCATGCCGCCGACGGGCGGGAGGAGCCGGCCGGTCGCGATGCCGAAGTCGAGCACGGTGATGCCGCCGGTGGCCCCGACGTACACGTTCCCCGGCTTGAGGTCGCCGTGCACGATGCCGGCGTGGTGCACGCGGGCGAGCACCTCGAGCAGGCCGACCGCCACGGGCCGCAGGCGCTCCCACCGCACCGGGAGCGCCGCTCCCGGGAACGGGGCGCCGGAGAGCTGCTCCATCACGATGTACCAGTGGCCGTCCTCGACGCCGTCGTCGATGAAGCGCACCACGCCGGGCACCGCGAGCCACCGCAGCGTCGTCACCTCGCGGCGCGCCTGCTCCAGTGTACGCGCCGACCCGAGCGGGATCCACTTGATCGCCACCCGCGCGCCGGTGAGCGTGTCCTCTCCCCACTCGACGCGGCTGCTCCCCCCGCGCTCGAGCGGCCCGTGGCAGACGAAACGCCCCGCGACCTTCCTCCCGAACGGCGATGCGTCGGAGCGCGGCGACAGGCTCGGGAGGGTTTCCTGCACGGCGGGGAGTGTACCGCGCGTGACGCCGGTCATTCGACCAGCACGTCCTCGACCCGATCCCCCGGAAGCCCAAAACGACGCTCGCCCGTGCCGACCTCGTAGATGCCGTCCCCGCCGATGATGTGCGCCAGCGTGACGCAACGTCGGCACCGCCCGAGGTACACGTCGAGCGTCTTCCGGCTGATGGCCGCGCGGAGCGCGAGGCGATCCGCGCTCATCCACGCGTCGGAGCGGCGCCGCTCCATCGCCAGCAGGTACAGCGGCCAGTGGTGCTCGTACTCCCCGAAGTCCAGGGCGTCTTCCTCGGGGAACCGGATGACCATGCGCACGATCTCGCGGTGGGCGCGCACCTCGAAGCGTACCTGCGCGTCCGAGAGGTGACGTGTCAGCGTCTCCACCGTGCCCGGGCGGTGCTCCGGCACCCAGAGCGCCCACGCGCCGAGGCGCTGCGGCGCAGGCGCGATGACGTCCCCGCGCTGGACGAACCACGCGCCCGCGGGGTCTTGCCAGAGGCTGCCCTCCGGCGTGACGATGACACCCTCGTCGTTCTCCCCGATCTCCTCGCCGGTCTCGGCGTGGACGGCGAAGGGCCGCGGCGGGCCGTCGTCCACGACGACGAGGTCCTGCCCGTCGGCGCCGCCAAGGCTGATGACCTGCCCGCGACGGACGATCTCGTCCTTCTTGCCCATCCGCTTGCCGTCCAGCCAGGTCCCGTTGCGGCTGTTGAGGTCACGGAGCACCCAGCTGCTGCCGCTCCAGTAGAGGAGCGCGTGCTCGCGGGAGACGCTCGCGTGGTCCAGGACAAACAACGACGGTTCTCGCCGCCCGAGGGAGGCGAACGCGGGGACATTTCGCTGCTGGCCGAGGAGACGGACGGTCGCCATCGCAGAAGCGTACACCCGTGGGCACCGCGTCGGCGCGGGGTCAGGCCAGGATCATCCGTGTGTAGGCGCCCACGAAGAACGTCATGATGATGACGCCCATGAAGGTGTGCGCGGTGTTGAGGTACCGGAAGCGAAGGTTCGACTCGCCGAAGTCCCAGCCGGTGTTGAAGGCGCCGAGCGACTGGAGCGAGATGTAGAACATCGAGATCCAGGGGATGTCGCGGATCGCGACGTTGTCGCCGTTGTAGGACATCACCGTGTCGGGGCAGAAGCGCTTGTAGATCACCATGAACGCGACGCACACGATCAGCGCGGTCACGGCGAGGTTCCCGAGGCGCACGCCCCACCCGAAGGCGAGCTCGAACAGCAGGAACCGGACGGGCCAGACGAGCGTGTCGAGGAGCGAGCCGTAGGCGGCGGAGAACGTGGTCTCGTGGTGCTTGATCCACCAGTAGGCCCAGTCCTCGTCGCCCGTCATGGCGCGGTCGCCGAAGCTCTGCTTGAGCGACACGAACTCGTCGATCGCGCGGGAGAGGCAGGCCTGGCGGATGACGTCGGTCTCCGGGGGGGATCCGCGGTAGTCGCGCAGAATCCGGAGGTCTCCGGAGAGGTCTCCCTCGCCGGCGGCGCAGCGCTCGTTGAAGAGGCGGTGGTCGCCGCCCTCGCCCTCGATCTGCGCGCGGTCGATCTGGAAGGTGCCGATCTCGGCGCCGTAGAAGGAGAGCGTGGCGTCGCCGGTGAAGCGGGCGTCGGTGAGGGTCACGCGGCCGGGGACGTTGGCGTCGTCCAGCACGAGGGTCTTGTGGAAGGTGGCCTCGTTGAGGGCGACCTCTTCCGCGTAGATCGTGGTGAAGTCGGCCGCCGAGTGCCAGGTGGTGCGCTCGAAGTGGGTCTCGCCGCCGAACTGGGTGTTGTAGAACTCGGCGGTCGTGTCGGCGTCGGGAAGGCCAAAGGACACGCGCTCGAAGATGACGAAGCCGGCGAAGACCGAGTTGGCGAAGGAGAGGTTGCCCCGGACGCGGGCGATGAGGTCGTCCACGTGCTCGACGCCGTAGGAGGAGCCGGTGGCGAGGGGCTCCTCGGCGTCCTCGTCCCCCTGGTAGTCGCGGTAGAGCGACAGGAGCGGCGAGGGATCGCCGAGGTGGCGGGCGCGCGTCACGTCGTCGAGGGAGAAGCGGACCTTCCCGTCGAAGCGGGCGTCGATGAAGCGGGCGTCCGCCTGGAGGTCGGCGCCGATGAGGTCCATCCCGCCGAAGAAGACCTCCTTCATGTCGAGGGTGTCGGCGAACACCGAGCGAGAGAGGTTCAGCCGGCCGCCGATGCGGGTGGCCGAGAAGGTGACGGGGGCGCCGAAGCGGCTGTCCTCGAACGTCGCGGCGCGCTGCCACTCGCACGCGTCGAAGTGGACGGGCCCCTCGAAGCGGACGGAATTGAAGTAGACCTCGCGCTCGGCGTAGAGGCCGGTGAAGGTCGTCGCCTTGCGAAAGCGCGCGGAGCCGAAGTACGCCATCTTCTCGATGCGCGCGCGCTTGAAGTTGGCGCCCTCGCCGAAGACGGAGAAGCGGAAGTCCGCCGGGGCGCCGAAGCGGGCGCCGCGGAAGTCGGCCACGCCCTCGAACACGGTGAGGGGGAACGCCGCCTTGCGCCCGCTGATCGTGATGTCCTGGAAGTTCGCCTTGCCGAGGAACACGGTCTCCCGCGTCGTGAGCTCCTCGAAGCGGCTGCCGGGCGCGGTCTTCGACTGGTTGACCGTGCCCTCCCAGGTCTTGCCGACGTCGAAGTCTCCGAGCACGAAGCCGCTGATCGCGAGCTGGCCGATGTCGAGGTCCGGCAGCTTGACCCGGCCGATGATGCACTGGCTGAACTGCATCCGGTGCGGGAGCGTGGCGGGGTCGACGCCGGTGAGGTCGAGCTCGTCGATGTAGCAGTAGCGCAGCTTCTTGCTCTCGTCTCCCGCGGCGACCGCGCGCAGGCGGGGGAGCACGTCCTCGTTGGCAACGCCCTCGAGGAAGCGGGGCTCGCCCTTCTTCGTGACGTAGATGACCTGGTCGGTGGCGCCGGCCTTCACCGCCTCGGCCATGGCGCGGACGCGGGCGACGAGCTCGTCCACCAGCGCGTCGCGCGTCGGGTGCTGCGAGGCGATGCGCAGCACGAGCACGGTGTAGAGCACGTCCGTGTCGGCGGCGGCGCGGTAGCGGGCCTCGGCGCCGGCGAAGTCTCCGAGGTGCTCGAGGACGAGGGCCTCGCGGAGGTCGGCCGAGTAGCGCAGGTAGACCTTCAGCTCCTCGCCGTCCACCGCCTTCTCGTAGAGGGCGCGCGCGAGCTCCGCACCGCCGGCGGCGCCGGAGTCCCGGTGGAAGTCGGCCGCGCGGTAGAGGGCGCGCGGGTCGGTCACCGCGGCGGCGTCCTCGAGGGTCTGGACGCGCACGGGGCGGTCCGCCGAGTGCACCGCCGCGGGGGCGACGGAGGCCGGCACCGCGGGATCCGCGACGGCCCCGGCCGGGGTGGGCACGGGATCGGCCGCGCGCGCCCCGAGGCGGGACCCGAGGGCGAGCGCGGTGACGACGGCGAACGTCACCAGGAGGAGCCTGCGGTAGAACAGCATGGGTTAGCGGACGGCCGCGCTCCGGGAGACGACCCAGCCCTGGTCGGCGCTCATGGTCGCGCCGTCCTTCGTGTTCCACCACATCAGGTTCTCGGCGCCGGTGCCCTCGCACTCGTTCGAGGCGAGGGTGCCGTTGCCGTCGGCGTCGTTGCTGCACTCGGGGGTGTCGGAGAGGGGGTCGGACTCGCTGCCGTCCTTCTCGGTGCTGTGGAACAGGCCGAGGAAGTGGCCGCCCTCGTGCGCCATGATGCGCGCCACCTCGCTCGGATCGCTGGCGAACGAGGCCGCCGTAACGACGACGCCCGACTTGCTCGTCCCGCCCACCGCCGCGGTGCCCGGGGGCCCGCCCGCGAGGCCGAGGATGGTGCCGCCGGCGTCGTCCGTGATCTCCTGGACGAAGAAGAACGTGATCGAGCGGTCGTTCGTGCTCGACACGGTGCGGAGGAGGGAGCCGAGCTCCTCGTCGCCGTCGACCACGGTGTAGGTGGCGACGTCACCGTCGAAGTCCTCGTAGGTGACCGCGCCGATCTCGAGGTTTCCGCCGCTCCACATCGTGTTCACCTCGTCGAGGACGGAGGCGAGGGTGGTCTCCGCCTCGGCCGCGTTGAGGCCGGGCGCCACGTCGTTCACGCCGACGAACACGACGCGGATGTCGACGGTCGGGTTCGCCTCGACGGGTTGGGTCCGGTAGACCGCCGAGCACGAGACGGTCACGCCCTCCTCGGCGTCGAAGTACATGCGCATCGAGTGGGCGCCGGCGGCGAGGTCGAGGTCGGGCGAGACGGGCAGCAGGACTGGCAACAGGTCGCTCATGATGCCGACGCGCATGGCGGTGCCGGTGGGGTCCTCCATGTCGTAGATCGCGCTGTCGCCGGGGCCGGTGATGGTCTCGGCGGTGGCGAGGATGTCGTAGCCGTAGGGGCCGCAGTGCACGAGCGCGGAGACCGCGCCGGCCGCGGGCTCGAACGGGATGTCGGCGCCGCCGCCGGTGTCGGTGGTGAAGCTGCCGAGGTCCTCGCGCTCGAGGCCGTCCTCGGGGTCGAGCTTCTCGCCGTCACACGCGGCCAGGCCGAGCAGGGGGGCGCCGACGAGGGCGAGGGCGAAGAGGCCGGAGGCGAGCCGATCGAGGGCGCCGCTCACTTGGTCACCCCGAGGGCGGAGGAGAGGGTGCTGCGGACCATGGGGTCGGCCTCGGCGGCGAGGCGGGCGCGGAGGGTGTCCTGCGCGGCGGGGCTGCCGATCCGGCCGAGGGCGCGGGCGGTGGCGGCGCGGAGCTGCGTGTCGGGCGCGGCGAGGGCCCGGCCGAGGTCGAGCAGGGCGGCGTCCCCCCAGCCGGCGGCGAGCGCGTAGACGGCCTTGCGGCGGAGGAGGGAGTCGCCCCCCTCGGTCGTGGCGAGCGCGGAGAGCCAGCCGCGGTGCGCGTCCGTCGGGAAGTAGCCGAGCGCGAAGACCGCGCCGGCGCGACGGGTGTGGGAGAGCGTGGTGTCCTGCGCGACGGCGAGCAGCTCGGCCCCGACGTCGGCCCCGAGCGCCCGGAGCTGGGCGGCGGTGGCGGGCTCTTCGTAGGCGGAGAGGAGGTCGACCACCTGGGCGCGCAGCGTGTCGTCCGCGTGGGCCAGGGGCGCGTGCACGAGGCCGAAGGAGGCCACGAGCAAGAGGGACGGGAAGGTGCGCATCCGGGCTCCGCGCCTCGGGGAGACCCCCTGCCGGGGATTCGAGGCCGCGCCCGCCTATCGACGCGACGGAGGCGCGGCAACGATCACTCGGACGAGCGCACCGGCGTGAAGGTGACGGGCAGGGATACGGCGCCGTTGTCGCCCTCGACCTCGATCGTCGTGCTCACCTCGGTGTCGACCTCTCCCGAGACGTAGGCGCACACGCCCACGCGGAAGGTGTAGCTGCCGCCGGAGGAGACGCTGCCGAGGTCGACCGGGAAGTCCTGCGTGGTGAAGCCGGCGAGGCAGAGGTGGTCCTGATCGTAGGCCTGCAGCGAGAGCGTGTCGGCCGCGGAGCCGTCGTTCGTGAGGGTGACCGTCTCGACGGCGTAGCCCTCCTCCGGCAGCTCGCCGGCGAAGTCGACCTCGCCGAAGTCGAGGGTGTCGGGGGAGAAGGAGAGGGTCTGGCCGGCGCAGCCGACGAGCAGGGCGAGGAGGGCCATGGGGGCTCCGGTCATCGAGGGGCGGTCAAGCGTAACGGGCGAGCTCGGCGGGATCGTGCGCGCAGAAGACGCGCGCCTCCCCGCTCCGCGCGAGGGTGTAGAGGCGGGCCTGGTTGGCGACGCGGGCGGGGCCGTCCATCTGGATGACGCGTTCGAGCAGGGCGACGACGCGCGGCACCGCCCCGCCCTCCACCGTGGCCCGGTGGAAGTAGGCGTCTCCCGCGTGCAACAGCCAGCCGTCCGTCGCGTGCACCGCGACGCCGGCGTGGCCGCGCGTGTGGCCGAAGAGCGGCACGAGCAGGATCTCCGGCGGGAGGCCGCGGAGGGCGGCAACAGCCTCGAACCCGCACCACCGCGCGCCCTCGGTGCGGTAGAGCTCGAACCGGGGCGCGTGGACCCATTGCCGCGCGAAGTACCGTTGCTTCTCGACGAAGGACGCCGCGCGGGTGGCCGCCTCATGCTCCTGCGCCGTGACGTGCACGGTCGCCCACGGAAAATCGGCGAGCCCCCCCGCATGATCGAAGTCGAGGTGGGTGAGGACGATGTGCCGCACGTCCTCCGCGCGGAAGCCGAGGCGCTCCACCTGCCGAAGCGCGGTCTGCTCGGGGTCGAGCCGCGGGCGCGCCAGCACGCGGAAGCCGACGCCGAGCCGCGTCGGGTCGCGCACGTCTTCGGTACCGAGCCCGGTGTCGACCAGCACGAGGCCGGCGTCGGTCTCGACGAGGAGGCAGTGGCACACCATCCCGGCGTGGCCCGGCCCCACCACGAGGCCCGGCGCGGCGGTGCAGAGCGTGGCGCAGTCGAGATGGTGGACGCGGAGCATGGGCTCCTCCCCTATGAAGCGGCGGCGGCGGCGTCAAAAGCGCGCGGCTCCCCGCGTGAGGGGCCTGGAGGGCCGGCGCGCGGCTCCCCGCGTGAGGGGCCTGGAGGGCCGGCCCGCGGCCGCCGCGGGCCGGGTCCGTCCGGGCGGCGCAGGATCCACCGTGGGCCGCCCGTCCGCGGGAGGCCCACACGCCCGGCGCCAAGCGCCCGGACGACCGAGGCGACCGCCGAGCCCGGAAGGGCCCGGCCGCCGCGCGTCCGCGCGCGGGGGACACGCCCAGACAGACACCCCGCCCCCCGGCCCGCTACACTGACGGTTCGCATGTCCCCTTCCCTGCTCGCGTTGATCCTGGTCCGTGGCGCGGTCGCCGCTCCCGAACCCGCGGCCGCGATCGGGGCCTCCGCCGCCACCGCCGAGCCCGCCGCCGCCGAGCCCGCCGCCGCCGAGCCCGCCGCCG
>CAJBVW010000515.1 GCA_903959175.1 uncultured Pseudomonadota bacterium
CACCCGGCCGGCGCAGCCGGCGCGCCCCGCCGCCCCCACGCCCCACCGCCGCGCCCCCGCCACCCCCATTGATCCCCCCGCCCCACCCGCGCGTATCCCCGTCATGCTCCTCTTCCTCCTCGCGTGCGCCCCACTCGCCGCCGGCCCCGCGTCTCGCGCATCCGTCGACACCGCCGTCGACACCGCCCACCCCGACACCGCCCACCCCGACCTCCCCGCCTTCACCGGCATCCACCTCGGCGTCGGCTGCGCGCCCCCGCCCGCCCCCACCCACTTCGTCCTCACCGGCGGCACCGTCGTCGGCCTCGGCCGCGCCGACCTCGAAGTCCGCGACGGAATCATCGTCACCGCTGGCACGTTCGTAATCCCCGATGGTGTAGCCACCATTGACGTCACCGGGGCATGGCTCGCCCCCGCCGCGATCGACAGCCACGTCCACCTCGCCGACCTCCCCGAGGGCGACGAGCTGGCGCGCGGGGGCGTCGCGGCGGCGGTCGACCTCGCCGCGCCCACCTCCTTCCTCGCCGAGGACCACGCCCCCCTCCGCGTCGTGGCCGCCGGCCCGATGATCACGGCGGAGAGCGGCTACCCGACCGAGGGCTGGGGCAGCGACGGCTACGGCCTCGAGGTCACCACCGCGGCCGAGGCCACCGCCGCCGTCGACACCCTCCACGCCCTCGGCGCCCGCGTGGTCAAGCTCCCCCTCGCCGGGGGCCCCACCCTCGACGACACCGCGTTCTCCGCCGCGATCGACCGCGCCCACGCCCTCGGCGAGCCCGTCGTCTCCCACGCCCTCGGCGACACCGAGGCCGCCCGCGCCGCCGCGCTCGGCGTCGACGTGCTCGCCCACACCCCCACTGAGCCGCTCTCCGCCGAGGGGGCCGCCGCCTGGAGCGGCCGCGCCGTCATCTCCACCCTGGGCGCGTTCGGGGGCCGCGCGACCACGCTCGCCAACCTCGCCGCCCTTCGCGACGCCGGCGCCACCGTCCTCTACGGCACCGACTTCGGCAACACGCGCACCGCGGGCATCGACGCACGGGAGGTCGCCCTCCTCGTCGACGCCGGCCTGTCCCCCTCGGAGGTCCTCACCGCGATGACCTCGGCGCCCGCTGCGTTCTGGGGCCTCGACATGCTCGGCTCGCTCACGACGGGCAAGGCCGCGAGCCTCCTCGTCCTCCCCGATGACCCGCTGGTCGACCCCACGGTGATGGCCGAGCCGACCGCCGTTTACCTCGACGGCGTACGCATCGACTGACGACGGGCGCGTCCCGGCCGCGGACGGCCGGGTCGGCCCCTTCCGGGCGCGCGGCAAAGCCGCTTGGTCCGTCCGGCGCGGACGCCGGCCGGGACCGGTCGCGGGCGGACCCGCGCCCGCCCTCCAGGCGCCTCGCGCGGCGCTCCCGTGCTACATCCTGCCCATGTCCAGCCCCTTCGTCCGCGTCCTCGGCGTCGCCCTCGTGGTGACCGCTTGTGGTGAGAAGCCCATCGTCGAGCCGACGCCCCCGCCGATGATCCCGGAGGTGCTCCCCACCGCGGTCCCGACGCCGCCGGAGCAGATGCCGACGGCGAACCCGCCCGCCCCCACCTCCACCCTCCCCGCATGGGACGACGTCGCCTCCAGCCACCCCGAGGGCGCCACCAACCCCCCGTCGCCGGTGCTCTTCGTCACGGCCGAGCCGAAGGCGTGCTTCAAGGTGTGGATGGGCGGCATGATGCCGCCGCTGAGCGACATCCGCGAGGCCGGCGGCCGCGTGGTCGCGACTGCGGCCGAGGTCCCGAACGGCACCGAGGTCCAGTGTCCCCCCGGCCAGCCCGAGACGCTCATCGCCGCCTACGCCAAGGTCCCCGCCGAGAAGCTCCCGGGCGGCTCGGAGAGCGGTCCGCGCCCCGGCGAGAAGGGCGGCGGCCCCGCACCCAAGGGCGGCAACTGACCCCGCGCGTCCACGCCGAGTGGGCGCGTCGCGTCGCGGCCGAGTACGCCAGCGCCGGCGTAGCCGCGCAGGTGCTCGCGTGGAGCATCACCGCGGGACTCCCGACGCCGCTCTTGCACACCGCCGCGCGCATCGTCCGCGACGAGCTCGACCACGCCGCGCTCGCCCACGCCGCGCTCGTCGCCCTCGGAGGTGCGGACACGCCGGTGGACCTCTCCGCGGACCGCCTCCACGTGCCCGCGGGGAAGGGCCTCCTCGCGGACCTCGGCCGCGCCGTGCTCCGCGACTTCTGCCTCGGCGAGACGCTCGCGGTCCCCTACTTCGCGGAGATGCGGCGCCGCGCCACGCACCCGGCGGTCGCCCCCGTCCTCGACCGCGTGCTCGCCGACGAGGCCGCCCACCGCGCCTTCGGCTGGGACGCCCTGGACGCCCTGATCGCGCTCGACCCCGGCGTGCGCCCCTGGACCGAAGCGCGCCTCCCCGCCCTCCGCGCGACCTTCGCCGCCTACGAGGCGCCGCCCGACGCGCCGCCGCTCACCGACGCCGAGCGCGCGTGCGGCCTCCTCGACAACGCCGAGTACGGCGCCCTCTTCGCCCGCACCTGGGCCGAGGACATCGCGCCCCGCTTCGCGCGCCGGGACATCGCCGCCTGAACGCCTACTCCTCGCCGTCCCCCGAAGGGACGAGGGGGCCGTGCCGCCGGTACTCGGGCAGGAAAGCGAGCGAACGCGGGTCCGCACGGTCGATGTAGAGGACGCCGTCCAGGTGGTCGCACTCGTGCTGGACGACGCGCGCCGACCAGCCGTGGGCCTCGAAGGAGAAGGGCACGCCGTGGCGGTCCAGCGCCTTGACCTTGATGGCGGTGTAGCGCTCGACGCGGCCGCGCATGTTCGGCAGGGACAGGCAGCCTTCGTAGCCGCCGACGCGCTCGTCCCCCAGCGGAGTGATGACCGGGTTCACCAGGAACATCGGTCCGTCCTCGGCGTCGAGCTCGAACACGACCACGCGCTCGCTCACGTGCACCTGCGGCGCCGCCAGCCCCGCGCCGTCCAGCTCGTACATGCTCTCGAGCAGATCGTCGCAGAAGCGCTGGAACTCAGCGGTGCGGAAGCGGTCCGTGGAGACCGGGACCGCCACCTCACGGAGGACGGGGTGCCCCATGTGGGCCACTTTGAGGATGGACATGTGCGCGCCTTAACGCCTCCGCTTGTAGTGGACCCGCCTTGCGGCGCCCCCGGGACAGGGTAGACGTACGGCCCCTCTGGAGCATGCGTGGCTGACTGGAAGAATCGGTGGGAAGACAACGGCGGCGGCACCTCTGTGGTCGGCGGCAAGACGGTCGGCTTCTTCGTGGACAAGGAGTGCATCCTCTGCTCCGTGTGCTCGGACGCCGCGCCGAACAACTTCCGCATGTCGGACGCCGAAGATCACGATATCACCTACAAGCAGCCGGAGAACTCGGAAGAGCTCGCCCAGTGCTACGAAGCGATGGAGAACTGCCCGGTCGAGGCCATCGGCGACAACGGTCAGTAGCTCCCTCCGGGCCCCGCTCCGCGTGAGCCGGGGCTCGACCGCCGCTTCCGACTAGTCGGGGCCGGCCTCGCGTCCATGGGCGATGCGGGGCCAGTACGCCTCGAAGCGGAAGTCCGGCGAATTGTCGTGGGTGTGGCAGGCCACGCACGCGGCGCCGCTCGCGGGCAGGTCCCCGTAGCCGGGCGCCGGCGCGGCGACGTGCGCGCTGCCGGGCCCGTGGCAGGACTCGCAGCCCACGTCGTCCAGCGGCACGGGGCTCTTCGCGCCCGCCCAGCCGCCGGGGTGGCCGAAGCCGACGACGTGGCACGTCAGGCACGCGGGGTTGGCGCCCGAGGCGTTGGCGCGCAGGGTGTCGAGGGCGTGTGCATGCGCCGTGGTCGCCCAGGTGGCGGCGGCGGAAGGGTGGCACGCCGAGCAGGTAGCGGTCCCGACGTAGGCGCTGTCCGCGCGGCTCACGCCGAGGAAGGGCGGCAGGGGCGAGGCCCCGTCGCGGATCGGCGGGCCGCCGCGCGCGGGATCGGGCACGCGGGCGAGAGCCTCGGCCTCGGAGGCGCGGTGGGCGTCAACCGGGAGGGGCTCGACGGGGGAGGGCGGTGCCTCGAGGCGGGGCGCACACGCGGCGAGGGCGAGGAGGAGGCCGATCACGGGCCGTACAACGCCTGTTGGGAGGCGTCCAATTCGGTGCGGGCCTGCTTCTGCATGGCGAGGAGGGCGGGGTCGTCCGGCATGTCGGGGTCGAGGTCGATCTGCCGCGAGAGCCCCCCGGCGACGCGCCCGTCGTCGAGGTCGAGCCGGAGCTCGCCGAGGCGCATGGTCTGGAGGTGGGAGCCCACCCAGACGGCGTTGGCGGGGGTGTAGAAGGGGTCCTGCCACTCGCGGTGCAGGGCGGCGTCCACCACGACGTCGACGCTCGGGTGGGAGGCCGCGAGCTTCACCGCGGACTCGGTGGCGCCGTAGGCGAGGAGCACGACGACGTCGGCCTGCTCGGCGAGGGCGTCGATCACGGCGCCGGCGGAGGCGGGCGCGCGGATGGTGTAGCCGGGCACGTCGAGGGACTGGCCCTGCGCGGTGACGCCGGTGATGCCGACCTTGACGCCGCCGCGGTCGACGATGACCCAGCGGTTGATGCCGGGGCCCTCGACATTCGCGGAGACGAGCGGGAGCGGCGGGCCCTCGCTCGGGGCGAGGTGGGCCAGCCCGGCGATGTCGGGGGCGCCGACGTTCAGCGCGTCCCAGCCGACGGCGCGCACGCCCTTGACCATCCAGGCGTTGCCGAGGAGCACGTCGTCCCGCACCACGCCGTCAAAACCCATCGCGTCCTGGAGCCAGTAGCCGGCGTTCACCAGCACGTCGGGCACGCCGGGGTTGGCGGCGCGGGAGGCGTCCACGTAGGCGTCCATCCTCGCGAAGGAGCCGCGCGGGCGCTTGGGGCAGCCGCAGGTCTCGAGGGAGCCCTTCTGCTCGCCGCCGTAGAAGATCACGAGGTCCGCCGGGGCCTTCGACAGGCGCTTGCCGAGGGGGCCGTCGATCGCGAGCTCGCCGACGAGGGCCTGGGGGACAGCGGGCGCGGCGGACGCGGCGAGGCTCTGGAGGGCGGCGCCCTTCGGCGCGCAGGCCCCGAGCGCGAGGAGCACGAGCGGCACGGCCATTCGGAGCGGCGAGACGGGCATGCCGGGGCCTTAACGCCGGCGTAGACTGCCGCCGCCATGTCGGGTCGCCTCCTCCTCGTGCTCGGTGTGCTGTTCCACCTCTGGTTCGGCCTGCGCCCGGCGTGGGAGCGCGTGGTCGAGTCTCCCAGCGGTCGCGACTTCGCCAGCTACTACTACGCGGTCCAGGTCGCGGCGGACGGCGGCGACCCCTACGACACCGACCGCATGGAGGCGATGGCGCGCGCCGAGCACACGCGCGGCTCCGTCCACCCGTACTTCTACCCGCCACCCTTCCTCCTCACGATGGCGTGGGCGCTCCCGCTCCCGCTTGCGAACGCCTACGTCGGGATGCTCGTCGTGAACGAGCTGCTGCTCGCCGCGACGGTCGTCCTGTGCCTGACCGGCTTTGGCGTGGCCCCGTGGGCGGTAGCGCTCCTGCTCGCCACCTACTCGCCGATCCCCGACAACGCCTGGATGGGCCAGGCGAACCTGCTCGCGCTCGTCCCGGCGCTGATCGGCCTCGCCGTAGCGCCGAAGCGCCCGATCGCCGGCGGCGTGCTCGTGGGCCTCGCGGGCATGCTCAAGATGAGCCCGGCGTTGTTCCTCCTCTACTGGGCGCTGAAGGGCAAGTGGCGGCCGGTGGTCGCCGCCGTCGTGACCGCCATCGCGCTCTCGGTCGCGACGCTCCCGCTCGTCGGCCTGGACGCGCAGCTCCGCTTCTACACCGAGATCCTCCCCGGCTTCTCCTCGGGCGACTACCACGGCCTCACCGTGCCGATCACCCTCCCGGCGAACCACTCGATCCCTGACCTGTTCAACCAGCTCTGGCCCGGCCCGACGAAGTTCCGCCTCTCCGACGCCGCGCAGACGGGCACCCTCGTCGCGACCCTCGCCGCGCTCGCCCTGTGGGCCTTCCGCTTCCGCGGCCCCGCCACCGAGGACCCCGACCCCGCCGCGATCGGCGCGCTGTCGGTGCTGATGGTGGTCCTCCCGGTCTACACCTACGAGCACCACCTCGTCTTCCTGCTGCCCGCGCTCGCGATCGCGGCGACGCTGCGCCCCGGCCCCGCCGTGCTGATCGTGGGCTTCTTCCTCGCATGGCCGCTCGACTGGCTCCGCGGCGCGCAGAAGGCCGTGCCCGTGCTCGCGCCGCTGCTCAAGGAGAGCAAGTTCCTGGCGGAGGTCGGCCTGTTCGCGCTCCTGCTCGCCGGGCGGCGGCGGCGGGGCTAGTCGATCGGGGCGACGGCGCCGAGCTTCTTCGGGTCGAGCACCCAGTGGATCGCGACCATTCGCCGCGGCCGTGGATGCAGGCCTAACGTCGCGAGCGCGCTGTACACGGCCGGGGCGGCGAGCCTGGTGTTGACCATGAAGCTCGGCGGCTCCCGTGTCTCCAGGCCGGCGACGAGCACCAGGAGATCGCCCCACATGCCGGCGAGCGCGCGCTCGGGCTCGACGTAGCCGTTCGAGCAGCCGACGTGGACAGGACAAGGACGAGCCGGCGGAGCGGCATTCGACCTCAGCGGGGGGGGGGCGCGCCGTGGCCACAGTAGGCCATGCGCCGGCGCACAGGAATGGCGGCGTCAGCCGGTCCAGGGTGCCCACCCCGGCCCACAAAAAAGGCAGAAGGCCCGCCGGAGTCCGGCGAGCCTTCCTACTGGCGCGGCCAGCTACTCACGCGGGCAGGACCCGCGCGAGGCTACCACTCCTCGCCGCTTCCACCGGTGGTGCCGCCGACATCGCTGCCGCCGTCATCATCGTCTTCGTGGCCGCCCTTCTTGCGAGCGCCCTTGCGGCGCTCCCACTCGGCGGTCTTGCGGCTGCGCTCTTCGTCGATCGCGGACTCGGTCTGACGACGGCCACCGCCGAAGCTGCGACCACGGGGGGCGCCACCGGGGCCGCCACCGCCGTACCCACCGCCACCGCCGCCACCACCACCGTACCCACCGCCACCACCGCCGCCGTACCCACCGCCGCCGCTGGGAGGGCCGCCGTAGCCGCCGCCAGCGGGACGCGCAGGACGGTCGCCGTAGCCACCGCCGCCGCCGC
>CAJBVW010000516.1 GCA_903959175.1 uncultured Pseudomonadota bacterium
CGCGCCGCCGACCGGCGCGCAGGGGAGCGGGGGGCCACAACGAAGAAGGCCGCACCGGGCGCGAGATGCGCCACGGTGCGGCCGTTCGGGGGCCGGAAGGACCGGAGGACTACTCCTCGGTCTTCTTGGCCTTGGCCTTGCGCTTCGGCTTCTCGGGGGCGGCTTCCGCCTCGGCGGGGGCGGCCTCGGGAGCGGCTTCGGCGGCGGGCGCGGCGGCCTCGATGGCGTCCAACGCGGGGGCGGCGTCGTTGTCGGTGCCGGACACGTCGATCAGCTCGGCGCGCTCGAGCAACCAGTCGAGCGTACGCTCCTCGAGGAGGCGCTTCTTCAGCTCGCCGACGGCGTTGTCCTTGGCGAAGTAGCCGCGGATGGCCTCGACGCGCTGGCCGCGCATATCGGCGATCTCCTGGTACTTGGCTTCGAGATCGTCGTTCGTGATGTCGATGCCCTCGGACTTGGCGACGCCCTCGAGGAGGAGCGAGGCGCGGGCCGCGAACTCCGCACGCTGGCGGAGGTCGGCCATCTGGGCTTCGGAGTAGCGGATCGAGCGGGGGTCGCGACCGCGGTAGGCGGCCTGGATCCGGAGCTCCTCGAGGAGGAGCTGGAGGTGGCTGTCGACCATGGCGGGCGGCACGTCGAAGCTGTGGCCGGCGATGAGCTTCTGGAGGAGGTTGACGCGGGCGACGTTGCGGGACGCCTCGGTCGCGCGGCTCTCTTCTTCCATCCGGAGCGCGGCGCGCATGGCGTCCACGCCGCCCTCGTAGCCGAGCTCGGCCGCGACGGAGTCCGTGAGCTCGGGCACCTGCGAGACCTGGATGCCGAGCACCTTGACGCGGAGCTCGACGGTACGGCCGCGGAGGCTCTCCATGCCGGCATTCGGCGCGATGGTGACCGTGCCGGTAGCGGATTCGCCCTTGGCGAGGCCCACGAGGAGCGACTCGATGCCGGTGTAGTAGCGGTCACCGGCGGTGTTCACCATGGTGCCGCTCTCGATCGTCTTGTCCTCGCCGCCCTCGACGAGCACGATCTCGGTCAGCGCGAGGTCGCCGCGGGCGACGACGCGCGCGTCCTCGACTTCCACGAGGCGGGCCTGGCCCTGGAGGCGGCGCTGGACGAGGAGGTCGACCTGGTCCTCGGTGACGGTGGGGACGGGGAAGTCCACCTTGACACCGGTGTAGTCCTTGACCTCGACCGCGGGCTTGACCTGCAGCGTGATCGAGAAGTTGAAGTCCGTGCCCTCGTTGAGGTCGGAGCGGTCGACTTCCGGCTGGCCGAGGAACTCGATGTCGAGCGCGGCGAGGCGGAACTCGTTGTTGATGAGGTCCGACGCAACGTCGCCGCGGACCTGGCGGCCGAAGCGCTGGTCGAGGACCTTGCGGGGAACCTTGCCACGACGGAAGCCGGGGATGTTCACGCGGTTCGAGAGAACCTTGAACGCCTCGTTGATCTTCTTGTCGACCTCGGCCGACGGGACCGAGAACTGAAGGCGCTTCTGGAACGCAGAGATCTGGTCCACCTGGTGGGACATCGGGGCCTCGCGGAGCGGGGGATGGTGCGAGAAGGGGGAGTTGAACCCCCACGGGTTTCCCCACCGGATCCTAAGTCCGGCGCGTCTGCCGATTCCGCCATTCTCGCGGAGCGACCATGCGCAGAAGCACGCGACGGTGCCGCCGCGCGTGCCCCCGACGCGTGTCCGGCGCGGGTAACCCGAAGGCTACGACGCGCCGGATGGACGACATTGGGGAGAGAGTGGTGGGCCCCCCGGGGCTTGAACCCGGAACCTGCGGATTAAGAGTCCGATGCTCTACCAGTTGAGCTAGAGGCCCGAAATGTACTCGTACCGAGACGGCACGAAGGTGGGGTGGATGACGGGACTTGAACCCGCGACCACTGGTGCCACAGACCAGTGCTCTACCAACTGAGCTACACCCACCGTAAGGCGCGGCGAATATACTTCACCCAGAAATCCGCGCAAGCTCCGGAGCACCTTTTGCACGTCAGTCGCGCCTCGGCGGCCCTCCTCCTCGTCGTTATGGCCTGTTCAAGGTCGAGTTTGACTCTGTCACCTCTCGCGGCCTCCGAGCCGAGCGCGGATCGGCAGACCTACGACGCCGCCACAGCGGCCCTCCAGCAGCAGTACCTGGATCGCGCGACGGTGGCCCGGCTGGCGGTCGACCACGCCCCGCAGAGCCAGACCCGGGGCGATCTCCTCCTCACCGTCGCGCCCGTGAGCGCGGAAGATCAGGCGTGGAACGCCTGGCCCGACGGGACGACGCGCCTCTTCAACGACGCGATCGGCTACCTCTGGCGCGTCTCCATCCGGTCGGAGCACGCCGTGCGGTGGAGCCCGGCCCACACCCAGCTTGCCGTGAACGACTCCGAGCAGACCTTCCTCGCGGTCGCGGAGCCGGACGCGCTGCTCGAGCACCTGATGCTCGGCGCCCGCTTCGAGACGCGGGTAGGCGCGCCGCCGAACCTCTCCCTGCGCATGCGCGGCGCCGACGACTTCCGCCGGGCCTACCTGGGGACGGACGCGCGGGCCGGCGATCGCGATGGCGTGCTCCTCTTCCCTGCCCCGGCGCGGAACCTCCAGGCCGTGGCGATGGAGCTGACGATCGGCCTGTGGCGGGAGGAGGACGGCGTGCAGACCTACCGGTTCCTGTTCGAGTAGGCTGCGGCGAGGGCCTCGGGGAGCGGCAGGGTGAGCCCGGGCGGGTCGAGGAGGCCCGCGGGGAGCTGCTCGGAGAGGAAGAGCGCGGCCACGTCGGCGGGGGCGGGGGCCGTCGTCGGGGCGCGGGCGTGGCCCACGATCCAGGCGATCAGGGGCTCCTCGTCGAGGTCGAGGGCCATCGGGTCGGGCACGGGCGCGGGGCGGCCGGGCGCGAGCGACGCGGGCAGCCACGGGAGGCCGGGCGGGGCGGACGCGCGGGGGCCGCCCGAGGGGAGCTCCCCGGCGGCGACGAGGAGCGCCAGGGGGTCCGACCACGGCGAGGTGGGGGCCCAGGGGCCGGGGTCCCACGCGGGGGAACGGGCGGCCCCGTCGGGATCGGCGAGCGGGTCGTCCGAGACGGTGGCCTCCCACGCGCGGGGCGCCCAGGGCCATGTGGGGGCGGCGGCGAGGGGCTGGCCGGTCACCGGGTCGAGGCCGTCCGCGAGGCCGAGGAGCGGGCCGTTCCGCCCGGACTGGAAGCGCCCGCCGGCGCCGTCGTCCCGCGCCGCGACGCCGCTCAGCGCCCCGCCGGGAGCCGACGTCGCGACGCCGCCGGGCACCGCGAGGAGCGGCACGCCGCTGGGCGCGAACAGGGCCCCTCCCCCGCGCCACGCCGCCCCGAGCCCCGCGAGCCCGACGCGGACCTCGCCGCCCACCCCGCGGAGCCCCTCCCAGCCGTCGATGGCGACGCGTCCGACGGCGGCGAGCCGGCCGAGGGCGTCCCGCGCCACGGTCCCGCCGTCGAGGCCGGACCACGCGACGAGCCGACCGACGCCGTCGTAGCGGAGGCGCACCTCGCCGCGCGCGCCGCGGATGGCCCCGATCGCGCCGTCCCCGTCCAGCTCGTAGGTGAGGTCGCCCTCGCCGAGGCCCCAGGCGCCGCCCCACCCGGAGGGGAGCCGCGCGGCGGCCGGTCGCCCGTTCGAATCGTAACGCACAAACGATCCACCGGGCCCTTCCACGCCGTCCGGCGCGCTGGACCACGCGTCGTCTCCGGACTCGACGGCCACGAGGGTGCCGAGCGGGTCACGCCGGAAGAGCCAGGTGGCGGCGGCCTGAAGCCGCGCGAGGGCGCCGGCGGGGCCGAGGGTCCAGCCCAGCGTGCCCAGCGCGCCGCCGTCGCGGTCGGTGACGCCGACGCGGGTGTTGTCGCCGTCGTACTCGAAGCGGGCGAGCGCGCCGGTGGGGAACCGCGCGAGCGCCGGGCGTCCGGCGACGTCGCGGTCGACGCCGAGACGGACGTCTCCGGTGGCGCCGAGGGACACGATCCGTCCGGTGGCGTCGCGTCCGATGGTCCACACGCGGTCGTCAAGAACGAGCCGGGCAGGCAGGCCGCGGCGGTCGCGCTCGACGCGGAGCGAGGGGCGGCCCTGCCGGGAGAGGGCGACGATGCGGCCCGCCGCGTCGCGGACGAGGTCGACCCCCATCTCCCCTTCCGCGCGCACGACGCGGCCCTGGCCGTCGCGGGTGAGGCGCACGGGCGCGCTGCCCTCCACGCGCACCTCGCGGAGGGCGCCGCCGGGCTCCCGCCCGAGGCCGAGGGCCACGCCGGGGCCGCTCACGCCGACGACGCGACCGGCGACGTCGCGGTCCCAGGCGAGCGTGGCGGCGCCCAGGTCTACGCCGAGGGCGCGCCCCGCAGCGTCGCGACGCACCTTCGCCTCGCCGACGCCGATGAGGTCGCCCGCGGCGTCGCGGAGGAGGGCCACCACGCTCCCGTCGGCGCGCTGGATCTCCCGGGCGCGGCCGAGGTCGTCGCGGGTCCAGCTGGTTGTGCGCCCGAGGGGGTCCCGCAGCCCCGTGAGCACGCCCGGAGCGCGCCAGAGCAGCGTCCACACCTGCGAGCCGACGGTCACCCGCTCGGGCTCGCCCGTCTCGCGGAGGGTCCAGCGCGTCCAGGCGCCGGTTGGGTCGCGCACGCCGGTGACCCGGCCGAGCCCGTCCCGCGCGATCTCCCAGCGCCCGCCGCCCGGGTCGGAGACCACGGTGCCGCGGCCCTCGCCGTCCCGCGCGACGCGCCAGGCGCCGCCCGCCCCGTCCGTGACCGCGACGACGCGCCCCGCCGCGTCGCGGGCGAGGGTCACCGCGGCGCCCACGGGGTCGACGATGCCGAGGACGCGGCCGTGCGTGTCGCGCTGGTAGCTCCACCGCGCCGTGCCCACGCCCACGCCCCGCGCGCGCCCGTCCGCGGCGCGCTCCCAGGTCTCGGAGCGCCCCGAGGGCTCGTCCACGCGCACCACGCCTCCGACTCCGTCGGTGCCGAGCCGCCACCGCGCGCCGTCCGGCGCCGCCACCGCGCCGAGCCCTCCGTCCGCCCACGCGAGCTCCCAGCGCCCACCCGCCGGGTCGGTCACGTCCACGACGCGCCCGGCGGGGTCCCGCGTGAGCCGGGTCTCGCCGCCGCGGGGGTCGATCCAGCCCGCGACGCGCCCGTCCGCCCAGCGGGTGCGCGTGGTGCCGCCGGTCGGGTCGGTCACCGACGCGAGGTCTCCCACCCGCTCGAACGTCCATGTCCCCGCGGGGCCCACGAGGCTGACCCGGCGGTAGGGAGCGCCGTCGGTGCGGACCTCGCACGTCCACCCGCCGCCGACGCCAGCCGTCCGGGTGCGGGCCTCGGTGCGCTCCACCGTGAGGCGCGCGCCGTCCGCCCACGCGATGCCCGTGAGCAGCGCCTTCCCGTCGTAGGTGTAGAGGCTCGCGGCCGCGTCGCGCTCGCCCACGCTCCGGAGGTCCGGCCCCTCCCAGCGCCAGCGCACCGTGCGCCCGTCACTCGCGACGCCCTCGTCGCCCGGGCCCGCCCCCTCGATGCGCACGTCCACACGCCCGCTGCGCATCCCGCGGAAGGCGCCGCTCTCGTCGCGGAGCACCTCGACCCGCCGCCCGGCCCGGGTCCGCGCCACCACGCGTCCGGCGCCGTCAAGCGTGAGGACCTCGTCGCCGTGGCGACGATCGGGGCCGACGGGGACCGCCGCGCGCCCGGGCCGGAGGAGGCGGCCGTCCCGCACCACCCAGTCGTCGGCCCAGCGCCACCCCGTCGCCGTCCAGACCCGCGCCAGTCGCACGTCGCGGAAGGCGGGCCCACCGTCGAGATCGACCCGGCTCACCTCGACGGCGCAGGTCTCGGGGTCGAACACGACCTCGTCACGGCCGGAGCCGGTCGGCACGGGGCCCAGCCGCGCCCAGCCGTCGGGCCCGAGGACGGGCTCGGCCGCGGAGGCGAGCCCGAGGAGCGCGAGGAGGCCGATCAGGGGCGCCCGGACGCGAAGAAGCCGCCCCACGGCGCGGCGCCGAGCGCCTCGTCCCCGGACTCGCGGAGCGCGAGGGTGCGGGCCTCTCCGAGCGCGCGGCTCGCGGAGTAGGCGCGGTTCGCCCCCTCCCAGAAGTGGAAGAGCATCGAGCTCCGGAGCGCGGGGTCGTGCGCCCAGCCCTCGACGAGGACGTCCTGCCCGCCCGCGCGGTGGACCGCCGCCATGCGGGCGAGCAGCACGTCCGCCGAGAGCCCCTCGCCCCCGCCGCCGAGCAGCACCGCGGCGTGCGCGCCGATGGGCTGGGCGGCGATGTCGCCGAGGGTGAGCACGCCGTCCGCGAGGCGGAACCCGCCGTCCGGCGAGGCCGGGAACGCGCCGATGTGGAGGAAGCGGGCCTTCGCGACGTCCGCCTTGAACGCGGCGACGGTCGCGGCGGGGCCCTCGAGCACCTTGGCGTCCGGGTAGACGCGCCGCACGGCCGTGGCCTCGTCCGCCGTCGCGCAGAGAGCGAGCATCGGGAGGCTCAGGTCGAGGGGGTCTCTCTGGGCCGCGGGCAGGAGCGCGTCGAAGTCGGGGACGTACGAGACGTGCCGGATGGAGGCGAGGTAGCGCAGCCCGTCGGCCTGCTCCGGCATCGCGGCGACCGGGAGGAGCCCCACGGGCGCCGCGCCGACGACGATGTAGCGGCCGACGCCGAGGAGCACGCCGTCCATCGCGCCGTCGATCACGGAGTCGCGCAGCCGATCTCCGGAGGCGAGGGCCGACTCTCCGCTGCGGAGCGCCGCGAGCACCGCGCTGGTGTCCCGCGCGAGGCTGGCGGGGAGCACCACGACGCGGCCCTTCTCCTCGCCGAGGTAGAGGGCCTCGATGCCGGACGGGACCTCGCGGAACGAGAGGATCGCCGTCCCGTCCAGGGTGCTCCGGAGCGCCTCGAGGGTGGGCGGGGCGAAGCGGACGAGCCCGGCGGCCTTCTCGGCGTCGTCGAGCGCGGTGAGGGTGGCGGCGGGCCAGGCGTCCTGACCGGCGATCCACGCGAGCACGCCGGAGCGGTGGGCGGCCGCGGCGTCCCACACGGCGTCGCGCTGCGCGGTGGTGGCTGCCCCGGGGAGCGGCGCGACGCCGTGCGCCCAGAGCGCCTTCGCGGCGCGCACCCGGGAGGTCCAGCCGTGGTGGGCGGTGGCGAAGGGGAGCGGGTCGGCGGCGCGGGCGTTCTGCGCGGCGTCCACGTCGAGGTCCTCCGGGGAGGGGCCGTCGAGGCGGGTGAGCGAGGCCCACGGTCCGGTGCGCCACGCGGGCGCCGCGGTCGCGAGCGCGCCGAGCTCGCGGGC
>CAJBVW010000517.1 GCA_903959175.1 uncultured Pseudomonadota bacterium
CTTCGCGATCTCGCGCGGCATCCCGCAGACCACGCTTTCGCGCTGGGCGAACGGCGACCCGCGCCCGCATCGCGCCCATGTGTCACGCCCACCCGGGGGGCGGGACGAGACGCCGACGATGCTGGAGGTGGTGCCCGTCGCGGCCACGATGGTGACGCAGACGCCGGCCTCGCCGTCCGTTCGCCTGGTGCTGGGCGACGGGGTCGCGCTGGTGTTCGACACGCTCCCGCCCGCCTCGTGGGTGGCCACGCTCGCCGCGGAGCTGCGCCCGTGCTGAACTTCCCTTCGTCCACGCGCATCTACGTGGCCTCCGAGCCGGTCGACATCCGCAAGGGCTTCGACGCCCTCGCCGGCTGGGTGGAGAAGAACGGGCTGGACGTCTACAGCGGCCACGTCTTCGTCTTCCTGTCGAAGCGGATGACGCACCTCAAGGCGATCACATGGTCACGCGGCGGGTTCGTGATCCTGTTCAAGCGCCTGGAACGCGGCCGTTTTCACTTCCCCGTCCGTGCGCCCGACGCGCGCACCGTGACCATCGACGCGACGGAGCTCGCGATGATGCTCGACGGAATCGAGATCCAGAAGGTCCGACGATCGAAAGCCTGGAGTCCGTCTGCACGAGGCCTAGACATTTCGGGGTGAACGTGTTCCTTTGAGGGCGTGTCCAGCCTCGTCGACCTCGACCGCGTCCTCGCGGACCTCGCCCCCTCGGTGCGCGCGATCATCGCGCCGATCGTGCTGGTGCTCAAGGCGCTGATCGAGGGGTTGCAGCAGGAGCTGGCGCGCAAGGACGCGCGCATCGAGCAGCTCCTCCGCACTATCTACGGCCGCAAGTCCGAGCAGGTGCCCGACCCCAAGCGAGAGGCACGCAAGCGCGTGACCTCGAAGCGGACGCCCGAAGAGCGTGAAGCGGCCCGCCAGGAAGCACGCGAGAAGACCCGGAAGCAGCGCGCCGAGCTGCCCTTCGTCGAGAAGAAGATCTCCGTCCCCGACGAGGACCGCGTCTGCGAGGCCTGCGGAGGCACCGACCTCCACGCTCTCGGCGAGGGCGAGGTCAGCGAGCAGATCGAGTTCATCCCCGCGCGGACGGTCCGCATCCGCTGGGTCCGCGAGAAGCTGGCGTGCGCGTGTGGGAAGTGCATCCTCCTCGCACCGCCGCCGCCCCAGGTGCGCGAGGGCGGGCTCTACGGTCCCAACTTCCACGCCCAGGTGGTGGTCGCGAAGACGTGCGACGCGATGCCGCTGCACCGTGCCCGGTCAACAAACCCCGGAGGCCCTCCGCTACCCGCCGAGTGACGTTGCTCGGCTGGAGTCAGCCACATGCAACGTCGCAAGATCAAGAACCGTAGGGACGCGGAGTCCTGCCTCTCAGCGGCCGCCGTCACCGCCCAGACGCCGACCGAGTGGGCCCGCAGCAATGGCGTCGACGGCCGCTCACTCCATTGTTGGCGCCTGGCCATCGAGGGAAGACGTGCGCCAGCGCCTCTCCGACTCCTCGAGCTGATCACGGCGGCTCCAACGTCGTCGTCCTACACGGTGCGCTGCGGCACGTTCGAGGTCGATGCCCCGCGCGACTTCGACGACGCCGTGCTCGGTCGGCTGCTTCGCGTGGTCGCCTCCGCATGCTGACGCTGCCCTCGTCGGTCCGGGTGTTCCTGGCCGTGACGCCCGTGGACATGCGCGGCTCCTTCGACGCGCTCGCCGGTCAGGTCCGACGGATGGACCTCGATCCCCAGGACGGTCACCTCTACGTTTTCACGAACGGACGGAAGACCCTCATGAAGATCCTGTTCTTCGACCGCTCGGGCTGGTGCATTTTCGCGAAGCGCCTCGAGCAGGGGACGTTCCAGATCCCCGCCGTGTCCGAAGGACAGCAACAGCTCAAGATCGACCCCGCGGTGCTTGGACTCATCCTGGAAGGCGTCGATCTCTCTCGCGCGCCACGCCGCAAACGGTACCCACCCAACTCGACCTGAGAATAGGGCAATTACAACGATCCCTTCTCCGTGAGCCTCTGGCCGGGTCGTCCGACGGCTGTGAAAATGCCGGTATGTCCTCATCCCTCGAAGAAGAGAACGCCCGTCTTCGGGCCGAGCAGAAGACGCTACGCGCCCAGTTCGAGGAGCTGCTGCAGATCGCGGCGAAGCAGAGCCAGGAGATCTGCGAGCTCCGCTTGATGCTCCGCCGCAAGGTGACGGGCGAGCGGCCGCCGCCCACCAGCGAAAAGGCGCCCGCCGATCCGGAGGGCGACACAGCATCGCCGGGAACCGCGCCGCCCGCCGCCGCCGC
>CAJBVW010000518.1 GCA_903959175.1 uncultured Pseudomonadota bacterium
AGCCCCTTGCCCTCGGCGGCGCCCTCGATGAGCCCGGGGATGTCCGCAACGACGAAGCTGCCTTCCTCGCCGACGGACACCACGCCCAGGTTGGGGACGAGGGTGGTGAAGGGGTAGTCCGCCACCTTCGGGCGGGCCGCGGAGATCACGGTGATCAACGTGGACTTACCAGCATTCGGGTAGCCGAGGAGCCCGATATCCGCCATGAGGCGGAGCTCGAGGTTCAAGCGCAGGCGCACCGCCGGATCGCCCGGGGTGGTGGTCCGCGGCGCACGGTTCGTGCTGGTCTTGAAGTGGGTGTTGCCCAGGCCGCCCTTGCCGCCGGGGGCGGCGACGCGCTCCTCGCCCGCGCTGAGCAGCTCGAACAGGACGGCGTCCGTCTCGGCGTCGCGCACGATGGTGCCGACGGGGACGGAGATGACGAGGTCCTCACCTTGCGCGCCGGTCTTGCGACGGCTGGCGCCGGACACACCGTCACCCGATCGCCAGACCGAGCGGGTTCGGAGATCGAGGAGGGTGTGCATGCCGTGCGTTGCGAGGAAGGACACGTTGCCCCCTCGCCCGCCGTCACCACCGTCGGGGCCCCCCATCTCGACGTACTTCTCCCGACGCATGGAAGAGGAGCCACGGCCCCCCTTCCCGCTCTGGATCTCGACTTCGACCTCGTCGACGAATCGCACGGGGTCGCGTCCCCGCTATTCTGCCGCTACTGCGGCTTCGGACGGGTAGACGGAGACGTACTTGCGGTTGAGGCGCTGCTCGAACTTCACGTGGCCACTGGCCAACGCGAAGAGCGTCCAGTCGCGACCCACGCCGACGTTCTTGCCCGGGTGGAACACGGTGCCGAGCTGGCGCACGAGGATGTTCCCCGCGAGCACTTCCTGCCCGTCACCACGCTTGACGCCACGGTACTGCGGATTCGAGTCGCGCCCGTTACGGGAGCTGCCCTGTCCCTTTTTGTGTGCCATCGGAGACCCCTAAGCCTGGATGCTGTTGATCTGAAGAACGCTGAGCGAGGCCCGCCCGTTCTTCTGCTTACGGCGGCGCTGGCGGTGGAGGTACCGCATCGACTCCGTCTTTGCGCCCTTCACGTGAGCCGTCACCGTGGCCTTGACCACCGCGCCGGGGACAGTGGGCGCGCCCACCGTCACGTTGTCGCCGCCGACCATGAGGACCTGCTCGAGCGAGAGCTCGCTGCCGACCTCAGCGGCGACGCGGTCCACCACGAGGGAGGTCCCTGCGGACACCCGATACTGCTTGCCACCCGTCACTACGACCGCGTACATCGACCTTCCTTGAAGCCGAGCGGCGTTAACATGACCTCGCCTGGAGGTCAAGCAACGCGCTGGCCGAGTTGGGCGCGCACCACATCGAGGCGCGCCTGCACTTCTTGTGTGCTCATGCCCTGATAACGCTCCGGGAGCATTCGTCGAGAGCTCGACTCGAAGACGGCGAGCAGCTCCATGTATTCCAACATCCGCAGGTCACGACTGGGGATCAGGTCGATCACCGCCCGGCCCAGGTCGCGCTCGGAGAGCGCCTCGCGCCCCTCCCACGCCGCGAAGTTCGCCGCCGCCAGGACGACGGCCTCGATCTCGGCCGCCGAGTAGCCCTTCGTACCGTCCACGACGGTGTCGAGGGTGCCGCCGGGCTCCAGGGTGACCTGCGCCTTGCGCAGCACCGCCGCCGTGACAGCACGGCGCTCGTCCGCGGATTCAGGGAAGAAGAACGGGACCTTCACGTCGAAGCGGCCGGGGCGCTTCAGGTCGACGTCGAGCTTGTCCGGGCGGTTCGTCATCATCAGGATCACGACGCGCCCGCGGTGCGACGTGTCGGACATGAATTCTTTCAGGCGCGCGATCACGCGACTCGACGTGCCGCCGTCGCCCTCTGAGCCGGACGAGAGCGACCGGTCGGCCTCGTCGAGGATGAGGAGCACGTACCCGAGGCCGTCCACCACCTGGAGGATCTTCTCGAGGTTGCCCTCCGTGGAGCCGACCCACTTCTCGCGAAAATTCTTGAACTTGAGGCAGGTGAGCCCGCTCTCCTTGGCGAAGGCCTCCGCGAGGAAGGTCTTTCCGGTGCCCATCGGGCCGACGAAGATGAGGCCCATCGGGACGCGGTTACGTTGGCCGCCCTTGATGGCGTCCGCGATGCGCATCAGCTCGGTCTTGACCGCGTCCATGCCGCCGACGTGCGAGAAGTCGTGCGCGGGGTCCACGAACTCGACGAGGGAGTGGCACTCCTGCTCGATGATCGCCTTCTTCCGCTGGTTGACCGCACGGAAGGAGATGGGCTGGCCCGACTGCCGCGCCTGTCGGAGGAGGCCGCGCACCTG
>CAJBVW010000519.1 GCA_903959175.1 uncultured Pseudomonadota bacterium
ACCACGTCCTCCAGCTCCTCGTCGCTGACCCGGATGCCCTTCTCATAGGTGGCCTCGTCCAGCTCACATCGGATCGTGAGACCGGTCTTGCTCTGGGTGCTCCCGATCAGCTGCATCCAACCTGCTTGCGTCGCGACTGCAAGCATATTCGGTAGGAACTACCTGCTGTTCCTACAGATCCGCCTCGCGTGGTGGGGGGGTGAGGACACGAGCCGGCGCCTCACGGGCTCGTGGCGCGGCGGGGGCGTGTCGACGGGCGAGTGTTCCACGTGGAACATCCGGTCGTGGCGCGCCGGCGGGCGCGGTGGGCGCCTGCCGATCGGCCCGATGGCCCGTGAGAAAGAGGAGCACCATCGCATGCTTCTCGGTGGGTCTGCGGTCGAGCGGGAGGGTGGTCTGCCGCGCGTGGACGGCGACGGAGCGGCGCGGAGCGGCCATGGCGCCGTCAGACGGAGGGTTCGGGGGGAGCCGTCAGGGTTCGCCCCCGCCCCCGCGCCCCGCCCCGCGCCCCCGCGAAAATGGATCCGCGAAGCCCTAAAGTTCCGCGACCGGCGACCGATAGCCCCCCCATGCGCCACGTCGCCTACGTCCTCTCCGAGTACCCGGTCCCCTCGCAGACCTTCGTCCACGCCGAGATCGTGGCGTTGCGGGCCCAGGGCGTGAGCGTGGATGTCGTCGCCCACACCCGTGGCCCCGACGGCGTGCGCTTCGGCGAGGGGCCCGACGGAACCCCGGTCGCGATCCGTCACGTCGGGCTCGACCGCGATGCGGACGCGATCCTCTCCGACTACCGGCACCTCCACACGCACTTCGCCGACTTCGGCGTGCGCGTGCTCGCTCCCATCGCCGCCCGGGTGGGGCGCCCCTGGTCGTTCACCGCGCACGCCTACGACCTGTTCCGCCGCGACGCCGCCGTGCGCCCAGAAGAATGGGCGGCCCTCCCCGCGAGCTGCCGCAAGGTCGTCACGATCTCGCGGTTCCACCAAGACTTCATCGCCGCCCAGGGCGTCGATCGCAGCCGCATCGCCGTCATCCCGAACGCCGCTCGCCTCGCCCCGCTCTTCGCGGACGCCCCGCCCGCCCCCGTGCGCCTCCGCCACATCCTCGCGGTCGGCCGCCCCGTCGCGAAGAAGGGCTTCGGCGTGCTGGTCCAGGCGTGGGCCCGCGCGCGGGTGCGGGTCCCCGACCTCACGCTCGAGATCATCGGCGGCGAGGGGCTCGTGGAGTCGCCGCCCGAAGGGCTGGTCCTCACGCCGATGCGTCCGTACGCAGAGGTGCTCCTCGCGATGGCGCGGGCCGACCTCGTCGTCGCGCCCTCGGTCGTCGCGCCGGACGGCGATATGGACGGCATCCCCACCGTCCTCGTCGAGGCCGGGGCCCTCCGCCGGCCCGTGGTGGCCTCGCTCGTCACCGGCGTCGGTGACCTCGTCTGCGACGGCGTCAACGGCCTCCTCGTGCCCCCCGGCGACGTCGACGCCCTGACCGCCGCCCTCCTGCGCCTCGCCGCCCGCCCCGGAGAGCTCACGCGGCTCGGGACCGGCGGACCGATGTTGGCCGCCGCGCACGACGCGCGCCGGGTCGCCTCCCTCCTCCGCACCGAGGCCTTCGCCGCATGAACATCCTCGTCACCGACGCCTTCAGCTCCGCCAACCGCGGCGACGCCGCGATCCTCGACGGGATCCTGACCGGGCTGGCCCGCCGCCTCCCCGGCGCGAAGTTCACCGTGACGAGCCGCTTCCCGGCCCTCACCCGCCGCTTTCACCGCGTGGACGCCATCGACGACCGCGACGTCGTCGCCACCATGCGTGCGATCGACGCCGCCGACCTCGTCGTCGGCTGCGGCGGCTCATACCTCCACGACACCTACGCGCTCAACCTGCACCCGCGCCTCGCGACGATCCACGCCTGCGCGCGCGCCGGCAAGCCCTTCGCCGTGTTCGCCCAGAGCATCGGCCCCCTCGACAGCCCCCTCTCCCGCACCGCCGCCCGCAACGCGCTCGACGGCGCCGCGTGGATCCTCGTGCGCGACGAGGCCAGCGCCCGCGTGGTGCGCGGCCTCGGCGTGCGCGCCCCGGTCGAGGTCGGCGTCGACGCCGCGGTCGGCGGCCGGTCCATCCAGCAGGAGCGTTCGGACACGCCGCTGCTCGGCGTGACGGTGCGGAGCTGGCACTTCCCCGGCCACGCCGACGCCGCCGCGCTCCAGGACCGCTACGAGCGCGACGTCGCCGCCGCGTGCGACGCGTGGGCCCGCCACACCGGCGGAGGCGTGCGCTTCCTGAGCAACTGCACCAACCTCGGCGGGTACGCGCAGGACGACCGCGTCGCCGCCCGCCGCGTCGCCGCCCGCATGACGCACGCCCCGCAGGTGGTGGAGACGGAGGACCTCGACTTCCGCGTGGTCCGCGGCCAGGCCGCCGCGTGCGACCTCTTCCTCGGCACGCGCATGCACTCGCTGATCTTCGCCACCACCGCCGGCGTGCCCGCAGTTGGCGTCGGCTACGAGTTTAAGACCGGCGAGTGGCTCGACCAGGTGGGCCTCGGCGGCCGGATCCGCCCCATCGAGGCGACGGACGGGCTCACCGACGAGGTCCTCCGCGCCTGGGACGAGCGCGCCGCGCTGCGCGAGACCCTCGCCGTGCACGTCCCCCCGCTGGTCGCGCGCGCCGAGGCCCAGCTCGACACCCTCGCCGCCCTCGCCCGCGGCACCCGCATCGCCGCGGTCCCCGCCCGCCCCACGGGCCGCTCCACCTGGAACGAGGAGACGTGGCGCTACGACCGGCCCCACCGCCGCCTCCGCGCCGTGGTGGACGCCGTCGTCGCCGAGTCCTCCGGCGGCCGCGTGCTCGACCTCGGGTGCTCCTCCGGGCTGCTCGGCCGCATGCTCGGCCCGCGCTGGGACTACACCGGCGTGGACCTCGCCCCCTCCGTCGCGGCGGACGAGCCCGGCTTCCGCGTCCGCACCGGCACGCTCGACGGCGAGTGGCCCGCGCCCGAAGGCGCCCCCGACGGCTGCTACGACGTGGTCACCGCCTCCGGCGCGCTCGAGTACGCCGACGAGCTGCACGGCGTGCTGGTCCGCGTGCGGTCGAACCTGCGCCCCGGCGGCCTCGCCGTCGTGACCCTGTTCAACCTCGCCCACACCTCCCGCGGCGCGCACGCCCACCGCCACCCCACGTGGAAGTTCAGCATGCGCCCGGACGAGCTCGTGCTCGCCCTCCGTGAGGTCGGCCTCGCGCCCACCCGCCTCTTCGCCTCCTCCGCCGGTCGCCTCTCCGCTCCCGCCGTCGACTTCGAGGGCCCCACCGACCTCGACCGCACCGGCGCCGTCCAGCTCGCGGTCCCCGGCCTCTTCCGCCTCGGGCACCACATGGTCGCGGTGTGCCGCGCCGGCGAGCCGCAGCCCGGACCCGCCGCCGTCACCAAGCTCGCGGGTGAGGGCGCGCTCCTCGAGGCCGTCCGCCTCGCGGTCGCGATCGCCCGGGACGCCCCGTGGTCCGCGCGCGTCTGGAGCGACATGTCGCTGCTGTGGCGGGCCGCGGGCGACGAGCGCCAGAGCCGCTCCTGCGCCGAGCGCGCCTACGCCCTCGACCCGGGCCGCCCCGACCTCCGCGCCCTCCGCGCCGAGGAGGCCGGCGTCGAGCCGAAGCGGGCGCTGTCGGCCTGATCGGCCCTAGGCCTTCGCCCGACACGCCGCCGCTTCGGCGGGCTCGCCCAGCGCATCGAAGGCCTCTGCCGCCAGGGACCACGCGCCCCGCCACTGCGGGAGCTTCGTCAGCAGCGGCGTGAGCGCCGCCATCGCCCGCGCCGGGGCCCCCGCGCGCAGGGCCTCCCGCGCCTGCCACGCGAGCGTCGCCACCGGTCCGTCCGCGCGCCCCAGGCC
>CAJBVW010000520.1 GCA_903959175.1 uncultured Pseudomonadota bacterium
CGCGGGCCGCCGTCCGGGCGGGACCGGCCGCCCCGGGCGGCGGCCGCGTTCCGGTCGCCTGGCGCGGCGCGCGTGTCGATCGTCGCGCGCCGTGTCATCCTGACGACGTGACATCCCCCATCCCCCGCCGCCGCTCCGCCCACACGCCGCCCGCGCGCGGCGCCGTCGTGACCTCGTGATGCTCCTCCTCGCGGGGCTCGCCAGCGCGGCGACGGTCGCCGTCCTCGACTTCGACGGCTACGGCCTTTCCTTCTCCGACGCCCAGACCGTGACCCAGGGCGTGCGGGACGCCTTCCTCGAGGGCGGCACGCTCGATCCGCTCTCCGGCTCCGACATCGCGGACGGCGTGTCCAAGGGCGACGACGACACGCTCCGCCGTGCGCGCGAGCTCGTCTCCGAGGGCCGCCGCCTCTACACCGCGGGGGACTCCACCGGCGCGCTCGCGCCGCTCGCCGAGGCCATCCGCCTCCACGACGCCGCGTTCTCCGACGTCGGCCGCCGCCCCGAGCTCGCGGACGCGACCCTCCTGCGCGGCCTGTGCCTCCTCAAGGCGGGCCAGGCGTCCGAGGCGACGGCCGCGTTCGCCGCCGCCGCGGCGCTCGTGCCCGGCTACGCGAAGGAGCGCGGCACGCGCATGTCGTCGGACGCCGCGGGCCTCCTCTCCGCCGCCGAGGGCACCGTCGCCAAGGGCACCCGCGCCGCGCGGGACCCCGGCGAGGTCGGCCGGATCGGCGAGATCCTCGCGGTGGACTACGTCGTGACCGGGTGGGTGTCCGCCGGCGGCGAGATCTCGGCGCGGATGTACGCGTCCGGCGAGCTCGTCTCCGAGGTGAAGGTCGTCCTCGAGGAGACGCCGCCGCTCCCGGTGGACGGCGCCTACACGGCGCTGGTGCGCGACCTCGCCGTCGGGAGCGCCGGCGCGCCCGTCGCCGTGGCCGCGGCCGTGGCCGAGGAGGAGCCCGACCCCGAGGCCCTCGCCGACGAGGAGGATCCCGGCCCCCCGCCCGACTTCGACGAGGGCGACGACGCCCCGGCGGCGAGGGCGCGGCCCGCGAAGGCGAGCGGCACCGCCAAGGTGACCACCACGCGCGCCACCACGACGAAGATCAAGGACTCCGGCACGATGCGCTACGCGGAGGGGCCGCTCGTGCAGCGGTGGTACTTCTGGGCGGGCGCCGTGGCGGTGGCCGGCGGCGGCGCCTTCGGCATCTGGGCGGCGGTGCAGCCCACGCCGGTCGAGTACGTCGAGGAGCCCGACAGCTGGGGCGTCACCGTGACCCTGCCGCCCGCCGAATGAGGCGGCTCGCGCTCGCGCTCCTGCTCGCCGGAGCCCCCGCGTGCGCCTCGCCGCCCCCCGAGCTCGCCGCGGCCACCGCCGCCCCCTTCGACGCCACACACGCCGCCCTCGACGCGCTGCTCGCGCGCCACGTCATCGTCGGCCGCGTCGCCTACGAGGCCCTCGCCGCCGAGCGCCCCGCGCTGGACGCCTACCTCGCGGGCCTCGCCGGGCCCTCCGAGGCCACCGTGGCCGCCTGGCCGCGCGACGAGCAGCTCGCGTTCTGGATCAACGCCTACAACGCCCTGACCCTGCGCGTGGTCCTCGAGAACCGGCCCATCGACAGCATCAAGTCCATCGGCCTGCTCCCCTACGCCGCGTTCCGCGCGCCGGTCGCCACCTTGCGCGCGCGCCCGGCGCCGCTCTCGCTGGACGACATCGAGAAGGGCATCCTCCTGAAGGAGCTCGGCGAGCCCCGCGTGCACTTCGCGGTGAGCTGCGCGTCGGTGGGGTGCCCGGCGCTGCTGTCTCGGGCGTGGCGCGGGGACGACCTCGACGCCACGCTCGACGCCTCCACCCGCGCCTTCCTCGCGGACACCACGAAGAACCAATGGGATCCCGCGACGCGCACCCTCCGGCTCTCGCGGATCTTCGAGTGGTACGCCGCCGACTTCGAGGCCGCGGCGGGGAGCGTGCCAGCCTTCGTCGCGACGTACGCGCCGCCCGACATGAAGGCCGGGATCGCGGCGGGAAACTTCACGATCGTCCACCTCGACTACGATTGGGCGCTCAACACCCGCTGACCGAGCCGTCCCCGGATCCTACCTTGCGGGGAGCGGAGGACGGCGACATGGCAGCGACGGGCCTGGAAGTCTTCGATCGGACCATCCACCTGACCAACCAGTGGCTCCTGGAGATCATGCAGGAGCTCGGCAGCACCGAGCGCGTCCACGCGTGGCACGCGCTCGCCGCGGTGCTCCACGCGCTCCGCGACCGCATGCCGGTCGCCGAGGGGGCGCACCTCTCGGCGCAGCTGCCCCTGCTCGTCCGCGGGCTCTTCTTCGAGGGATGGCGGCCCGCCGCGCCGGGGCGCTACCGCACGCGCGCGGACCTCGTGGCGCGGGTCCGCGACGACCTCTCGGGGTGCGCGCCGGTGGACGCCGACGCGGCCTGCGACGCCGTATTCAGCTGCTTGAAGCGCCATGTCACGGCGGGCGAGCTCGCGGACGTGCGCGCGGTCCTGCCCGCGGATCTCAAGGCGCTGCTGGAGCCGGCGACCGCCTGAAAACGCCCGTGGGCGCGGGTCCGGGCGCGGGCATGTGAGGGCGGGCGATTGACAGCGGGCGTGGGAATTCCTACGAATAGCGATTCTCGCTCGGTCGTGCCTCGGAAGGGCGCGCGCCCGGCGATCCTGCCCCAGGACCGGTTCCATGCGAGTAGTCTGCGACAACTGCGCCGCCTCCTACAAGATCCCCGACTCCAAGCTCACGAAGGAGGTCAACAAGGCCACCTGTCGCAAGTGTGGACACGCGATCTTCATCAAACGTGCCGGTGAGGAGGATCCCCGCCCCGCCCCGCCGCCCCCGGAGGAGCACGGCGAGGAGCGCACGCTGATCACGAGCGCCGCCGACCTCGAGCGCGCCGTTCGTTCGCGCGCCGGCACCGGCTTCGACGAGTCCGCGGACCAGCGCCCGACCACCGTCTCGCTCGAGAACCAGGGCGAGCAGAGCGTCCCGCGCGAGGCCCTCGCGCCCTCGCCCTTCCCGCCGCCGCCGGTCGCCGCCGCGCCCTCCGGCTCCCTGCCGCCGCCGCGCC
>CAJBVW010000521.1 GCA_903959175.1 uncultured Pseudomonadota bacterium
CGCCGCCGAGCGCCTGAACGCCGTCCCGCTCGTCTACGACGCCCTCGCCGCCGACGCGGACCTCCCGCTCGCCGCCGCCCTCGTCCGCGCCGCTCCCGACCGCGACGCCGCCGCGCTGCGCTTCGGCTGGGCACGCGCGCTCGACCTCGGATGGCGGCCCGCGCGCGCGGAGGGCGTGGTCGTGCCGGTCGCGCGGAGCCTCGAAGCCCGGGGACGGGGAGGGGAAGCGCTTCGGCTCCTCGCCCGCCACCCCCGCGTCGGAGAGGTGGACGCGCTCCGCGCGCTCCTCGAGCGGCTCCTCGAGGTGCCGGTGCGGTGGCGCGGCGCGGCGCTCGGGCCCACGCTCCCCGGCGGCTTCCCGACCGACCTCGTCTTCGACACGAACGCCTGGGCGGCGGTCGAGTTCACCGCCACGCAGGCCCTCTCCGGGCTGATGATCGACGGTGAGGGCGCCGCGTACGAGGGGGCCGCCGTCCTCGAGGTGCGCCTCGACGCGCGGGAACCCGTCTCCTGGGCGCTCGACGGCCCCGCCACGCTCGTCCTCGCCGGGCCGCTCGAGCCCGGCCCGCACCGCGTCGGCGTCCGCTTCGTGAACGATCGCGCCGACGCGGGGGGAGACCGGAACGCGCGCGTGCTCCGGGTACGGACGGGGGCCGCGCCACCGGGGTGACCGGCCCCCCCGCCGACTACCGCGTGCCGCTGCCGGGCTGCGACCCGTCCGGGGTCGTCGCCCCGGGCATGGTCCCCTCGGGGGGCGTCCCGGCGGGCGTGGCCGGCGGCTGGCCCTCGGGCGCGGCGCCCGGCTCGTTGACGATGACCTGCTCCACCACGCGCTTCCCGTCGGCGTAGTGGTACGTCACATGCACGGTGGTGCCCGCCGGGAGCTCCCGTAAGTTGAGGGTCTCCGTGCCCCGGGTGGCCTGGATGTTGGGGACGTAGTCGACGTCGAAGGTCTCGCCGCTCGCGAGCTTCAGGTTCAACGTGTCGGGGTCGCTGCCCACCACGACGGCGTCGAACTCGACCGGCTCGCCGCTCCGCTCCGCCTGCCGGAGCTTCTCCGCCATGTTCTCGCGCGCCTCGCCGACCTCCTCGCGGCCCTCCTCGATCTCGCGGCCGATCTCCTGCCGCGCCTCCTGCGCCTCCTTCTGCACGTCCTCGGCCGCGCGCCGCACCTCCTCCTGCTCCGTCTGGCAGGCCGAGAGAAACCCGAGCGTGGCCAGCACGCCGAACGCAATCGTCCTCATCCGCTCCTCCGTGGTTGCAGAGAACGCCCCGACCCGGACGGCGGGGGCGGCCTCGGTACCCGGTCAAATCTGGCGCCCCGGCGTGCGCCGTTCGGGCTGGAGACAACTCGTGTACATTCGAGGAGTCACCCGACAAACCCTTTCCATCACTGAAGATCGCCGTCGTTACCGCGCGAGCGCCGCCAGGGAGCGGGCGAGGATGGCGAGGTCCACGTCCAGCGCGCCCGCAGCTCCGCGCCCGCCTACTCGCCCACGCGCAGGCGGAGCCCCGCGTAGAGCGCGTCGGGATCGTCCCCGAGCACGTCGCGGTTCGTGGCGTGCAGCTCGCCGGCGCGCTCGGGCGAGCCCAGCTCCCGCGCCGCGATCGTCGCGAGCGTCTCGCCGCGCTGTACCACCACGACGCGGCCGGCCGCGGTGCGGTACCCCTGCGTCGGGACCGGGCTGCCGAGCCACTGGGTCTCCAGGCGCGCGAGCATTCCCTGGTCGCCGAGCTTCCGGAGGACCCGGTTCACGTCCGCCTTGAACGCGGCGTCGCCGGCGGGCAGGCCCATGTTGTACGTCGCCACGTTCAGGCTGTCGTCCGCGATCCGCAGCGAATCACCGAAGACGGCGAGCTCGTGCCGCGCGAGCGGACAGTCGTAGACGACGGCGTCAAGCTGCCCGCGCGCGAGCTTCTCGAAGTAGCCGTAGTCCGCGAAGACCACCCGCTCGTAGGCCGCGCCGATGGTCGCCGTGACGAACTGGGTGGTCACCGGATCGTCGTACATGCCGACGCGCTTGCCGCCGAGGGCCGCGAGGCCAGCGATCGTGGCGCCCTTCGGCACGACCAGGCACAGGCTGTACTGGAGGTAGGAGATGGACCATTCGAGGCCCGTCCACGCGCCGCTCGGGCTCATCTGGCCGATCGCGAGGTCGGCCTCACCCGCCAGGAGTCGGCTGCCGAGCTCGGTGTAGGCGCTCGGCACGATCGTCAGGGGGACGCCGGCCTCGGCCGCGATCGCCGAGGCCACGCCGTACTCGAAGCCCTCGAAGCCGTCGCCCGCGCGGGAGAGGAAGGGCGCGGCGTTGGGGTCGGCCGCCACGCGGAGGGCGCCCCGCGCCTTGGTGGCGGCGAAGCCGTCGGCGGCGGCCGAGGGAACGGCCGGCGGAGCACCCGCACTCCGCGCCGGCGGCTCCGCGCCGAGCCCGAGGAAGAGCAACAGCCCGCCCGCACATCCAACCCCGGCGAGCACCGCCACGCCCAGCAGGATCCCCAAGAGAGACGAGCGCTTGGCGGCCGGAGTGGGAGGTGCTTTCTCAGGTGCGGGCGGAGGAGCCGGCGCGCCCTTCGGCGCGAGCTGCGTGGAGCCGCACGACGGGCAGCGCTCCGCGTCGGCCTTCACTCGCGATCCGCAGTGGGAGCAGGCCTCCCACTTGCTCACTTCGGCACGCGCAGCAGCATCCCGGTGTAGATCTGGTTGGGGTCGGGGCCGACCACGTCCTTGTTCGACTCGTAGAGGGCCCGCCAGCGCTCCACGTCCCCGAGCTCGCGCTTGGCGATGACCGAGAGGGTCTCGCCGCGCTTGACCACCACGACCTTGCCGGTCGCGCTCGTGAAGTCCCCGTCGCGCGCGGTCGTGCCGAGCCAGCGCTGCTCGAGCGTGGCGAGGAGGCCCTGATCGCCGAGCTCCTTGAGCACGCCGTTCACCTCCGCGAGCAGCACGGTGTCCGCCTTGGACACGCCGACGTTGTAGGTCGCGATGTTCAGCGCGTCCTCCGCGATCCGGAGCTTGTCGCCGTAGGTGGTCATCTCGTAGCGGGCCAGCGGGCAGTCGTAGACCATGCCGTCGATCTGCCCGCGCACCATCTTCTCGAAGTAGCCGTAATCGTCGAAGAGCTGGCGTTCGTAGGAGGCGCTGATGAGCACGTCCGCGACCTGCCGCGCGACGGGATCGTCGTACATCGCGACGCGCTTGCCCTTCAGGTCCGCCATGGTCTTGACCGGGCTCGCGGCCGGGACCACGAGGCACAGGCTGTACTGGAGGTAGGAGACCGACCACGCCAGGCCCTCGTAGGTGGCGCTCGGGGCGATCTGCCCGATGGCGAGGTCCGCCTCGCCGCTGCCGACCTTGGTGGTGAGGTCGGGGAACGTGCTCGGGACGATCTCGACGGGCACGCCGGCGCGATCCGCGATGGCGCGCGCGATGCCGTACTCGAAGCCCTCCCAGCCGCCGTCCGGCCCCTTGGAGAGGAACGGCGCCGCGTCGGGATCAGCCGCGACCCTCAGCTTTCCGCGGGTGCGCACGCCCTCGAGCCCGCCGCCGCCCACCGGGACCGCCGGGACCGCCGGGGGTACGGACGCGCCCGACGCCGCGGCGCCTTCGCTCCCCGTGGACGCCGGGCCCTCTCCGCCCGCACACCCGAGCGCCATCGCGAGCAGCCCGCTCGTCGCGCCGACCCACGTCGCGACGCGGAGAGGGCGGGGGGACAGGACCTGGGCAGCTTCCGACATCGTGGCCTCGATCGCGCGGAGCCCCGACGGAGGGCCCCGGTGCGCGCTGGCGCCCATCATCCCCCGCGCCGCGCGGGGCGGCAAGCAAGCCCGCGCGCGGATACGGATGCGGCCTTCCCGCCCCGGTCTCATGGACGTCCTCTTCCTCTCGCCCGCCTACCCCCCCGAGATGGCCTCGTTCACGCGCGGCCTGGTCGACGTCGGCGCCCGCGTGCTCGGCGTGGGGGACTCCGCGCCCGAGTCCTTCTCCCCGGCGCTCCGCGGGCACCTCGGGGACTACCTCCGCGTGCCCCGCATCCTCGACGAGCCCGACGTCATCGCACGCGTGCACCACTGGCTCGGCGGGCGCCGCCCGGCGCGCATCGAGACCAACTGGGAGCCCCTGACCGTGCTGGCCGCCCGCATGCGCGCCGCCTTCGGCGTCCCCGGCATGAACGAGAGCGCCACCCTCGGCTTCCGCGACAAGCCGCTGATGCGCGAGCGCGTCGCCGCCGCGGGCCTGCGCGTTCCCCGCTCCGCGCGCGTCCGCACTCGGGGAGAGGCCTGGGAGGCCGCCTCGCACATCGGTTTTCCCCTCATCGTGAAGCCCGTCGCGGGCGCCGGCAGCGCCGACACGTTCAAGGTGGAGGGCCCCGGCGGGCTCGACAGCGTGCTCGACCAGCTCGGCCACGTCCCCGAGGCCAGCGTGGAGGAGTACATCGAGGGCGACGAGTACACCTACGAGACCCTCTGCGTGGACGGCCGGCCCGTCTACGAGAGCGTGTCCCAGTACTTCCCGAACGCCCTCGTCGCGCGCCAGAACGAGTGGATCAGCCCCATCATCCGCACGATCCGCCACCTCGACGCCCCCCCGGTGCGCGACGGCGTCACCCTCGGCCGCGCGGTGCTCGGCGCGCTCGGCATGGGCACCGGCTTCACCCACATGGAGTGGTTCCGGAAGCCGAACGGAGAGGCCGTCTTCGGCGAGATCGCGTGCCGCGCGCCCGGCGCCAACATGGTCGACCTCATGAACTACAGCGGCGACGTCGACCTGTTCCGCGAGTGGGCCCGCGTCGTGTGCCACGGCACCTGCGAGGCCCCGACGGAGCGCGCGTGGAGCGCCGCCATCGTCTTCAAGCGCGCCCAGGGGCAGGGGCGCATCGCCCACGTCGAGGGCGTGGACGCCTTCCGTCGCCGCCACGGCGCCGCAATCGTGCGCGAGGAGCTCCTCCCCGTCGGCGCGCCCCGCCGCGACTGGAAGCAGACCTTCCTCTCCGACGGCAACGTCGTCGTGCGCGCTCCGGAGGACTCCGAAGTCCTTCGCATCGCGACGGATGCCGCGAGCGCCCTCCAGCTGTATGCCCGCTGACCCCGGCTCCACCGGGCGGAACACCGCCTTCCGGGCGCTCCTCGTCGCCGCGCTCCTCGCCGTCGGCTGGCTGCTCCACTCGTACTTCGAGGTCCTGACGATCGCCGTCATCACCTCGGTGCTCGTGGCCCCCGTCCAGGTGGGCGCGCTCCGCTTGCTCCGCGGCCGTTCCTACACAGCCGCCGTCACGACGACCACCCTCCTCACCGTCGGCGTCTTCGGCCCCATCGGCGGCCTCGCCTGGCTGCTCTCGCGCGAGCTCCTGCGCGTCGCCAACCTCGTCGTCGTCTCGCTCCGCGAGGGCGGCCTCGACCGCGTGATCGACGCGCTGGACTCGCCGCGTCTGATGGGCGTCCTCGCGGAATTCGGCGTCTCCCGCCAGCAGCTCGCCACCGCGCTCGCCGACGGCGTCCAGCAGGTGTCCGTGGCGGTCGCCGGGGGCCTCGCCGCGAGCCTCCCGAACGTCTTCACCCAGACCGCCGGGGCGCTCCTCAACGTCGTCGTCTTCTACCTCTCCGTCGTGACCCTCCTCGCGCGCGGCCCCGACCTCCTCGACTGGATCGGCCGGGTCTCCCCGCTCGCTCCGCGCTACCAGCAGCGCCTCTTCGGCGTGTTCGCCAGCTTCGCCCGCAACGTCGTGCTCGCCGGCCTCGTCTGCGGGGTGCTCCAGGGCGCCGTCGCAGCCATCGGGTACAGCCTCGCCGGGGTGGACCGCCCCTTCGTCTTCGGCGTGCTCACCGGCGTGCTCACCTACGTGCCGTTCGTCGGCACCGCGCTGGTGTGGATCCCGCTCACGGCCAACCTCGTCCTCACCGGCGAGTGGGGCCGCGCCGCCTTCGTCCTCGTGTGGTCCGTCGGCGTCACCGCCTCCATCGACAACGTCGTGCGCCCCTTCATCGTGCGCGGCCAGTCGGGCATCCACCCGCTGCTCATCCTGCTCGGCGTGCTCGGCGGCCTCCAGTGGATCGGCTTCGTGGGCGTCCTCATCGGCCCCGTGCTCGTCGCGATGCTCGTGACCCTCCTGACGCTCTACACAGAGGAGGTCGCCGCGCGATCCGAAGGTGGGCCTCCAGGTTAGAGGCACGTATGCTCCTCCTGTCGTTTGCCGGCGCGCAGGCTGCCGCCCCCCTCGCCGGCACCGCGCCCGACACCGGCGCAGGCCCGGGCGCGGCGTTCGCCACGATCGCGCTGGTGACCCTCGCAGCGGGGCGTCGCCGCCGGTGCTAATGCTCCTGCTCGCGTGCGCGCCCACGAACGCCTGCGAGGACAACGCGGCCGTCGCATACGCCTGCGCCGAGGCCGCCGGGGTGGACACGCGCGCCTACGAGCCCGACGCCGCCTGCCCCACCTGGTCGCCGGACGCCGAGGCCGTCTATGGCGACTGGTACGCCTGCCAGGAGGCCGCCTGGGGCGCCGCCGACTGCGCCTCCGCAGAGGGCGTGGACGCCGCCATCGTCGCCGCGGCGGAGTGCCCGGCGCCCTGAACGTCGCGGGGGAGCTCCGGGCGGCCCGGGGGCGCGGACGCCCCCGTCGGCACACTCCGGGCGCGGCCTCCGGCCTTGGTCCGCGTTGCCTCCCGTCCCGAGCGCCGGGAGGCAACGCGGGACCGGGCGCCGAGCCGCCCGCCCTCCGGTCGCCTGCCGCGGGGACCTGGAAAATAAGGTCCCAAGCGCTTAGGAGCGCGGGGCGAGGTGCTCCGTGAGCGTTCCGAACGACCGTCCTTCCCACGCCCCGGGCGCCTCGGCGGACGAGACGGTGCGCGCCCCCTACGACCGCCTCCGCGCGGCCTGGCGCGCCCAGACCACCCCGCCGGACGCGTCCGCGCGCCTCGCCGCGCTGGGGAAGCTCCAGACCTGGATCGTGGGCCACCAGACGGAGATCGCCGCGGCGATCAGCGCCGACTTCGGGCACCGCTCCGCGCACGAGACCGCCCTGGCCGAGGTCGCCCTCTCCGTGGGGGACCTCCAGAGCACCCGCTCCCACCTGCGGGACTGGATGCGCGCAGAGCCTCGCTCGACGTTCTGGGGCCTGCTCCCCGCGTCTTCGCGCGTCCACCGCCAGCCGCTCGGTGTGGTCGGCGTCATCGCGCCGTGGAACTACCCGTTCCAGCTCGCCGTCATGCCGCTCACCGCCGCCATCGCCGCCGGCAACCGCGTGCTGATCAAGCCCTCCGAGCTCACTCCGCGCACCGCCGAGCTCGTGCTCGCGCTCGTCCGGGCGGTGTTCCCGGCCGACCAGGTGGACGTCGTGACCGGCGCCGCCGACGTGGGCGCGGCCTTCACGCGGCTCCCGTTCGACCACCTCTTCTTCACGGGCTCCACCTCGGTGGGGAAGGCCGTGATGCGCGCCGCCGCCGAGAACCTCACCCCCGTCACCCTCGAGCTCGGCGGGAAGAGCCCCGCGATCGTCCACGCCTCCTACGATCCCGCGCGCGCCGCGGAGAGCATCGCCGCCGGCAAGCTCCTCAACGCCGGCCAGACCTGCATCGCCCCCGACTACGTGTTGTGCGCGCCTGACAGCATCGCCGCGTTCGTCGCCGGCTACGAGCGCGCGGTGACGACGATGTACCCGCGCATCGTCGACAACCCGGACTACACCAGCATCATCAGCGACCGTCACCACGCCCGCCTCGACGCGCTCCTCGCCGACGCCACGGCGAAGGGCGCCACGATCAAGCAGATCAACCCCGCGAACGAGGCCGTCGGCACCTCGCGGAAGTTCTTCCCGACGATCGTGCTGAACGCGACGCCCGACATGACCCTGATGCAGGACGAGATCTTCGGCCCCATCCTGCCGGTCCTCGCGGCCCCCACCGTGGACGACGCCATCCGCCGCGTGAACGACGGCCCGCGCCCGCTCGCCCTCTACTACTTCGACGACAACGGCCGCCGCGCGGAGGACGTGCTCGCACGCACTACGTCGGGCGGCGCCTCCGTCAACGCGACGCTCTTCCACATGGCGCAGCACGACATGCCCTTCGGCGGCGTGGGCGCGAGCGGCATGGGGCGCTACCACGGCTTCGACGGGTTCCGCACCTTCAGCCACGAGAAGGCCGTGTTCTACCAGCCGCGCCTCAACGGCACCGCGATGCTCCGGCCGCCCTACGGAAAAACGTTCGAGGCCCTCATCAAGCTCCTCGTCCGCTAGTCTCCGTCCGTAGCTTTCCTCCGTGGAGGTCCGCTTGAACCGCATCCTCGTCCCGTTCGACGGCTCGGAGCCGGCCCGCGCCGCGCTCGCGCACGCCCGCGTCCTCGCCGCGCGCTCCGGCGCCACCGTCACCCTCGCGTACGTCGTGCCGGCGCCCGACCTGCTGGCAGACCTCGGCGTCGGCCGGAGCGCCAGCCGCGACGCCGCGGGCATCCTCGCCGAGGCCGCGAAGACCATCGTCACGCCCACGCGCACGGTGCTCCTCGAAGGAGACCCGGCGACCGCCCTCGCCGCAGAGGCCGACCGCCTCGACGTCGACCTCGTCATCCTCGGCTCCCGCGGCCGATCGCCGCTCGTCGGGCTCGTCCTCGGCAGCACCGCGCGGAAGCTGCTCCTCACGGCCTCGCGGCCCGTCATGGTCGTGCATGCCCCCGTTGACGCCCTGCGCACCGTCGTGGCCGGCGTGGACACCGGCGAGAACGCCGCGAAGGTCGCCCGCGCGGCCCGGGCCCTCGCGGAGGCCACCGGCGCCGCCGTCACCCTGGTGAACGTGCTCGACGCCGACCGCGCCGTGGCGGATCGCCCCGAGCAGTTCGGCATCCCCGCCCAGGTCTGGAAGGACGCCGTCGCCGCCCACGCCGAGCGCGTGTTCGCGCCGCTCCGGCCGCTCGTCCCCGGTGCCGGGGAGGAGCTCCGCTACGGCAACGCCACCGCCGAGCTCCGCGAGGCCGTCGACGCCCACCGCGCCGAGGTCGTCGTGGTCGCGCGCAAGGGGCGCTCCGGCCTCGACGTGGACGCGTGGTTCGGCGTCGCGTTCACCCTCGCCGTGCGCGGCCCCTTCGCGACGCTCGTGGTCTGAAGGCGAAGCGTGATCCACGGCAAGCGCCTCCACGTCGTACTCCCGGCCTACAACGCCGCGCAGACGCTCGCGGCCACCGTCGCGGCCATCCCGCCCGGCGTTGTGGACGCCGTGCTCGTCGTGGACGACGCCAGCGTGGACGCCACCGTGGCCGTCTGCACCGCGCTCGCCCTCCCGGTCATCGTGCACCCCGCCAACCGCGGCTACGGCGCCAACCAGAAGACCTGCTACCGCGCCGCGCTCGACGCCGGCGCGGACGTGGTCGTCATGCTCCACCCCGACGGCCAGTACGACCCCCGGCTCATCCCCGCGATGGCCTCCCTCGTGGCGCTCGGCCGCTACGACGTCGTGCTCGGCACGCGCGTGCTCGGCCGCGGCGCGCGGCACGGCGGCATGCCGCTCTGGCGCTACGTCGGGAACCGCCTCCTGACGCTCTTCGCGAACGTGCTGCTCGATCGGTCGCTCTCGGAGTGGCACACCGGCTACCGCGCGTGGTCGCGCGCCGCGCTCACGGCCATCCCGTTCGAGCGCAACGCGGACGATTTCGTGTTCGACAACGAGATGCTCGTCCAGGCGGTGCACCTCGGCCTCGACATCGGCGAGGTGACCTGCCCCGCGCACTACGGGCCCGAGTCCTCCTCGATCAGCCGCACGAAGGCGACGCGCTACGCCGCGGGCGTCATCCTCGGCGCGCTGACGTACCGGCTCGAGCGCTTGGGCCTCCGCCGCTCCGCGCTCCTCCGGGGGCTCTCGAAGGGGGCGTGAATAGGAGCACCTAGCGCGTGACGAGCACGGGGACCGGGCTCTGGCGCAGTACGCGCTCCGTGACGCTGCCCAGCAGGGCGCGCTTGAGCCCCGTGTGGCCGTGCGTGCCCATCACCAGCAGATCGTAGGCGCCGGCCTTGAGCTCGTCCAGGATCTCGTCTGGCGCGTAGCCCTCGCGGAGGCGCTGGTCCCACTTCACGTCCGTCGGGATCTCCTCATGCGCCAGGCGGTCGAGCGCGTGGCCGCGCTCCTTCATCAGCTCCCGCTGCAGATCGACCATCGCCTCGGGGAGAGGCACGCCGAAGGCAGGGAAGTCGAAGGTCGCCGCCTGCGGGAGCGAGCCGACGTGGAGCAGGGTGAGCGACGCGTGCTGGTTCCGCGCGAGCCGCACGGCGAGGCGGAGCGCGTGCGCCGCGTTCTCGGAGAAGTCGGTGGGGACGAGGAAGTGGTGGAAGGTGTCCATTCGTCGAAGGTAGTCACGCCGCGGCGGTCAGAGACCGAGGTCTACCCTCAACTTGTCGGGCCACCCCGCGATGCGGGCCCGGAGCTCGTCGCGCGCCGCGTCGATCGTCGCGCGGGGGTAGGGGACCTTCGGGTCGGCGGAGAGGAGCGGCTCGCTCGTCGCGTAGGCCTCGGTCACCATGCCGTCCACGTCGAGGGCCTCGAAGCGGGCCAGCACGTCTACGACCGTGGCGGCGAGGGCCTCCTCGCAGGCCGGGTCCGCCTCGCAGGCGGCGGCCAGCTCGCCGGCCGTCCAGTGGCTGAAGGGCTCGACCCAGGCCTCGTCCATGCCCCAGGGGACGAAGTCGAGGCGTCCGCCGTTGCCGGGGTCGGCGTAGACGTAGGCGTCGTTGAGGTGGAAGGGGTAGCCGTCGGTGGCGCCGGTCGCGAGGCAGGTGGCCCAATAGCGGAGGAACTGCGGCACGTTGACGACCGCGCCGACGCGCGTCTCGAAGGGCCCGTCCTCTTGGAGCGCGGCGGTGAGCGCGAGCAGCGCCTCGTCGTCGGCAGAGCCCTCGGAGAGCTCCCAAAAGGGGAGGCCCGCCTCCGTGAAGTCGGCGTCGTTGTTGGCCTCCCAGAGCGTGCCGTCGGGGTGGTCGTAGCGGCGCTGGAGCCACTCGTCGTCGAGGGCCTCGACGTTGCTGTAGAGGCCGTAGGGCTCCTCGTCGATCCACACCTGGGCGAAGCTCGCGCGGGTCGCGTTGCTGCCGAGCGCGCGCCACAGCCGGAGCGTGATGACCTCGCGCGCCTGGGTCGGATCACTCACCATGTTGTTGAGGGTCAGCCGCTCGAGCCCGACCAGTCGCGGGCCGTCCCCGAACTCGCGGAGCTTGATCTTGAGGGAGGGCTTGCCGCTGAGGTTCTGCCAGGTGGTGCTGCCCTTGCGCCGCACGCCCGCGTGCGGGAACACCTGCCCGTCGACGGAGACCGCCGCAGGGACCCAGGTGCGGCCGTCGCTCTGGAGGTCGTCGCGCGCCGCCTCCGTGAGCGTGACGCGCACCTCGTGGACGGCGTCGGGCGCATAGAAGGCCTCCCAGCCGGGGCTGTCGGTGCGGCTGTCGGGGGGCACCTGGGCCCGCACGGCGTCCCGCAGGTTCTCGGCGAAGCGCGCGCCGGCGCCGGGGGTGTGTTCGCGCTCCCCGATCGGCGGTGGCTCGGTCGGGGCCTCGACGGGCGCGACGACGGGCCCGGGGGCGTCGGGGGCCGGCGCGTTGCAGGCGAGGAAGGCGAGCGCCAGGGCGACGGTCGGAGCGCGGACGGGTCGGGTACGCATACCCAAGAGTGGGAGGGGAGAGGGGCTGGGTCAACCGTCAAAGTTCGTGCTGAAATGCCCACCTTCTCCGGCGCCTCCCCCCGCGTCACCCCGCCAGGGCCTCCGCGAGCGCCGCGCGGAGGGCGGCCTCGAGCCGCGCGGGCGTCGTGGCGGCGGGGACCTCGACGACGGGCTCGCCCGCGACGTGGAGCCAGAGCGCGGGGAGGTGGAAGATGCCGAGCTCCTCGACGAGGGCGGGGGCGTCGGTCGCGTCGACCTCGTAGGCGAGGAGGGTGGCGAGGGGGTCCGTCGGCGCGAGGGCGAGGGCGGCGAACGCGGCCTTCACGCCGCGGCAGGCGCCGCACCCGCTCCGGGTGACGACGAGGAGGACGGGCGCGCGGGCCGTGTCGAGGACGCGGTCGACGTCGAGGCCGTGGAGCGTCGGCAGTTCCATGCGGCACGGATAGCGCGCCGGCGTGCGCGCGGCCGCGTCATGCGGGCCCGGTGGGGGCGCGATCAGGTAGGATGCGCAGATGGAACTCGACGACGGCACACGCGACGAGCTCGCGGGCTTCTTCGCGCGGCGCTTCCCCTCGGCGGAGGCGCGCGCCGGGATCGCGCGCGCGGCCGGGCTCTCCCCCGGCGAGGGCGCTGCGGACGCGCTCGACGCGTGGAAGGACCTCCTCCGGCGCGCCGATCGCGCCGCGGCGCTCACCCGCCTCGCGGACGCCGCGCGGGCCGCCGCCCCCGGCGATCGCAACCTCGCCGAGGCCTGCGCGCTTCTCTCGCCCGCCCCCGCCGCGCCCTCCCGGGGGCTCGCGGTCGTGATCGCGGGGATGGCCGCGCTCGTCGTCGTCGCGGTGGGCGGCGCGTGGCTCGCGAGCGGCGAGGCAGACGAGGGGGCCGGGCCCGTCGCAGCCGCGCCCGCGGACGCCGTGGAGGCCGCACCGGTCGAGGCCGCACCGGTAGAGGCGGCACCGGTTGAGGCGGCGCCGGTAGAGGCGGCGCCGGTCGAGGCGGCGC
>CAJBVW010000522.1 GCA_903959175.1 uncultured Pseudomonadota bacterium
CCAGGGCGCGGGGCCGCCCTCCGGTGCCCTCGCGCGGGCGTGATCGGGCGGCCTCGGCGCGACGTGACCGGCCGCAGCCTGCCGCGGCCCCCCACCAGCGGGTCCGCGCGCGCAAAAGTCCTGAAAGGGGGGGCATGGGGGGTACCCATGCCCCTTCTTCTGGGACGCGCGTCCACACAAGCCGCTCCAAACAGGACAGTTCGGGCCGCGCGCCCCCCCTCGGCGCCCCAATCCGCCCGTGCGGCCCGCGGCCACCCCGTGATACCCGGCGTTCCACCGATCGCCCTGCCGTCGCGAGCCGACTACGTTAGGCCGCTTGTCCTGAACGAAGGGGCTTGGTTGGGCGCCAGTCTCAAACGAAGGGGCATGGTGCCCGCTAAGTCCCCCAGAGTGGGACAAAGCGCCCCGGCCTCACGCCCTCACGCCCTCACGCCCTCACGCCCTCACGCCCTCACGCCCTCACGCCCTCACGCCCTCACGGCCTCACGCCCTCACGCCCTCACGCCCTCACGCCCTCACGGCCCCACCACGCCCTCACGGCCCCACCCCGCCCCACAGCCCCACCGCGGCGGTCGGCGCCGCCCGGGGCGCCGGGACCCGCCGCGCACGGCCCTCGAGCCCCTTGGCCCCCCGAATTCCCGGCGACTACCGCCGCGCCGCCCACCGCCCCAACGCTTCGAGGTTCGCGCGCAACACCCGCCCCGCCGCGGCGTCCGCGCCGGAGGTGAGCGCCTTCCACTTGAGGAAGCCCACGTCGTCCCGGCGCGGGGCCGAGCCGAGCGCGTAGCCGAGCAGGCCGGGGCTCGCGAACCACAGGCCGTGGCTGTAGTCGCTGCGGAAGCCGTCCTTGGTGGAGAGCGCGGTGGTCTCGGGGGTGAGGATGGACCACCCCGCGATGAGGAAGCCGCGGTGGGTGCCCAGGCGCTCGAGCACGAGCTCGTGGTGGACGGCGCCGAGCATCGGGATCTCGACGCGCTGGTAGAAGCGCACCTTTTCGGGCGCGACGAAGCGGGGGTCCTTGATGGAGCGGCAGGTGGCGACGTGGTCGAGGTTGCCGACGTAGTGGTCGACGTCCATCACCGCGTCGATGGCCTTGGTAGGATCGAGGCCGGGGATCGGGAGCATGGCGAAGCCCTCGTCCGTCGGCCGGCCGCCGTGGGCCCACTGGGTGGCGGTGAACGCCGTGGGCGCGGACGCCGGGAGGCGCGACAGGACGCGGTCGAGAAATCCAGGCAGTTCCACGATGTCTCCGGCGGGGACGCCCCCTTAGCCCGGCGCGGGCCCCTCCGGAAGCCCCCGGGGCCCGCCGCGGCGGCTACACTGCGTCCATGCTCCTCTTCCTCGCGTGCGCCGACCCCGCGCCCAAACCGGACACGGGTGACACCGGCGCCCCGGCCGTCGAGGTGTGCAACGGCGTGGACGACAACGGCGACGGCGCGGTCGACGAGGGGCTCGCGCTCTACACCTTCTACGCCGATAATGACGGAGACGGCTTCGGCGGCGGCGAGGGGGTGTCCGATTGCGCGCCGCCCACGGGCCACCTCCTCGTGGACGGCGACTGTGACGACGCCGACCCCGCCGTCCATCCCGACGCCGCAGAGGTCTGCGACGCCGCGGCGCGCGACGAGGACTGCGACGGCGTGGCCGATCCCGACGGCGCCACCGGCTGCACGGACACCTACGGAGACGTTGACGGGGACAGCCTCGGCGGGGGCGCCGCCGTGTGCAGGTGCGACCCGACGGGCCACGCCACGGAGTCCACCGACTGCGACGACACCGACGTTGACCGCGGCGCCGACTGCTCCGAGGGCGTGGAGGTGCCGATCGTGGGCGCCACCGTGCGTGATGACGATCCCGACGCCGCCTGGACGCTCCTCGGCGCCTACGACGCCGGCATCGACGCGGACGGCCGCGACGCGGGCCAGGCGCTCTTCCTCGACGGGCGCGACGCCGGCATCACGATCGCCGCCCTGCCCGCCTCTGGCGACGCCCTCCTGAGCGCCGCGCGCCTCACGACGATCGCCGTCACTCCGTACGCCGACCACGCCCTCGGCGACCTCGACGGCAGCGGCGCCGTCTCGCTCCTCGAGGCCTCCTACGTGGACGTGTTCGACCCCGACGACTACACCGACGAGTTCGCCTACGAGACGACGACCCTCCGCGCCGTCACCGCCCCGCTGCTCGCGGACGGCGCGACGGACTGGTCCTGGGAGCTCGACACCGCCTACACCTCCAGCTTCGCCCACGCCCTGTTCGTCGAGGACCTCGACGGCGACGGCGTCGGCGAGGGGTGGTACAGCCTCGGCGAGCGGCCCGCCTACGTCGGCGACTGCGTCCTCTGGCGCGCGGACGCCGCGGGCGCCACCCAAGTGACCGGCACGCCCACACGGTTCAGCACGGCGGTCCCCCTCGGCGACATGGACGGCGACGGCCTGGCCGACCTGGGCCTCCACCACGAGGACGCCTCCGCCACGGTCACCCTGTTCCCCGGCCCCTTCGTCGACACGCTCCCGGCGGCCGGCGCCGTCGTCACGTCCACCGATCTGCTCGACGTGGTGCCCCTCGGCGACGTAGACGGCGACGGCTACGCCGACCTCGCCCTCCGCGGCGAACGCATCTATGTCCTGCGCGGCCCGCTCACGACGCGCGACGGTGACGCCCCCGACGCCCGCGTCGGCGCCGAGACGGACGACCTCGACGAGAGCGCCCTCTTCGTCACCGCCGGCGACATCGGCGCGGACGGCACCGCCGACCTCGTCGTCACCGACACCTACGCCCCCGGTCGCGTCGGCGCGGACGCCCTGCGCGGCGCGGTCTACACCTTCCGCGGCCTGCCGAGCGGCGTGGTGGACGTGCGCGGGGCCGCCACCCGCGTCTACGGCACCGACTACGGGGCCTTCGGCGCCTACCCCGACGTGCTCGACGACGGCCGCCTCCTCACCGGCGCGCACCTGCTGACGCACGCGGACGGGGTGGGGGTGTTCTTTCTGTTGGAGGGGTTGTAGGGCCTGCGGCTCGGATGAGGATTCGCGTAGAACCGCCCCGCTCGCGCTGCCGACGCCCGCTGGCACATTATAATGTAGGTCCATCCTACGCTCAGCTCTGCGCACGCGGAAGGAGAGGGAATGTTGGACACGGCCCGGGCCCGCTGGTCGAGGCGCACGCCGAGCTCGCCACGGACTGCGTGGAGTGCCACCGCAGCGGGGACGAAGAGGGGGCCGAGGGGCGCGGGCGCGGACCGGAGGGCGAGCGCGCAGGAGGAGAGGACGAGGACGATTGAGGGCGCGCGTCGAAGGCCGCCCACCCGGGTGCCGGAGATCGCGTCGCGGGGCCCTCCGACCGCCGGAGGGTGCTATCCTCCCCCCGATGCTCCTCCTCCTCCTCGCCTGCGCCGCGCCCGGCAAAGGGGGGGACGACCCCTGCCTGCCCGGAGACGGCCCCACGCTGACCGTCGGCACGGGTGAGCTCGCCTTCGAGCCCGTCGCCGCAGGGGACACCGTCGAGCTCGTCCACGGGCCTCAGGGCGGCTTCCACACGCACGTCGGCTTGTCCGCGACCTTCCTCGACGCCTCCGCGACCGTCGCGGCGGTCATGACCGGCTCGATCGACGGGGAGGTCCTGGCAGAGAGCGCGCCGTACCTCACGCTCCGGTGCAACCCGGAGACCCACGCGCTCGAGTCCTGGGGCACCCGCCTCATCTGGGACGCTCTGCCCGAAGACCTCGACGGCAAGCCCATCACCGTCTCCGTGACCCTGACCGACGCCGCCGGCACCACGCTCGACGCCTCGGTCGACCTCCTCATCGAAGACCCCACGCTGTAGGTTCCCGACCATGTTGCTCCTCGCCCTGCTCGCCTGTGCCACCGGAAAGAACGCGGATGACACCGCGGTCGCCGTCGACTGCTCCACCCGCCCCCTCGACCTCCCCGGCCCGCGCGGCGAAGTCGGCGGCGCCTGGGACGACACCCGCAAGCGCCTCGTGATCTTCGGCGGAGACCAGGGGGAGCCCGTCGAGTGCAGCTCCCAGCCCGACTTCGTCGGCGAGACCTGGGCGTGGGAGACGGACTGTGGGGGCTTCGCCGACCTCACGACCGACGAGGGGCCGCCGCCGCGCGGGCGCTTCGCCTCGGTCGGAGACGAGGGCCACCTCTACATCCACGGCGGCCGCTGGCGCGAGACCGGCGACACCGGCCGCTACACCCTCTACGACGACCTCTGGGCCTTCGACTACGCCACCGACACCTGGACGCTCCTCGCCGAGGAGGGGCCCGGCAAGCGGTCCAACCACACGCTCGTCGTGGCGGGGCGCCGCCTCCTCCTCTTCGGGGGGAACGACAGCACGAACGGCGCGTCCTTCAGCCCGCTGGACGACACCTGGTCCTTTGACCTCGACGCCGGCACCTGGGAGCAGCTCGACACCACCGGCGACCCCGTCGCCCGGCTCTTCCACGCCGCCGCGGTCACGGACGACGGGCGGACGATGTACGTCTACGGCGGTGGGGACGAGGGCGCCTTCACCGGCCCCTTCTTCGCGGATCTGCAGGCGTTGGACCTCGACACCCTGGCGTGGTCCGAGGTCCACGGCTCGCGCCAGGCCCCCGACGCCCGCATCTGGGCGAACCTCGCCTGGCACGACTCGCGGCTCTACCTGTTCGGCGGTCACGACGACGGCGCCCTCGGCAACACCAACCAGGTGTGGACCTACCAACCCGCCTCGGACGAGTGGAACGAGCTCCTCGGCGGCGATGTCCTCGCCAACGACGCCGTCGGGTTCTGCGACTTCCCCGCGGACTTCGTCGAGCCCGACCTCGCGTCGCCCGAGCGGCGGGACGCCAACGTGGGCGTGATGGATCCGGACGGCCAACTGTGGATCTTCGGTGGCAAGACGGACTGCGGGATCATCAACGACGTGTGGAGCTTCTCGTCGTCCTCGGAGACATGGACGGAGCAGAGCCCTGCGACTTCGGGGGAGATCTGTCTGCGGGCGTACGCGGAGTGCGAGACGATGTGTTTTTAGCGGGTTGAGGCGCGGGGGACGGGGGATCACCCCCGCCCGAACACCACCGACAGGTTGTTCGCCGGCATCTCGACAACCTCGCGCAGGGTGAACCCGTGCGCCTCCGCCGTCGCGATGACGGCCTCGAGGTCCCGCACGCCCCACCGGTAGTCGCGCGACTGGAGCCACTGCTCGAACTCGGCGTTGCTGGCGGAGGTGTGGGCGCCGCCGCGCTTGTAGGGCCCGTAGAGGTAGACCACGCGCGGCAGGAGCGCCGCCGCCCCCTCGAAGAGCGCAGCCGTGCACTCCCACGGAGAGATGTGGAGGACGTTGATGGCGACGACAACGTCCGCCGTCTCGACCGGCCAGGGGCGCTCGCGCACGTCGAGGGGGAGCGGCGGGGCGAGGTTCGGGACCGGGGTGACCGCCCGCCACGCGGCGATCGAGGCGCGGGCCTCGGCGTCGGGGTCGGTCGGTTGCCACGCGGCGATCGGCAGCTTCGCGGCGAGGTAGAGCGCGTGCTCCCCGCTGCCGCTCGCGATCTCGAGCACGCCGTCCCCGGGGAGGACGTGGCGGGCGAGCACGTCGAAGATGACATCGCGGTTGCGTTGGGTGGCGGCGGCGAAGCGGCGGGCGTCGGTCACGAACTACTCCTTGGCCGGGAGGCGGGCATACATGCCGTCGAGGCCCATGGCGCGGGAGAGGCCCCACACCGCGAGGCGGTTTCCGAGCCCGGGCGCAAGACGACGAAGGCCGTCGAAGAGCACGGTCTCGGGGCAGACGAGGACGCGGTGCTTCTCCGCGACGACGGCGGCGAGGATCACGTCCGCCACGCGGGCGGGCTTCACCGTCTTCGTCTGGAAGAAGCCGCGGACCCGCTCGATGGAGGCGGCGTGGTGGTCCCCGCCCTCGGAGGCCGCGCGCGCGTTCTCCATGATGCCGGTGCGGACGCCGCCCGGGTGCACGACGGTGAGGCCGACGGGGCCGCCGCGGAGCTCCTCCCAGAGGGCCTCGGAGAGGCCGCGCACCGCGTACTTGGACGCGCAATACGCGGTCTGGCCGGGCACGCCGACGAGGCCGAAGAGGCTGGAGATGTTGACGATCCACGCCCGGTCCTGCGCGCGGAGCTGCGGGAGGAACGCCTGACACCCGAACAGGACGCCGTTGAAGTTGACGCCCATCACGCGCGCCCAGTCGGCGGGGGAGTGCTCCTCGAAGGTGCCGACGACGGTGACGCCGGCGTTGTTGAAGAGGAGGTGGGCGCCGCCGTGGCGCTCGCGCACGTCCGCCGCGAGGGCGGTCACCGCGGCGGGGTCGGACACGTCCACCCGGTGCGTCGCGAGCGCGCCCACCTCGGCGCCGACGCGCGCGAGGCCGTCGCTGTCGACGTCCGCGAGGACCACGCGGGCGCCCCGCTTCACGAGGGCCGCCGCGAGCGCCGCCCCGATGCCGCTCGCCGCGCCCGTCACCACCGCTACCCGCCCCTGCAGCTCCACGTCGGCTCCCGGCCGCGGGTGGTATATTCGTGTGCATGACGCCGGTCGACCGTGGGGATGTGATGCTCGTCCTCGGGGCCGGTCCCACCGGCCTCGCGATGGCGCGGGCGCTGGCCGAGCGCGGGATCCCCTACCAGCAGGTCGAGGCGACGCACGACGTCGGCGGCAACTGGGCGCACGGCGTCTACGAGACCGCCCACATCATCTCCTCCCGCAAGACGACCGAGTTCGCCGACCACCCCATGCCGGCCGACTACCCGGACTTCCCCTCCGGCAAGCAGATGCACGCCTACTTCCGGGCGTACGCCGAGCACTTCCACCTCTACGACCACCTCCGCTTCGGCGCCGAGGTCACCCACGCGGAGGAGGCCGCGGGCGGCGGCTGGCAGGTGACGTTCCGGGACGGCACCGTCGAGCGCTACAAGGGCCTCGTCGTGTGCAACGGCCACCACTGGGCGCGCAGCTTCCCGGCGTGGACGGCCGACTTCACCGGGGAGGTCCTCCACTCCAAGGACTACAAGCGCCCGGATCAGCTCCGCGGCAAGCGCGTGCTGGTGGTCGGCGGCGGCAACTCCGGGTGCGACCTCGCGTCCGAGGCCGCGCGCGTGGGCGCCACCGCGGACTGGAGCCTGCGCCGCGGCTACTGGTTCCTCCCCAAGACGCTGTTCGGGCGGCCCTCCGTCGAGATCATGACGCCGTGGATGCCGGTCTTCGCGCAGCGGCTCCTCCTGCGCGGCCTCGTGCGCGTGGTGGTCGGTCGCTACGCCGACTACGGGCTCCCCGAGCCCGACCACGCCCTGTTCGACGCCCACCCGTCCATCTCGACGGAGGTGTTCCACGCCCTCAAGCACGGCACCCTCCACCCCCGGCCGGACGTGCGCGCGGTGAGCGGCCAGACCGTCACTTTCGCCGACGGCACCGCCGCCACCTACGACCTCGTCGCCCTCGGCACCGGCTTCGACCTCTCGTACCCCTTCCTCCCGCCCGGGACCGTCCCCGTCGTCGGCAAGGTCCCCCAGCTCTACGCCGGCATGCTCCGCCCCGAGCACCGCCACCTCTGGGTCATGGGCGGCCAGCAGGCGCGCTACGGCATCGGCCCCCTCCTCCGCCCGCTCGGCCAGCTCCTCGCGGACTGGATCCCCCTCCAGGACGAGCTCACCGTGCCCCTCGGCGAGCTCCTGCGCCGCACCGGGGAGCAGATCCCGACCACCCACCTGGTGGACCCCCACGCCGCCATCCGCCGCATGGCGCTGGGGCGCACGCTCGTGCCGCTCCTCCGCTGGCGCGCCCGACACTTGGGTGTCACCTACCCGCCGGCCGCCATCAGCGCGGCCGCCAACCGCCGGCCCAGCTCCTCGTAGCCCGCCGGGGTGGGGTGGAGGAGGTCTGCGCCCATCAGCGGCGGCTGCGCGAGGCGCCACCCGAACGCGGACCCCACGCCGCCCATCGCGCGGCGCATCGACCACGTCGCGCAACCGAACGCCGGCGCTTCTTCCTCCTGGATCCGGATCACCCAGTCGAGCGGCGACCACACCGCGAAGGTCGTGCCGATCACCTTCTGGCCGCGGTCGGCGGGGGTCACGAGCACGCACGCCGCGTCGGGGAGCTGGCGCCGCATCGTCTCGAGCTGGGCGCGCAGCTCGGCGCGGTAGCGGTCGGGGGTCATCTTGTTCGCGGCGGAGTCGTTGGTGCCGTACTCGAGGAGCACGAGCTCGGGCGGGCGCCGCGCCAGGAACGGCGCCATCAGCGGCTCGCTCCACTTCGCCCAGTCGCCCGCGGTGCTCCCGCCGACGCCCATGCCGTCGACGACGACGCCGGGCGTGTCGCGGTCGAGCGTGACCCCGAAGATCCGCACGGGGCCGTCGCCCACGACGGTGAGGGTGAGGCGGTGGCGGCCGTCCGGTACGTCCAGCCGCAGCAGGCCCGGTCCGACGGTGTCCGCGGCCGTCGCCACCATGAGGGGCGGCTCGCTGTCGACCTGCGCGCGCAGCCGGCCGCCGCCGGGCTGGGCGAGGTAGGCCACCTCGAAGCGCGAGACGCTGAGGCCCGCGGGGGTCTGCATCCAGGACGTGGCCTCGGCCTCGGACGCCTCGAGGCTCACGCCGCCGGGGCCGTAGAGACCGTCCTTCCGCGCGGTGGCCGTGCGCTCGCTCTCCGCGTGCCAAAGGCCCGTGGAACAGCGCTCGAGGTCGACCGGGTTCCACGCGGGCCAGGGCGCAGCGGGCAGGACGAAGCCGCGCCCGGCGTCCCCGTAGGTGGCCTGGAGCGCGCGGCGCAGGGCGCTCGGCAGGCGGTCGGCGGCGGTGAGGGAGTCTCCCCACATCGCGACGCGCACGGGGCGGGTGGCGGCGCGGGCGAGCACCTCACGGATGCGACGCACCACGTCCGGCGCCCCCTCGACGGGCACCGCGGGGAGCGCCGTGGGGTCGGCCGGGGCGAGGGCGTGCGCGCGCAGGTCCGCCGGGATCTCCGCGTTCGCGGCCCCGGGCGCGAGGTCGATCCGGACCATGCCGCGGGTGCGGATGTCCTCCACCTCGGGGCGCACCGCGCGCGGGGCCGGCGGCACCACGAGGGGCGGCGGGCACCGATCGGCGGGGGGGCCGGCCGCGTGTGGGAACACGAACCTCGTGACCCACGACGGTTCGGCCGCGTGGGCGACGAGCAGCGTGAGCAGGGACATCCACACGGGGCAGCGACGCTCCTTGACCACGATATCACTCACGGGCCGCACGCACGCGGTAGCTTCCGCGCATGCGTCCTCCGACCGTCGCGGCCGTGATCCTGCCCCTGCTCGTGCTCCTGGGCGCCACCGCGTGGCTCTCCACCGAGCCCGCCCGCGAACTCTCCGCCGAGGCCCAGACCAACGACCTCGCGCTCGCCAAGGCGTCGCCCGGCATCGTCATCGTCGGCAACTCGAAGTCCGCGTCCGACATCGACCGCGCCGCGCTCGCGAAGGGCCTCGGCTACGAGCAGGCGGTCGCGAACGTGAGGGTCGGGGGGTCGAGCGCACCGGCCTGGTACGCGATGCTCGAGCAGCGCGTGTTCGGGGGCGGCTACACGCCCGAGCTGGTCGTCGTGTACGGCCAGCTCGCCGCGATGCTCCGGGTGGAGGCCGACTCCGCGGCCGAGCGTAAGGGGATGGAGGGGCAGCTCTCGACGCCGAGCGCGGTCCTCGACGCGAAGGTGCTGGGCCGCGGAGCGGGCCCCTTCGGCCGCTTCGCGGCGTCCGCCCGCCGCAACGCGAGCGCCGCGCACGACGCGCTCCTCGCCGGCGTCCGCGATGCCGCCGTGGGCGCGCTCCTCGCCCCGCCGGGCGGGGACGGCCTCCTCGCCGCGGGCCGGAGCGTGAGCGAGCCCGCCCTCGAGGCCACGTTCGGCCGCACCGCGCGCTTCCGCGCCGGCGGCGAGGCCCGCGTCGTGCCCGTCGCCGAGACGCGCGTGAGCCACGCCATGACCGCGAGCGAGGGGGCGCCGGAGGACTCGCTGGTCCCCGACCTCATCACGCTGGCCGAGGCGCACGGCGCGCGGGTGCTCTTCGTGCGCGCGCCGCTCCCGATGAGCAGCCGCTACATGGACACGCTGGCGCCCGAGCTCGAGAAGGGCGTGTTCGACCTGATGAACCGCCGCGGCGTCAGCTACATCGACCTCCAGGACGTCCCCCTCCCGGCCGACGCGTGGAACGACCACCTCCACCTCTCCGGCTCCGGCCGGCGCGCTGCGACGGACGCCCTCGTCGCCGCGATGGCGGCCGCGAACATCCTCGAGGGCGGCGTCGCCCCCGCGCGCCCCGTCCTCCTCCCCACCGCCGTCCTCCGCGTCGGCGCCCCGCCGGCCCTCCCGCCCCTCACGTTCGCGCCGTCCCCGAACCGCGCGTGCGGGTTCCAGGCCCCCCTCCCCGACCTCGCCTTCCTCTCGAACGACGCGCTCCTCGCCGCCGGCTTCGGCCGCTCCAGCCCGCTCGTCCTCGCCGACGCCGCAGGCCCGCTCACCCCCGGCAGCCTCGACCGCGCCCTCGGTGACACCTGCGCCGGGGCGTGGCAGCACCGCCGCTTCGGCGCCTTCGTCGCCCCGCGCGCCGCCGCCGCGGAGGGCCTCACCCTCGGGCTCGCGGAGCCCACCAGCGTCGTGACCGACGCGAAGCGTGGCCCCGTGTGGTGGGTCTACCCCGGCACCGCGACGGAGTGGCGCTACGACGCCCCCCCGGGCGAGGCCACGGTCGAGGTCGAGGTCACCGCGCGCGCCGTGCACGGCGGCGGCGCCCGGCTCCGCGTGGCCGGCGTCGAGGTCCCCCTGGAGCCCCGCGGCCGCGTCCTCCACGCCACGGCCACCGTCCCCGCGCCCACCGGCGCCTGGGCCCTCGCCGTCGCCGCTGACGCCGACACCTGGCTGGTCGTGGACGAGCTGGTCCTCGACGGCCAACGCCTCCTCGGCGCGCCGCCCGTCTCCCTCGCGCCCCTCATCCGCGCCGCCGTCGCCCCCCCGGATCCGCCGACCGTCCCCGCCGCCACCGTCGGCACCCGCGACGCGCTCACCACCCTCGACGTGCCCGACTACGCCCACCTCGCGGACGACGTGCTCCGCGCCCGCCTCGACTACCCCTGCTCCCCCCTCCAGCTCGCCGCCGAGCGCGCGCCGGACGTGTGGGTCAAGGACGCCCACCTCCTCGCTACCATGCTCGCCAACGGCCGCCCCGGCTACGGCCACCTCGGCGGCACCCTGCTCCTCTCCGCCCCCGGCGACCGCATGCCGGAGGGGCCCTACCGCCTCCGCCTCGACCCCCGACGCAAGTGTGGCACCAGCCGCTGGGTGTACCCGGGTGACACCCTCACATGGGACGTCGTCGCCTCCACCGACCGCCTCCGCCTCGGCGCGGATCGCCTCGTCCTGACCGGCATCGCGCTCCTCCCCGCCGACGATCCGCGCCCCGGCGCCTCGATCCACGTGCGCGTCGCGGCCACGCAGGGCGCCACCCCGCCCGTCGCCGAGGGTGACCTCGTCCTCCCCGCCACCGGCGGCGCCGCCCGCGTGTGTCTCCCCTTCGCCACGCCCTTCCCGCCGGGGACCCCGATGGATCTGACCCTCTCCGCGAGCGACGCGTTCGTGGTCACCCAACTCTCCATCGGCGAGTCCGAGCACCTCGCGGGCTGCGACCAATGAACTTCATTCAGATCGAGTTCATCGCCTTCTTCGCCGTCGTCTTCACGGCGTACTGGACGCTCCGCGAGCGCCGCCTCCAGAACGCGCTCCTCATCGTCGCCAGCGCGATCTTCTACGGGTGGGTCCACCCCTGGTTCCTTGTCCTGCTCTACGTGTCCGCCGCGGTCGACTACTTCGGCGGCCTCGGCATCGAGAAGTACCCGCGGCACAAGGGCTGGGTGCTCGCCGCCACCCTCACCGCCAACCTCGGCCTGCTCGGCTACTACAAGTACTGCGACTTCTTCCTCGTCAACGTCGCCGCCGCCCTCGACGCCCTCGGCGTCGCCAACTCCGTCGGCCCCCTCGGCGTGCTCCTCCCCGCCGGCATCTCCTTCTACACCTTCCAATCGATGGCCTACTCCATCGACGTGTACCGCGGGGAGCTCAAGCCCCGTCGCAACCTGCTCGAGTACATGCTCGCCGTGTCCTTCTTCTGTCACCTCGTGGCGGGGCCGGTACAGCGGGCGTCCAACCTGCTCATGCAGGCCGAGACCGACCGCCGCCTCGACTGGGCCATGGTCCGCTCCGGGCTCGCGCTCGCGCTCTGGGGAGCGTTCAAGAAGATGGTGTCCGCCGACACCGTGGCGCCCTACGTCGACAAGATCTACGCGTTGGACGCGCCCTCCGGCCCGATGGTGTGGGCCGCGACCCTCGGCTTCACCGTGCAGATCCTCGCCGACTTCTCCGGCTACACCGACATCGCGCGCGGCACCGCCCGCATGCTCGGGTGGGAGCTGATGGAGAACTTCAAGAACCCCTACCTCGCCACGAGTCCCTCCGATTTCTGGCGGCGCTGGCACATCTCGTTTTCCACCTGGATCCGGGACTATCTCTACATCACCTTCGGCGGCTCGCGTGGCGGCTTCTGGCGGGCCACCCTCGCCACCTCCGCCGCCATGCTCATCTCCGGGCTCTGGCACGGCGCGAGCTGGAACTTCGTGCTCTGGGGCGCCTACCACGCGCTGCTCCTCGTCGGGTACCGGCTCGCAACGCCGCTCATCCCCACCACCGTCCGCAAGAGCACCGGCGGCCACGTCGCCGCGGTCGGCCTCATGTTCGGCTTCACCGTCTTCGGTTGGTTGCTGTTCCGCGAGACCGACGTGGCGCGCATCTTCCGCCTCCTCCACCTCAACCCCTTCGCGGCCACCCCCGACGAGTGGGTCGCCACCGTGGTCATGCTCGCCGCGGTCGCCTTCACCGCCGCTCCGCTGGTCATCGGCCTGCTCGTGGAGCGCTTCGTGCTCCCCCGCCTCGCGACGAGCGCGTGGTACCTCCCCCTCCAGACCACCGTCTGGGCGGCCTTCGTCGTCTGCTTCTACGTGTTCGTCCGGATGGACGCGGTGGAGTTCCTCTACTTCCAATTCTGACCCGCGACCGGCGGCGCAATCTCCGGGCGACCGAGGTTCGGGCGACCGCTCTCCGGGCGACCGGCGTGTCGCGCGGTCCCCGCCGCGCCGAGCCGCGGCGACCGCGCTCCCTGGGCCCCCCCGCACGTTCGGCGACCGCGCGAGCCGGGCGTTCCCGCGATAGGCCAAGGCATGCTCGACGACCTCACCCGCATCGCCGGGGCCCTCCGCGATCACCCGGCCGGCGCCCGCGTCGACCACTTCAGCGTGCGCTGGTCGCGCACCCGCACCCGCGCGTGGTCCGTGCGCCGCGGCGTGGCCGAGCCGCCCGCCTCCACCGTCGCCGAGGGCGCGCTCGTCACCGCCGTCGTCAACGGCGCGGAGGGCTGGGCCGCCACCGCGGACGTGAGCGTGCGGGGCCTCGCCGCCGCGCTCGAGGTCGCCGCCGGGTGGGCGCGCGTCGTCGGCGCGAACGCGCTCGTCACGATGCTCCCGACCGACGTGAGCGACGCCCGCGGCGAGTTCTTCGGGCCCGGCGTCGGCCCCGATACCGGCCCCGACACCGGCGCGGGCCGCGGCGAGCCCCCCGTGGCCGACCTCTGGGCCGCCCTGCGGGACCTCGAGGCGCGCCTCCGCGGGGGCGCCGCCGCCGTGGTGGACGCTGCCGCCGGCCTCGACGTCACCGAGGTCGACCAGGCCGCGTGGACCAGCCGCGGCGGCGCCACCTGGCAGCGCCTCCGCCACGTCTCCCCCAACCTCTCCGTCACGGCCGCGCGCGGCAGCGAGTCCCAGCGCCGCTCCATCGGCGGCGGCGGCGGCGACGCCGGGACCTGCCGCCAGGGGGGCTTCGATCTGTTCGACGTCGCCTTCCTCTCCGGCGAGGCCGAACGCCTGCGCGAGGAGGCGCTCCAGCTCCTCGCCGCCCCCAACTGCCCGTCGGGCCCGATGCAGCTCCTGCTGCTCCCCGGCCAGATGATGCTCCAGATCCACGAGTCCATCGGGCACCCGCTCGAGCTCGACCGCATCCTCGGCGACGAGCGCAACTACGCCGGCACGAGCTTCGTGACCCCCGACATGTTCGGCAGCTACAAGTACGGCTCGGACCTGCTCAACGTCACCTTCGACCCCACCGTCCGCGGCGAGTTCGCCTCCTACGCCTTCGACGACGCCGGCACCCCCGCCCGTCGTGAGTGGCTCATCCGCAAGGGCGTGCTCGAACGCCCGCTCGGGGGCGCCCTCTCCCAGCGCCGCGCGTCGCTCCCCGGCACCGCCAACGCCCGCGCCTCCGCGTGGGACCGCCCCCCGATCGACCGCATGGCCAACCTCAACATCGAGGCCGGCGACACCCCCCTCGCCGCGCTGATCGCCGGCATCGAACGCGGCGTGATGATGGACACCAACGTCTCCTGGTCCATCGACGACTCCCGGAACAAATTCCAATTCGGCTGCGAGTGGGGCCGCGTCATCCGCGACGGCCAGCTCGCCGAGGTCGTCAAGAACCCCAACTACCGCGGCATCTCCGCGACCTTCTGGCGCAGCCTCTCGGGAGTGGGAGACGCCGCCACGGTCGAGGTCCTCGGCACCCCCTTCTGCGGCAAGGGCGAGCCCAACCAGATGGTGCGGGTCGGCCACGCCTCCCCCGCCTGCGTGTTCGACAACGTCGACGTCTTCGGAGGCGAGGCATGAGCGCCGAGGCCCGTTTCCACGCCCGCGCGACGCGGCTGTTCACCTGTTTGCGCGGCGCCGAGGTCGCCTTCCTCTCCATCGAGGGTGAGTCGACCGACTTCGCGCGCTTCAACCACGCGAAGGTGCGCCAGGCCGGCCACGTCGACCGCGAGCGCGCCACCGTGCGCCTCATCGACGGCCGTCGTCACGCGTCCGTGACGATCGACCTCCGCGGGGACGGCGACGACGCCCACCTCCTCTCCGCCCTCGTCGAGGCCCGCGGCCTCGTGGCCGGCGCCGACGAGGACCCCTACCTCCTCTACGCGACCGCCCCCGGCGACACCCGCCGCGTCGAGTCGGGCGCGCTGCCCACCCCCGCCGAGATCGTCGCGAGCGTCGCGGAGGACGCCGCCGGCCTCGACCTCGTCGGCATCCACGCGAGCGGCCCCGTCTGGCGCGGCCTCGCCACCTCGCTCGGCCACACCCACTGGCACGTCGTCGAGCGCTTCGACGCCAAGGTCGCGGCCTACCTCGGCGGCGACCGCGCCGTGCAGACCGGCCTCTCCGGCGCCACCTGGGACCGCGCGCGTTGGCGCGACGCCCTCGCCACCGCCCGCACCCACCTCGCCGCGCTCGAGCGCCCCCGCCGCGCCCTCGCCCCGGGCCGCTACCGCGTGTTCCTCACGCCCACCGCGCTGAACGACCTCCTCGCGATGATGAACTGGGGCGGCTTCTCCGCGCGCGCCGGCCGCACCGGCGCCTCCCCGCTCCGCCGCCTCGCCCAGGGGGAGGTCGCCCTCCACCCGAGCGTCCACCTCTCCGAGGACACCGCGCGCGGCTGGGCCCCGTCCTTCACCGACGACGGCTTCGTGCGTCCGGAGCGCGTGCCGTTGGTCACCGCGGGCCGCCACGCCGGTGAGCTCGTCAGCGCCCGCACCGCCGGCGAGTTCGGCCTCACCCCCAACGGCGCCGACCCCGACGAGTCCGCCCGCTCCCTCGCCCTCGCCCCGGGTGACATCCCCTCCGCCGACGCCCTCGCCCGCCTCGGCACCGGCCTCTGGGTGGGTAACCTCTGGTACCTCAACTTCTCCGACCGCCCCGCCGCGCGCGTCACCGGCATGACCCGCTTCGCCACCTTCTGGGTCGAGAACGGTGAGATCGTGGCCCCCGTGCCCGTCATGCGCTTCGACGAGAGCCTCTTCCGCGTCTTCGGCGACCAGCTCGTCGGCCTCACGAGCGAGTCCGAGGAGCTCCCCGACACCGGCACCTACGGCGGCCGCTCCCTCGTCGGCGCCCGCGCGCCGGGGTTGTTGGCGGAGGACTTCGCGTTCACGCTGTAGCGGCGTTGCGTCACGACGGATCTCCCCCGGGCGGTGCGCCGGCTCAGAACAGCCCCATCTGCCGCCCCTCCCCCGGCCGCCGGAACGCGCTCGGAGCGGGCGGCGTCTCCCCGTAGCCGTCTCCGTAGCCGAGCTTGTCCCTCCACACATGAAAGAGCGCACGCGTAGCCTCCCACTCCTCGCCCTCGCCGCGAAAGCGATGCCCGAAGCGCCCGTCGTGCAGCTTCCCGCCCCGCGCCCGCCGGATCCGCGCCAGCACCCCGTCGGCACGCAACGGCAGCGCCTCCCGCAGCCGCGCCTCGAAGTAGGGCGCCACCGGCCCCGGCAGCCGCACCAACAGGAGCGATGCCCAGCGGGCCCCGGCCTCCTTCGCCGCCTTCAGGATCGCGGGGATGTCGCGGTCGTTGAGCCCCGGGATGACCGGTCCGATGTTGACGCCGACCGGGATCCCCGCGGCGGCGAGGGTGCGTAGAGCACGGTAGCGTCGCGATGGCGTCGGCGCCCCCGGCTCGATCGCGCGCCCGAGCGCGGCGTCGTGGAACGGGATGGAGAAGGTCACCCGCGCGGTCGCGACGCGGTGCAGGTCTGCGAGCAAGGCGACGTCGCGCTCGATGAGGTTCGACTTGGTGATGAGCGCCACCGGGTTCTGGTAGCGCAGGCACACCTCCAGCAGCGCGCGCGTGAGCCCGAGCCGGACCTCGAGCGGCTGGTAGCAGTCGGTGTTGCCGGAGAAGAGGATGCGCTCGCCGGCCCAGGAGGGGGCATCGAACGCCGCTTTCAGCAGCGCGGGCGCGTTGCGTTTCACCAGGATCCGCGTGTCGAAGTCCGTGCCCGCGCCCCAGCCGAGGTACTCGTGGCTCGGCCGCGCGTAGCAGTACGTGCACCCGTGCGAGCAGCCGCGGTAGGGGTTGATCGACCACCGGAAGGGCAGGTCCGGCGAGTCGTTCTCCGAGAGCAGGCTCTTGCTGTCATCGTCATACACGCGCAGCCGGGCCGGCGGCGCCTCCTCGTCGTACTCGACGTGCATCTCCTCGAAGCGCGAGGGCGGGTTGGCGGTGGGGGTGAACATGCGAGCAGTATAGCGGATCCCGGGCGGGATCGGCCACCGGGCGCCCGCCCGCGCGGACGCGGGCGTCGGGCTGCTCCGGGCGCGCTTCGCTTGGTTCGGTCCCGGCCAGCGGTGAAGGGCCACGGCGCCGGGCCCGGAACCCCGCGGCCGAGGCGGCCGCGGGCCCTGCACATCCCTGGCGCGTGCTTCAGCGCCCCGATCCTCCATTTTGGGGGGTCAAAGCGACCTATGCCCCTCGCCCGGAGACACGACCGAACCTATGCCCCTTCGTTGGAGACAAACACACAAACATATCCTGCTTACGACGGCACCGCCAACGGACAAACGCCGATAATCCGGCAGCGCGCCGGAGCCTTCCCGCCCGTCACCCTCTCGCCGAGGGCTCCGAGCCACCCTTTTGTCTCCTACGAAGGGGCATAGGTCGACGCGAGTCTCCCCGCGGGGGGCATAGGTGGTCCCATACCCCTTGCGGGGAGACTTTTGGCGGATCGGGCCCGATCGCGGCTCGACCGGCGGGAGACTCACCGCGCGGGCTCCGCCGTCAGCGGGCGCCCCTGCGCCCCTCGGGGCCGCCGCGGGCACCTCCCCGCGCGAGGGGCCTGGAGGGCGGCCGGGCGCCCCGGCCCGGCCGGTCCGTCCGGGCGCCCGGGCCCGGACGACCGAGCGAGAGCGAGCCCGGAAGGGCCCGGCCCCCGCGTCTTCGCGGGGGACGCGCCCAGGCCCCCAAACCCGGTTAGACCCGCCCGCCACGGAGGTTTACGTGTCCGACACCGACAAGACCGAGATCGAGACGACCACGGAAGAGAAGCCCAACAAGGACTTCCTCCAGCCCACCTCGCTCCCCGGCACGCCCACGGCGCCCCCGGGCGTGCTCACCCGCCCCTCCGATCTGACGGCGCGGCCCGGCTTCCGCAGCCCGCCGAACAACAAGAGCAAGGCGATGAAGCCCGGCGGTAAGAAGAAGTAGCTCGTCCCTTTCGCTCGTCCCCTCGGAGGCCCCATGCGCAGGAACATCGGCAATTCGGGCCTCTCGGTCGCCCCCATCGGGCTCGGCGGCATGCCGATGTCCATCGGCGGGCGGCCCTCCGAGGCGGACGCGCTGCGGACCATCCACGCCGCGCTCGACGCCGGGATGGACCTCATCGACACCGCGGACGTGTACTGCCTCGATGACGACGACATCGGCCACAACGAGCGCCTGATCGCCAAGGCGCTCGCCGCGCGGAGCGACACCGCCGGGATCGTCGTCGCCACCAAGGGCGGCCTCGAGCGCCCCGGCGGCGACTGGACCACGAACGGCCGGCCCGACCACCTGCGCCGCGCCTGCGACAAGAGCCTCACCGCCCTCGGCGTCGCGCAGATCCAGCTCTACCAGCTCCACGCCCCCGATGACGACGTCCCCTTCGCCGAGTCGGTCGGCGCCCTCGCCGAGCTGCGCGCCGCCGGCAAGATCGCGCACGTGGGCCTCTCCAACGTGAGCGTCGAAGAGATCGAGATCGCGCGCGCCATCGTGCCGATCGTCAGCGTGCAGAACCGCTGCAACCCCTTCGACCGCTCCGCGTGGGACGACGGCGTGGTGCAGCACTGCACCGCCAACGGCATCGCGTTTTTGCCCTACAGCCCCGTCGGCGGCGGGCGCGGCAAGGCGAAGGTCGCGACCGACAAGGTGCTCGGCGCCGTCGGGAAGCGGCACGGCGTCTCGCCGTTCCAGGTCACGCTCGCGTGGCTCCTCGCGAAGTCGCCGGTCATGCTCCCGATCCCCGGCGCCTCGAAGGTCGCCAGCGCGGTCGACTCCGCGGCGGCGATGACGCTGGTGCTCACCGCCGCCGACCTCGCCGAGCTCGACGCGGCGTTCCCCACCTGATCTACGCGAGCAGGTGGGCCCGGTAGAAGGCGAGGGTCTCCGCCCAGGATCGGCTCGCAGCCGAGGGGTCGAAGGCCGCGCGGTCCCAGCAGTGGAAGCCGTGGTGCGTGCCCGGCCACACCTCGATGGTGCCGCGCACGGACGCCTTGACCAGCGCCGCGGCGCACGCCCCGACGGCGGTGGGCGGAATGCTGGCGTCCAGCGTGGCGAAGTGGGCGAGCATCGGGCCCTTCATCGCGTCGGAGCGCTCCATCGGCGGCACGCCGTCGAGGCTCGGGGCGTGGGCGCGGCCGTAGTAGCTCACGCCCGCGTCCGTCGCGTGGAGGCCGTGCGTCTCCCAGGCGAGCAGGCCGCCGTAGCAGAAGCCGAGCACCCCCACGCGGCCGTTGCCGGCGGCGTCGGTGCGGGAGGCGTGGACGAGCGCCTCGAGCTCGGCGTGGAGGCGCACCAGGTCGAGCGCGGCGACCTCGGTGCGGCCGGCGGCGATCCCGGCCTCGTCGTATCCGGCGAAGAAGTTCGGCGACCGCGCGTGAAACAGGTCCATCGCGACCGCGGTGAAACCCGCCGCGGCGAGCTCCCCGCACACGCCGCGGATGTAGGCGTTCACCCCGAAGATCTCCTGGAGCACGATCACGGTGGCCGGGCGGTGGGCGGCCGGCGCCGGGTCGACGCGGAAGCAGGGGATGGGGCCGAAGGGGCCGGCGGGCTGGTAGTTCATTGCGGAGGTCTATCGCCGATCCGGCGCGCGGGGCGATGCGGGCAGCAAGCAGCAGGCCGAGGTGCCAATCGGCGCGTGCGTCGGCCCGATCCGACGCCGATCGCCCCGTGCCTCCGAGGAGCCCCCCGATGTCCCGCCGCCTTGTCGCCCTGTCCCTGCCCGTCCTCGCCCTCTTCGCCGTCGCCGCGCGCAAGCCCGACCATCCGAAGCACGAGAACCACTACAAGGCGGTCACCACCCCCGCGGTGGACGGGCTCGCCAGCAAGGGCCCGTCCATCTTCGGCAAGGCGCTCGTCCTCATCCCGCCCGGCGACAAGACCCTCGAAGCGAACAAGTAGCGCGTCGGTTCGATTGGGGGCTCCCGGGCGATCCGGACGGTCCGGGATCACACCCCGATCGTCGCCAGCCACGCCGCCTCGACCTCGCTCGTCGTCATCCCGAGCTCGACCTCGAAGGCGGCGTCCAGGTCGGGCGCGACGTAGAGCGCCTTGAGCGCGTCGGGGCCCCACCCGTCCAGCAGGAAGGCGACGAAGTGCCCGGCGACCGGGTACGAGATCCCACCGTAGTAGCTCCCGAAGTCGTCGCGCAGCCCCGCGAGGCCCGGCAGCTCCCCGCTCGCCGCGTAGGTGGCGGCCCAGTCGTCCAACGGCTCGTCCCACCACTGCCCGCCCATCGCGACGGCGATGCCGTTGCCGCGCTCGGTGTACCGGTAGCCGCCGAAGGTGAAGGCGCCGTCCTCGAACCAGACGGGCAACACGCCGTTCATCGCCATCAGCAGCGCGTTGGTGTCGGGCGCGCCGACGATGAGCAGGTCGAGCGCGCTGTCGGCCTCGGTCAGGTCCCCGGCCTCGCGCAGCTCCATGTGGGCGACGAAGCCGGAGTACCAGCCGTAGACCTGCTCCGCGAGCGCGCGATCGTCGGCAGAGGAGCCGTGCACGAGCAGCACGGTGTCGGTGGTGCCCCAGCCGTTGAAGCCCTCGCCGCGCTCGGCCTCACACCCGTCCACCACGGCCCAATCGAGCGGGACGGCGCTGGCATCGCCGGTGTCCTCCGGCGCGGTCTCCTCGACCTCGGGCTTGTCGGCGGGCGCCACACACCCAAGCAGGATCGTCCACATCGGCCGCTCCTACTCACACACGAGGTCCATGTACGTCGCCCAGCCCGCGAGGGCCGGCACGGAGAAGGGCTCGCCGGGCACAAAATCCGGGGAGAACCAGGGCCCGCACGTCGCCCCTTCGAGGCTGGCCGTGTAGGTCCCGGGGACGAGGTTGAAGGCCCCGCCCGACCCCGCGCTGCTCGTGGCGGTCAGCGTGGGGTCCGGCATCCCGCCGCTCGCCTGGTAGAACGTGCCCTCGACCGCCTCCCCACCGTCGTCTGTGAGCGCGAACGTCACGTCGGGGACCCGCTCGAACGCGTCGTAGTCGGGCCCCGCCCAGAGGATGAACATCATGTGCCCGGCGTCGGCGTCGAACGTCGTGTCCACGCGCGCGGTCATCGTGTCCACCAGCGAGGCGGGCATCAGGGTCTTCCGCCACTCCTGGTCGAGCGCCGTGTGGTGGAGGTAGGCGGTGCGCAGGTGGTCGGCCTTCTCCATCGTGACAACGACATCGCTCTCCATTGGCAGCGGCTCCAGCAGGAAGTCGCCGTCGTCCTCGGAGATCACGCAGTCCACGTCCAGCCCGAGGCCGCAGATCTCCACCCCGCCCAGGCCGTCCCCCAACAACGACCGCACCTTCCCGAACGCCGCCGCCCCCTCGCCGGCCGCCGCGGGGCCGTCGTAGGTGCCGGTGCAGGCGGTGAGCGCGAAGAAGGCCAACATTCGAGGAAGCTACCCCGCGCCCGAGGGCGGCACCAACGGTACCTGGGCGCCCCCCGCCCGCGGACGGGCCGGGTCGGTGCGCTCCGGGCTCGGCCATTCGGCCTCGGTCGGCGCGCGGACGCGCCGGACCGCGCGGCCCCGAGCGGCCGCGCGCCCTCCGAGCCCCAGGCGCGCGCGCGGAG